>JBDSDZ010000078.1:0-32754 GCA_039920345.1 Croceibacterium sp.
GTGCAGGGTGACGAGCGCGATGTCATATTTATATCTGTCGGCTACGGCCCGACAGTTTCCGGCGGCCGCGTGCCTATGCGTTTTGGCCCGCTTGGAACTGACGGTGGCGAGCGGCGGCTCAACGTCCTCATCAGTCGCGCTAAACAGCGTTGCGACGTGTTCTCATCGATGACGGACGAGGACATAGATCCTGACTTCGCAGCTTCGCGGAAGGGCGTTTTTGCGTTTCGGATGTTCATGCATTTCGCGCGCACTGGTCGCATGACGATCGCAGAGAGCACCGGCCGCGATCAAGATAGTGTCTTCGAGGAGCAGGTTTCGAAGGCTTTGCAGGCACGCGGCTACCAAGTGCATCATCAAGTCGGTCTTGCCGGCTTCTTCATCGACTTGGCGGTCGCAGATCTCGAGCGGCCGGGGCGGTATCTCTTAGGCATCGAGTGCGATGGAGCATCTTATCACGACGCGCGCTCGGCCCGTGACCGTGACCGGCTCAGACAGTCTGTATTAGAGAGCCACGGCTGGGCGATCTATCGCGTATGGAGCACCGACTGGTTTCAGCGTCCAAACGAGCAGCTGGAGCTGATAATCTCCCGCATTGAGGCGGCGAAGGAGGAGCACGACGCAGCAGCGACAGGGTCGAAATCACTTAGTGCGGCACCCTTCGAGATCGTGGCTGTCGACCGCGAGGACGTCACGGAGATTGGGTTCGTGCCGTCCGGTGAGACCGCGCCGAGTGTGATGTATTCAGAGGCCATCCTGACGCGACCTGGACATCTCGCCTGTGAACTTCATGAAACGCCCCGCGGCGCATTGTCGAACCTCGCGGAGGCCGTGGTCGAGGTTGAGGGCCCAGTCCACGTCGATGAGGTAGTGAACCGTATGCGCGATGCTTGGGGCTTGAAGCGGGCTGGCGGACGGATTCAAGACTCTGTGGAGTTAGCGATCGACGTGTCCGTGCACACCGGGAGGTTGGCCCGTGAGGGCGACTTCCTGTCCATTGCAGGCCGGGCGCCTATCGTGCGTGACCGTAGTCAGGTCACCTCACAAACGCTCCGCCGGTGCGACGCTCTGCCGCCGGCCGAGATCGAACTGGCGGTGCTCTACGTAGTTAGAGCCAATTATGGGGCGACTGACGAACAAGTTTGCACGGCCGTGTCACGCGCTCTGGGTTTCAAATCGACGAGCGGGCAGCTGCGGGACCTGATCGCCGAGGTTGTGGGCTCGACCATTAGGAAGCAATGGATTGAACGAAGAAACGGCATGCTCGTCGCGGGCGCCGAAGCACCAGTCGCGATAAAGGCTTCCAAGCCGGTTTCAACGATTGCGACTCTCATTGCGCAGGGTGAGCACGATACCTTGGAGTTTAAGGAGACGCTACGCTGGGACGTTGCGCTGGAGACGACGAACAAGAAACTCGAGGAAGTCGTAGTGAAGACGTTAGCCGGTTTCGCCAATAGGATAGGCGGGACGCTACTCATCGGCGTTGCCGATAGCGGCGAAGTGCGGGGGCTGGATCGAGACTACGCTTGCTTGGGCGGCAATCGGGACAAGCTGCAGTTGCACCTGACTAGCGTGCTGACTAATCATTTCGGTCAGGCGTATCGAGCGTCCCGTATCCGGGTGAGCTTCGCTGAGGAACACGGCAAGGACGTTTGTAGGGTGGACATCGACCGTTCACCAGCAGCCGTATTTGTGACGACTGCGGACGGAAAAGGGAATCCGGCGGAACGTTTTTTCGTTCGATCGGGCAACTCAACGCAAGAGCTTAGTCCTAGTCAGACAGCTGCCTATATCCGGGAGCACTTTGCCGGCTGAGCGCGAGGCGCCTAGCGACCGCAAATATACCTCGGTTTTGCTTGGGGCCAGACCAACAACCCATTCAGAACGAAAGCAGACCACGATCTTCATTAACCAGTTCGAACGTGCCCAGCACTTGTAAGTGGCGGTGAAATGCGCACACATTCATCGCGTTAGCTCGTCGGCGAGTCAAAATGTGCGGCGCCGATTGAGAAGTAGGGGATGAGCTTGACGAGCTTTAGGTTTCTGCACGCAGCTGACATCCATCTCGACAGCCCCTTGCATGGCCTCTCGCGTTACGAGGGGCTGCCAGTCGAAGAGATCCGCTCCGCGACGCGCACCGCGTTCGACAACCTAGTGCAGTGCGCGATCGACGAGCGGATCGACTTCTTGATGGTCGCAGGGGACTTGTTCGACGGCGACTGGCGCGACATGGGAACCGGCCTCTACTTCGCGAAGGCGATGGGGCGCCTCGACCAAGCTGGCATTCCGGCGTTCTTGCTGGCCGGCAACCACGACGCCTCTTCTGTCATCTCGCGCACAGTACCGTGGCCGCCCAACGTCCGGCTGTTCGGATCGCGGCGTCCCGAGACGCACCGCCTTCCTGAATTCTCCGTCGCCGTACATGGCCAGAGCTTCTCGACGCCATCTGTGACCGAAAACCTCGTCCTCGGCTATCCAACAGCCGAACCGCACGTCTTCAACATCGGCATGCTCCACACCGCCTTGGCCGGTCGGCAGGGACACGCAAACTACGCTCCCTGCAGCGTCGAGGACCTGAAGTCGCGCCGCTACGACTACTGGGCGCTCGGCCACGTGCACGAGTTCGAAGTAGTAAGCGAGGCACCTTATGTCGTCTTCCCGGGCAACTTGCAGGGACGTACCATCAGGGAGACCGGTGCCAAGGGCGCGGTCCTAGTCTCGGTCTCGGACGGCGAGGTCACCTCAGTCGAGCGCCTCGAACTCGACGTCATCCGGTGGGCACGCCTCGACGTCGATTGCACCGGCGCACCGATGGATGACGTCCCGGACTTGCTGCGCTCCGCGCTCGCCGAGCTTGACGGTGCGAATGCTTCGGGTCGGCCGCTGATCGCGCGAGTGACGTTGGTCGGCGAGACGACGGACGCTGGCGCGCTGTATGACAACGCCGCGACGCTGCGCGATGACGTGCGCGCAATCGCGTCTTCGATATCCTCGGACCTGTACGTCGAGAAGGTCCGGGTCGAGGTAATTGAGTCGGTGCGCACGGCCTTCGTAGTTGGCGATGACTTGGGCGCCATGATTGACGAAGCGCCGACCGACCTGGTCCTAATCGACGCACTGGGCCGTGACCTAGAGCGCTTCCTGCTGACGGCGGGCACGTCACTTGGCGATGCCGATGACGGATATCTGCGCCTCGCCGCCGCCCGCGGTGACTGGTCTGGCCTCCTCCGTAAAGCGTCCACTGCTTTGCGCTCGCGTCTCATGGCGGAAGGTTGACCATGCGTTTCTCCCGCCTATCGCTAGATCGTTATGGCCGCTTCAAGGATTGCGAGCTGAATTTTCGTCCGGGCAGTCCGGACCTCCATGTAATCTACGGCGAGAACGAGGCGGGCAAGACGACGTCGCTGGCGGCTGTCTCCGATCTGCTATTCGGCTTCCCCAGCCGATCGCCGTACAACTTCCTGTTCGACTATTCCCTGCTACGAGTGGGCGCGGTACTGGAGGACAGCGGCGCGACGTTCACTTGCCGTCGCAAGAAGGGGGCCAGCGGCACGCTGCTCGGTCCAGATGACATCGCCATCGATGAGGCCCCGCTCGCCGCGATGCTCCGTGGTCAGACCCGGGATACGTTCGGCTTGTCCTTCAGCCTCGATCAGAAGGCACTCCGCTCCGGCGGAAAGGCGATGGTTGAAGCGAAGAACGACCTCGGGCGAACCCTTTTCGCAGCCGGCTCCGGTTTGACCGGCGTTTCCGAGGAGCTGCTGCGATTGGAGACGGAAGCTGACGCGATCTGGGGGCCGAGCAACCGCGGAAGCCGCACGTTCGCGGTGGCCCAGCGCGAGCTCGCAGAAGCGATGCGGTCGGTGCGCGACGACGCCCTGAAGCCCAAGGCTTGGTCGGACGCACGGGTTGCCACCGAGCGGACCCGCGAGACGCTCCACTCCGCTCGCCGCGACCGGGACGCGGTGCAGATGGAGTATCGGGCGGGCGAGCGCGTCCGACGTTTGGCGCCGCTTGTCCGCCGGCACGAGGAGCAGATCACGTCGCTTGTTGGATTTGACGGCGTGGTTGACTTGGGCATGCAGCGGGAGGTGGCTGCGGCGGGACTAGTGCGCGAGGCCGAAGACGCGGTGCGGGCGATTTCGACCGCCGAGGGGCTAAGGGCCGATATCGCCGAGCGTCGCGCCGCGTTGTCGGCGGACCCGCAGGTGCTGAGCGTTGCCGACGAGATTGATCGCTTGGTCATCGAGGCGGGTGCCGAGGTGAAGGCAAAACGCGACCTCGTTGGCCTGCAGGTCGAGCTCGCCGACGCTTCGGCGACGGTCCGACGACTTCGGGCCGAGGCGGGCCGAAACGCCGACGCGACGCCTCAGCGCGAGGTTGCGGCCAAATTGCGCGAAATTGCTCGCGTGGACGGAGAGCAGCAACAGGCAATGCGTCAGGTCGAAGACGACCGGCAACGCGTCGACGAGCGGCGCCGCCGGGCGGCGTCGGCACTCACCGCGAACGTAGTCAGCGACGCGGTGGAAGGGCTGACCTCCGCCGTAGACGCCGCGAGGGCGCTAGGCACCGATGTCGACGCGCGCTGCGATGCATCCCGGGGCAAGCTAGACGGTGCTCGGCGTCGGGTCGGAGACGCACTCGCACGGCTCGCGCCTTGGACTAGCGACGAGGGCAACTTGGCCCGTCTCGCAAGGGTGAACGGCAGCGAGGTTCAGGAGGCGCGCGATGTGCTGGCGGAGATTTTAGCCGAGGTCCGCCGGGAGGAGGAGGCCGCGCAGCGCGCCTCCGATCAGTCGGCTGCCGCCGCCTTGGAGATCTCCCAGATGGCGACCGGCACCGCTGTGTCACCAGAGGAGATGACGGAAGCGCGGACCGAACGAGACCGCCTTTGGCGACCTCTGCGCGACAATCTGCTCGAAGGCGCGGCGCTACCATCTCCTGCCGAAGCGGTTGCGGGTTACGAGTCCGGAGTGTCGGCGGCCGATCACCGTGCCGATGCGCGCTTCGCCAGCGCGGACGCCTCCGGCAGGTTGTCGCTGCTCGAGCAGACGCGGGCGTCGCACGACTTGGTCCGACGCCAAGCTGAAGCCCGCGCAAAGTCGGCACGGAAGCGTCATGAGGACGTGCTCGCCTGCTGGACGCGACGGCTCGCCGACGGTGGTCTGCCGGCGTTCGATCCCGCTAGGTTCAGCTCTTGGCAGGCGGATCGCGACGTCGCCGAGGCGGCGCAGGCGGAGTTGCGTGAGTTGACCGCTGAGGCTGAACGGTCGGAGGCTAAGCGCGACGCCGTTCGATCGGCAGTGTCCGCCGCGCTCAGCGTCGCGGACGATGGCGGTCCGCTGGCTCCCGTGCTCGCTAGGGCGGAGACGCGCCGCGCTGAATTCGAGGACGTCGCCCGGAAGCGGCTCCTAGCGCGTGCCGAGCTCGGGCAGGTCGACGTCGAAGGAGTCGCCCTCGATCGCAGGCAGCGGGCGGTCGATGCGGCAGCAGCGAAGAACCGAGAAGAGTGGCATGCCGTGTTGACCGAGGCTGGTCTGGACATCGACGTCTCGGTCTGCGGCGCGGTCCTCGGCGTGCTCGACGAGTTGCGGGAGGCAACCGCGTCAGAAGCCTTGCTGCGTCGGCGGATCGAGGGGATCGACCGGGACACGCACGAGCATGCGGCCGCGGTCGGGCGGAGCGCCGACGCGCTCGGCGTGTCGGCGGACGAGGTCCAAGAATGCCTGCGGTTGCTTCGCGACCGGCTTACCGCCGCTCGGACCGCCGCGACCCTAAGAGTATCCTTGGACGACGAGGACAAACGCCGCCATGGCGAGCTCGTGGAGGCACAGGCTATCCTCAACGCGATTGAGCAGAGCCTCGTGCCGTTGCTTGCCGAGACTGGTTCGGCGGACAGGGCGGCGCTCGGCGAGGCAATCGAGAGATCCCAAGGCAAGCGCGCTTTGATCGATGAGATCGCCGCGACGGAGCGCGCGATCGTGGAGGCGGGAGACGGGCTCGGTCTCGAGGAGCTATTGACTGCCGTCGGCGCAGCCAACCCCGACCAGGTTGCTGCGCAACTTGATTCGCTCGGCTCGCGGCTGGAGGAGTTGAACGCCGCGGTCGACGAGAGGGCCACGGAGTATGGCGACGCCCGCGCGACTTTCGCAGCCCTCGATACGGATCAGACCTCCGCGGTCGATGCGGCCGCAGACGCCGAGCAGGCGCGATCCGAGATGGAGGTTCTGGCAGAGGACTTCATCCTGAAGCGGGCGCAGGCCGTGACGCTGAAGTGGGCGATCGAAAAGTATCGCGAGCGAAATCAGGATCCGTTGCTCCTGCGGGCGGGCGAGCTGTTCTCGACGCTCACCACACGGCGTTACGCCACGCTTAAGGTCGACACCGATGGCCCCAGCCCGAGACTTCTTGGGATGCGAGATGATATGCGCACGATGGTCGATGTCGACGCGATGAGCGAGGGCACCACCGACCAGCTGTTCCTCGCGCTGCGGCTCGCCGCGCTTGAGCAGTCGGTAGCGGCTGGGGTCGGCCTGCCTTTTCTCGCCGACGATCTCTTTGTTAACTTCGACGACCAACGCGCTGAGGCGGGCTTCCGTGTCCTCGCCGAGGTTGCCCGTGTCACTCAGGTGCTGTTCTTCACACACCATCAGCACCTAGTCGAGATTGCGAAAGCCGTAGTCGGTACGGAGCTCCATTCAGAATGCGCTCTTTGGTGATTTTGGGCCTGGTTGGGCGTTGACCGCTATTGGGCTCAAAATCGCCGAAGGCGAGCGGCGCGTAGCAAAGTAGGATGATAGGTTAGGCAACCCTCCGCTTCACGCCACGCACCGATAGCCACCCAGTCTGCTAGCTGCCGACCTTTCGCCAAAAGTGTAATGGCCGGTTACCGCTATCCCGTTCCCAAACCTGCCCGTTTCGACACCACCCCATCGCGATCATCCACGATCATTCGAACGCGGGCGTTGGGTGAAAGATTTTCAACCTTAGGTCTGCAGTCCAGTCCTTCTTGAGACCGAAGTTAAGGCTGATGTTTTCGTATGAAAAGCTGTTCCCCAAAAATGTGCGGGCAGGCCACATTACCAATCCTGAAGGGCAATCACTGTATGCCAATGGGAAACCTCCGTAATAGCTTTCCGCTCAGATCTACTATAACGGGATGCGTTTATTAAAATGAACTTGGGAGAACCTTTGCGTCGCTTTGCACTTGACTGCGGTCGTGTGCGGATACAATGAGGCTTGCCCCGGTGAGGCTTTATATCCCGGTCGTTTCCGAGAAAACGAAACTCGGATCGCCTGTCGAGAGGCTCGAACTGTTGTTCGTTAGCCCGACTTGCTGAACGGCCCCAGCGCCCGTTTGGGACTGATCTGCTGAGAAGATTAGATTCTTCATGCCGTAGGGCGTTCGGCACGCCAACCCGCAAATCGTAACTGATCGTGCAGGAAGGGTCCTGCCGCGTCAAAATGCAGGAGGTCCGAAGTGGATTCGTCACTGACACTTGGAATCAAGGATTCCGCACGCGCTCTCGGAGTCGGGAGAACACACCTTTATCGACTGATTAATGACGGGAAAATTGATACGATCCTGCTGGGACGGAGGCGGTTGGTCACAACAGCTTCTCTGCGCAAGCTCGTGGAAGAGGCCACTGCCCGCCGGCCGAAAATCCCATAGGAAGACTATGTGGGCGCGGGTGGCGATAAGAAACGGCCTGAAGCCATCCGGATGCAACCGACAAGCGAAAACCGTTTTTTAAAGAACCGTTCAACAAACAAATTCGTTGGCGGGCATCGAGCGCCTCTAGGAGGGAGAGCCCCCTGAGATTGTCGAAAACCCATCTCAGCTAGTTCCGTCCAGAGTGCCTGATGAACCAACTTATTATTCGCGGGCGCGCGTTGGAGTGGCCGGTTCGGTCCTTTCTCAGGAAATATGAGGCTAAAATGGATATATACGAATGTCGCGATCGGTATGGGATCACGCTCCGCAAACTGCGCAAAATGGCTGACGATGGAGCATTGAGGATCGAGAAAGACAAAACGCCAGAGTATTGGCGGATGGTGGTATCTGACATTCAAAAGGGCGCCATGTCTGCACGGTCCATTGCACTCGCGTTCAGCTTTCCCGAAAAACTGGAGCGCATAGCAACTTTAACCCGCTCGAACCGTGCCGTATTAGAAACTCACTTCAGCGATGTAGAATTGCCGGGTCACAACATCGAAATATCCGTGAGATTCGTTGCGCCTCTTGGTGTACTTGAAGGGCATTCCGAACTTAAGGCCGAGTTTATAAGAGCGGTACAAAAGCTCATCCCGGAACACGAAGTGCGCTACCAATATATCGCAGCTCGGCTACTTTTGACCTGCGATACAGACCATCAGATGAATATGATGTCCGAATCGATGAGGCGGGCTTTCGCAGGTATAAGGGATGATCCATCCATGCAGGGGTGGTGGCATAAAGTACCAGGCAAATACGGGAAAAAGCATATCATTTATCATCGACCGAGGAGCTACGATCTGTAAAATCGGGTTCGGCAACTCAGCTACGGGATTCAGTCGGCCAACGGGCACGCGATCACCTAAGCTTGAAGGTGCCGCTACGTCACCTTTCAGAAAAATTGGGCCCTATCGCGTGAGGCCCTCCTGCCATGCTCTTGTAACCTCAATCCGAAGGTATCCCCCCGGCCGGCCGGCAATTCCGTGTGAAGAATTCCTTTTTCACATCGATCAAAGCCTTGAAGATTTTTATCTCTCATTGCTTTCGTACACTTTGTTTCACCCTTCTCGGTACGAATGGGGGTACTTTTGGGGGTATGATAAGCCAGCAAATTTCAATACCTGCTCTATATCAACGTCTTACAGGAGATTTGCGGTTCCCGCTACCGCTCCAACCCCTCAATCAATCGCCATGTTGTCGATTAGCCGCGTGCCGCCGATGCGCGCGGCCACGAACAGCCGAGCCGGGCGCGCGCCGAGCGTTTCGATCGGCGCCAGCGTCTGCGCATCGGCGACTTCCACGTAATCGACGTCGAAGCCAGCAAGCCGCAGCTGGTCCCTAATCGCCTCGGTGGCGCTGGAAACCGCCGATCCGGCCCGCATCTGTTCGATTCCGGCGCGCATGGCATCCGGCAGTGCCGCGGCATGGGCTCGATCTTCAGGCGAAAGGTACCGGTTGCGGCTGCTCATCGCCAACCCATCGGCCTCGCGCACGATGGCGACCCCGTGGATGTGCTCGGCTCTCGGCTGCATAAGGTCGAGGTCGCGCGCCATGCGGCGGATCACCGCCAGCTGCTGCCAGTCCTTTTCGCCGAACAGCGCCATGTCGGGCCGGACCTGGTTGAACAGCTTGGCGACCACCGTGGCCACGCCATCGAAATGACCGGGCCGCGATGCGCCGCACAGCGTCTCGCTCAAATCCGCAACCGAAACTGTCGTGGCAAATCCATCGGGATACACATCGTGCACGCCGGGTGCCCACAGCAGGTCGACACCTTCCTGCTCAAGCATCCGCGAATCGTCCGCCAACTGCCGCGGATAGGCCCCAAGATCCTCACCCGCCGCGAACTGCGTGGGATTGACGAAGATCGACACCACTACCGCGGCTGCCCGCGACCGGGCTTCGCGCACCAGTGCCAGGTGCCCTTCGTGCAGCGCGCCCATGGTTGGCACCAGCGCCACTTCGCCGCGCGCGCGCAAGCTTTCCACAGCTGGGCGCAAGTCGGATAGCCGGTTGACGGTATGCACGGGCGTGGCCCTCCGATAAGGACGGTTCACGAATGCAGTAGCCGTCCCGCGCGGCCAGAGAAAGCCGCCAAACCCCGTGACCAGCGCCCCTTATCGGATCGTCTTCGCCAACGAGAAGGGCGGCACCGGCAAGTCGACCACCGCGGTGCATGTGGCGGTCGCCCTGGCGTATCAGGGCGCGAAAGTGGCCGCGATCGATCTCGATCCTCGCCAGCGCACTTTATACCGCTATTTCGAGAACCGGGCGGAGACCCAGGCGCGCCGCGGAATCGATTTGCCGGGTGCGGCGTTCGACGTGTTTACGGGCGACAGCATCGAAGCGCTCGAAGCCCACACCGCCGAAATCGGGCAGGACGCTGACTTCGTGATCTTCGACACCCCGGGGCGCGACGATCCGTTCGCGCGCCATGCCGCCACGCAGGCCGACACGCTGGTCACCCCGATGAACGACAGCTTCGTCGATTTCGACCTGATCGGGCAAGTCGATGCCGAGACGTTCAAGGTCCGCCGCCTGAGCTTTTATGCCGAACTGATCTGGGAAGCGCGCAAGACCCGCGCGCTCAAGCAGTTGCACGAACAGCGCCGCGCGATGGATTGGGTGGTGGTGCGCAACCGCGTGCAGCACGTCGATGCGCGCAACCAGCGGCGGATGGACCAGGCACTGGCGGAATTGTCCAAGCGGGTTGGTTTCCGCGTCGCGCATGGGTTGTCCGAACGCGTGATCTACCGCGAACTGTTCCCTTCGGGCCTGACCTTGCTCGACAAGGGGCAATTGGGCGAACTGGGCACCAGCCACCTCGTCGCCCGGCAGGAATTGCGTTCGCTGGTGGCGAACCTCAACCTGCCATTACCGGCGCGAGCCGCCCCACCCCATACGAGCGAGGCCGCCTGATCATGGGACGTCTGATCCTCATCGCCGTGCTGGTTGTCATCGGGTTCAAGATGGTCACTGGGCGCTGGCCGTGGATGCCCAAGATATCGACCCATGCCCAGGCGCTGTTCAACGCGCGCCAGCTGCTCGGGACGAGTGCCGGTGCTTCGCGCGAAGAGATCCTCCTTGCCCACAAGCGTCTCGTCGCGGCAGTCCATCCCGATCGCGGTGGCAGCAACGCGCAAGTGCACGAAGCCAGCGCGGCGCGCGATTTGCTGTTAGAAGAAACCTCCCGCCTCACGAATCCGGAGCCTTGATGACCCACCAGTTCCATTCCTCCGTCCTGCGCGAATACGACATCCGCGGGATTATCGGTGAAACCCTCGGCCCAGATGATGCGCGCGCAATCGGGCGCGGCTTTGCCACCCTGCTGTCGCGGGCCGGCGGCAAGCTGGTGGCGGTCGGCTATGATGGCCGGGTCAGTTCGCCGATGCTCGAACACGCCCTGATCGAGGGCCTGACCGCGAGCGGCTGTGACGTGCGCCGGGTGGGCATGGGCCCGACCCCGATGCTGTACTACGCCGAAGCGTCAGCCGAGGAGGTGGATGGCGGCATTCAGATAACTGGCAGCCACAATCCCGCCAATTATAACGGCTTCAAGATGGTATTTCAGGGGCGCCCCTTCTTCGGCGCCGACATCCTCGAAATTGGTCGGCTCGCGGCGGAGGGCGATTGGGCCGATGGTACGGGCAGCGTTGAGTCGCTCGAGGTCCTCGACGCTTATATTGAGGCCTTGGTGGCCGGCCTCTCGGGCATCGACGCGGCCAACCTGGCGGGCTTGCGCATCGGCTGGGACGCCGGCAACGGCGCCGCCGGCCCCGCGCTCGAGAAGCTCGTCGCTCGGCTCCCTGGAGAACACTACACGCTGTTCACCGACGTCGACGGGAATTTTCCGAACCATCATCCTGACCCCACTGTTCCGGAAAACCTGGAGGACTTGCAGCGACTCGTCGCGGAGAAGCATCTCGACTTCGGAGTTGCTTTCGACGGGGATGGCGACCGGATCGGAGCAATCGACGGGCAGGGCCGCATTATCTGGGGTGACCAGTTGCTGATGATTTACGCCGAGGACCTGCTGAATCGGCAGCCGGGCGCGACAATCATCGCCGATGTCAAAGCCAGCCGGGCCCTGTTCGACCGGGTTGCGGAGCTGGGCGGAAAGCCGCTGATGTGGAAGACCGGACACAGCCTGATTAAATCCAAAATGAAGCAAACTCACGCGCCGCTCGCCGGAGAGATGAGCGGCCACGTGTTCTTCGCCGATACATATTATGGTTTCGACGACGCGCTATACGCAGCAATACGGTTAATCGCGGCCTCGTCGCGGCTCGGGGAATCGGTCACTGACCTGAAGAGCGCGATGCCGGCCATGCACAACACGCCCGAACTGCGCTTCCAGGTGGACGAAAGCCGCAAGTTCGCCGCGATCGAAGAGGTCAAGCAGCGCCTCAAGGGGACCGACGCCGATGTGAACGACATCGACGGCGTGCGCGTGACCACGCCCGAAGGCTGGTGGCTGCTGCGCGCGTCGAACACACAGGACGTGCTGGTCGCGCGGGCCGAAAGCTTCACCGCCGAAGGGCTCCACCACCTGATGGGCCAGATCGACGAGCAACTGGAAGCCTCGGGGCTGGAGCGCGGCGAGCAGGCGGGTCACTAAGCCCAGATTGCACCGCTCGTCCTCGGCCTGCTAAGGCGCTACGCCCGGCCGATGTCTTGCGTACCGCCCGAACTCGAAGCCTGGTTTGCCGGCCGCGGCTGGCGGGTGCGGCGGCATCAGGCCGAAATGCTCGCCGCCAGCGACGCCGGTCGCCATGCGCTGCTGGTGGCCGATACCGGGGCCGGCAAGACGCTGGCGGGCTTCCTGCCCACACTGGCCGCGTTTTGCCCCAGCCAGGGCACCTTGCCGCCCGATGGGCTGCACACGCTCTACGTCTCGCCGCTGAAAGCACTGGCGCATGATGTCCAGCGCAACCTGGTCGCGCCGATTGACGACCTTGGCCTGCCAATAAGGGTCGAAACGCGCAGCGGTGACACCCCGTCGGACCGCAAGAAGCGCCAGCGTGCCCGCCCGCCGCATGTCTTGCTGACAACGCCGGAGAGCCTGTCGCTACTGCTCAGCTACCCCGACAGCTTCGAGATGTTCGCCGGGCTCCAACGGGTGGTGATCGACGAAGTCCACGCCTTCGCCACCGGCAAGCGCGGTGATTTGCTGGCGCTGTCTTTGGCCCGGCTGCAGGCGATTGCACCGGGGATGCAGCGCGCCGCCCTGTCAGCCACGGTGGCCGATCCCGAGGCTTTCCGCGGCTGGTTGGCCCCGTGGGGCGACATCGATGCAGTTACGTTGGTCGAAGGCGAGCCAGGCGCCCCGGCCGAAGTCGAAATCCTGCTGCCTGAGGGGGCGAGCGTGCCATGGGGTGGGCACGCGGCAATCTGGGCGATCCCGCAGCTCTACCAGGAGATCAAGCGCAACCGCACTACGCTGATCTTCACCAATACACGGTTCCTGGCCGAGTACATCTTCCAGTGCCTGTGGGATGCCAACGACGATACGCTGCCGATCGGAATCCACCACGGCTCGCTGAGCAAGGAAGCGCGGCGCAAAGTCGAAGGCGCGATGGCGCGCGGCGAATTGCGCGCGCTGGTCGCCACCGCCAGCCTCGACCTCGGGGTCGATTGGGGCGACATCGACTGCGTGGTGCAGATGGGCGCGCCCAAGGGCTCGTCGCGCTTGCTGCAGCGGATTGGGCGCGCCAACCACCGGCTCGACACGCCAAGCCGGGCGATTCTGGTGCCGGGCAACCGGTTCGAATTCCTCGAGGCGACTGCAGCCAAGGATGCGGTCGACCAAGGCCAGCGCGATGGCGAGGATTTCCGGCCGGGAGGGCTCGACGTGCTCGCCCAGCACGTGATGGGCTGCGCTTGCGCCGCGCCGTTCGACGAAGCGGTGTTGTTGGCCGAAGTACGCTCGTCGTTGTCGTATGCCTGGCTCGACGAAGAGGCTTGGGGCCGGGTGCTGTCGTTCATTGCCACCGGTGGCTATGCGCTGCGGGCCTATGACAAGTTCAAGCGCATCGTGCGCGATGCTGACGGGACCTGGCGCCTGACGCACCCGGAGCACGCCCAGCGCCACCGGATGAACGCCGGGATCATCGTCGATTCGGAGATGATCGAGATCCGCTTCCGCAATGGTCGCTCGCTAGGCAAGGTCGAGGAGGCGTTTGCCGCCTCGCTGCGCAATGGCGATACGTTTCGCTTTGCCGGGCTGGATCTCGAGGTCGAGGCGATGCGCGATCTCGACTTGATCGTGCGCGCCGCCAAGCGGTCTGCCACGATTCCCAGTTACATGGGCCTGCGCCTGCCGCTGACAACGCATCTGGCCGACCGGGTGCGGGCGCTGCTGGTCGACCGGGCGGGCTGGGGGCGGTTTCCCGACGACGTGCGCGAATGGCTCGAAGTGCAGGACTGGCGCTCGCAATTGCCGGGGCCGGACAACCTGCTGGTGGAAAGCTTCCCCCACGCCAAGCGGCACTACACGGTGTTTTATACCTTCACCGGGTGGAACGCGAACCAATCGCTCGGGATGCTGATTACCAAGCGGATGGAGGAACGCGGGCTGTTGCCGGGCGGGTTCGTGGCCAACGACTATTCGCTCGCGGTCTGGGGGCTCAAACCGGTGACCGATCCAGCCCCGTTGCTGTCGCCTGATATCCTGACCCACGAATTCATCGACTGGGTAACCGAATCGCATTTGTTGCGGCGCGCATTCCGCGAAGTGGCGGTGATTTCGGGACTGGTCGAGCGGCAGCACCCGGGCAAGCGCAAGAGCGGCAAGCAAGTCACCTTTTCGACCGACCTGATCTACGACGTGCTGCGCAAATACGAGCCGGATCACCTGCTGATCGACGCCGCCTGGGCCGATGCCCGTTCGCGCATGACCGATATTGCCCGGCTGGCCGATCTGCTCGACAGCGCGGCTGAAAAGCTGGTGCATGTCGAACTGGACCGGGTCAGCCCGCTGGCGGTGCCTGTCATGGTCATGATCGGCCGCGAGAGCCTGCCGCAGGGCGCGGTCGATGATGAACTGCTGCTCGAGGCCGAGACCTTGGCTGGCGCCGCGATGCGGCCCGACATGCCCGACGAGGCACCTGAAGTCTGATCGCCAACGAAAAAGGGGCGGATCGCTCCGCCCCTTTTGCCGTCTATCGAATGGCCTGAATCGCTAGCTCTTGCTGAACACGCGATACTTCTCGTTGCCGACGAAGCCGAACTTCGTGACGCCCGAGATCTTGATCACGTTGAGCACCTTGGCCGACAGGTCATAGGCCGCTTCCGGTTCCGGCTCGAACTGCAGTTCGGGTTCGATCGCAAAAGTTCGCGAAGTCTGCAGGTTGGCCACCAAAGTGCCCTGGTCGATTGCCGAACCATTCCACAGAATCTCGTTGCTGGAGGTCAGCACGATCTTGTTCTTGATCGGATCCACCATGTCTGGCGGTGGATTCGGGTTCGGAACCGGCAGATCGATATCGACCGAGTGGGTGGCCACGGGAATCGTGATGATGAACATGATGAGGAGCACGAGCAGGACGTCGATCAACGGCGTCATGTTCATTTCCATCATCGGCGCGCCATCATCAGAGCCGCCTGACATAGCCATGGGAATTTACTCCTTGAGTATCGCCCGTTCGACCCGCGCCTCAGGCGTCAGGATCGACCGGGTTGGAAATGAAGCCGACAGTCGGATAACCGGCTGCCTGCACGTTGTAGATGGCCCCCGCGACGCAGCGCCACGGAGCGTTCTTGTCGGCGCGAATGTGCACCTGTGGGATCAGGTCAGGATCGGCCATCAGGGCTTCCGGACCACCAGCGCGCTGGACGATGGCGTCGAGCCGCTGGAAGGCCTGGTCGTAGAGTTCTTCCGAAGAAACTGGGGTCGTGTTGTTGATGAACACGCGGCATTCGCCAGTCCGGGTGGCGCCGGTGTAGCCCGACCTCACCGTACGCGGCGTCCGTCCCTGGGCGTCGGTCGTCATGACCGTGAGCAGGAGGTTCTCGACCTTGTCCTTCGACTCTGTCGAGGCGAAGACTGGCACCTTGAGCCGCTCGACGGTCTGGATGGCCACGGGAACCGCGATCAGGAAGATGATCAAGAGCACCAGCATCACGTCCACGAGGGGCGTAGTGTTGATGTCCGACATCGGCCGTTCGCCGCCCGAGCCTGCTGAAATTGCCATCGCGCTTGTCCTATCTCAGTACTTGACCGGAGGGGCGGGGGGCCCGCATGCCGTGGCCCGCCCCTCGTGTTTGGTCCGTCTTCTTCAGACTCTCGGCGCAGTCACCGGAGCCGTGGTCTTGGCGGCCTGCTGGGTCGAGGTCTTGGTCATAATCGCCGGCTTGACCGCCCCGCGTGAGGTGATGTTGGCCAGCACGTCGGTCGAGAAGGCGCTGAGCAGTTCCGAGATGCGTTTGTTGCGGTTCTGCAGCCAGTTGTAGGCGAACACCGCCGGCACCGCGACGAGCAGACCGATGGCGGTCATGATCAGGGCTTCACCAACCGGGCCAGCGACCTTGTCGATCGAGGCTGAACCGGCCAGGCCGATGTTGATCAGCGCGCGGTAGATACCGATAACCGTGCCGAGCAGGCCGACGAACGGAGCGGTCGCGCCCACGGTCGCGAGGAACGGCAGGCCGCCAGCGAGCTTGGAGTTGATCGAGTCTTCCGAACGCGCGAGCGAGCCGTGAAGCCAGTCATGGGCTTCAAGCGTGTCGGTCATCTTGGAGTGCTGGGCTTCGGCGGCAAGGCCGTCGTCGACCAGCTGGCGCCAGGCACTGTTCTTGTCGAGCTTCGAAGCACCTTCGCTGAGTGTGTTGGCACGCCAGAAGTTGCTGCGGATCGCTTTGTACTGGTTGAGGATCTTGTTCTGCTCGATCAGTTTGGTGATCAGGATGTAGAACGAGCCCACGGACATAATCACGAGCACGGTCAGAATGGCGATGGCGATTACACCGCCCTGTTGGATGGCTTCTACAAAACCAAACTTGGTTTGGGGGGCCGCGTCGCCGCCGGCCACAGCCAGGATGTCAATAAGCATGCGGGTAGTCCTCTCTTCGGAAAAGTCGTGAAATGATGGTTATCTGCCGAGCTGGTAGACGATTGTCGTGCCCCAGTTTCCGGATATTGGGTTGCCTGCGTCGTCAAGTGCCGGTGTGAAACGGCCATACCGCGTGATGTCCTGGCAGGCTGCCTCGTCGAGGATGGATGATCCGCTTCCGTTGGAAACGGTGCATCCAGAAACCCGGCCATTGGACCCGACAGTCACACGCACGCCGACACGGCCTTCGATCTCGTCACGCACAGCGCGTGCTGGATAGTTGTCCATGATCCGCTGCTGCCACGCCCGCTGGCCTTCCGGTTGCGCCCCGCGAGCCTTCGACGGTGCTGGCGGCGGCGGCGGCGGCGGGTTCGGCCGCGACGGCTGAACGAACACCGGCTGCGGCGGCGGCGGTGTCGTTACCGTCTGAATCGGCGGCGGGTTTGAGCTGATGTTGATCGGCGGCGGCGGCGCAACTGGCGGCGGCGGCACGGTTTTGTCCGGCGGCGGCGGTGGCGGCGGCTCTTCGGTTGGCTTTGGTTCCTCAATATCCACGGTAGTCACGCGCTCGACGAGCTTCTTGGCCGCCTCATAGGCGAGCCCAGTCACGAGAGCGTAGCCAACGGCAACGTGGATAAGGGCAACGATGATAATCGCGACGACGCGACTACCGCTCATTTGTTGGTCAGCGTATGCCATCCAGTCCCTTCACTCCGTCTATCTGCGCCAGGCGTTTCACCTGGCATATTCTTGGGCCGCCGGATGGTTCCATCCTGACAGCCTTCAAAAAGCTTCACCCACCCATGGAGGCCCATCCAGAATGGAGCCAACCGATCCGGTTGACCTCCGGGCGAGCCAGCGGGGCTGTGCAATTTTGTTGTTCACAGACCCGATTTGGCCGAGCCTTAACCGCGAAGGCGGCCTTGGGCAAACCCTTTGTCGGTTAACCTGCGATTCACTCGCATACGCTTCTCACTGTATGGTTCCTTGCTTGTATGCAGACGCCAGGGCAGCGATCAGGGGGTTGGTTAACGGAGATTCGAAAATGCGCCCCGCTCAGCACACAACGCCGCTCCCCGCCTGGCGGGCCATCATCGTCGCGTTCTCGTTGGCGGCGCTGGTACCGGCGGTGCCATGTCTGGCCCAGGCCCGGCCCGCCGAGACCGCCCAGCCCGCTGTCCCGGTTGCAACATATGCCGACATGGCCGCGCTGACCGAGCGTGCATCGATCGTGGCGCTGGTCGAAGTCCGCAAGCAGGCGCAAGTCGAGCCGGCGCGGGCTCCGGGCCTCGCTCCCGGCCATACAAGGCTCTACGTCACGGCCCGCACCAGCGCGCTGCTGGCGGCGCGTTCGCCCATCGGCGAATCGCTCAATTACCTGGTCGACATCCCGCTCGATACCAAGGGCCGGGCGCCCAAGCTGAAGAAGCAGCGGTTCCTTATCTTTGCCGCGCCGGTTCCCGGCAGTCCCGGCGTCTTGCAACTGGTCGGCGACGGGGCGCAGGTCCCGGCCACGCTTGAAAGCGAGCAGCTGGCCCGCACTGTGATCGCCGCCTTCGCTGAAGCTGATGCGCCGCCGAAAATCACCGGTGTGCGTGACATCATGTCGGTGGCCGGCAACCTGGTCGGCGAATCCGAAACCCAGCTGTTCCTCGACACCAGCACCGGCGAACCGGTTTCGCTCAGCGTCATCCGCCGTCCGGGGATGGAGCCGCGCTGGGGTGTTTCGTGGAGTGAGATCGTCGACCAGTCGGCCCGCCCACCTGCACCCGACTCGGTCGAATGGTACCGCCTGGCTTGCACCCTGCCAGCCCAGTTACCGTCCGATTCGTACCTGCAGGGCGATCCGGCGGCGCGTGACCGGGCCAAGCGGGACTATGGCTATATCCTGCAACAACTCGGCACATGCGAGCGCCTGCGGACCTGACCCCCTAGCCAAGCTGGGCAGTGGTGCTTAAGCGGCGCGCGAAACGACAGGGGGAATCATGGCCGAGCCGCATCGCACCCAGCCGCTGAGAATTGCGCTCGCCGGGCTCGGGACCGTTGGCGGCGGAGTGATTCGCCTGCTCGAAACCAATGGCGCGTTGATAGCGCGGCGCGCAGGCCGCCCAATCGAAGTGGTCGCGATCTGCGCCCGTGACCGTTCGAAGGATCGCGGTGTCGATCTGTCGCGCTATCCGTGGGAAGACGACATGACGCTGCTCGCCGAGCGCGCCGATGTCGACGTGGTGGTCGAGCTGGTCGGCGGATCCGATGGTCCGGCGCTGGCGCTGGCGCGGCGCACGCTGACGGCGGGCAAGGGCTTTGTCACGGCCAACAAAGCGATGATCGCTCACCACGGCATGGAATTGGCCCAGCTCGCCGAAACCACGTCTGCTGCGCTCAAGTTCGAAGCAGCGGTTGCCGGCGGTATTCCGGTCATCAAGGGGCTGCGCGAAGGCGCCGCGGCCAATGCCATCGGACGCATCTACGGCATCCTCAACGGGACCTGCAATTACATCCTCTCGACCATGGAGCGGACCGGGCGCGACTTTGGCGATGTGCTGAGCGAAGCCCAAGCGCTCGGTTACGCCGAGGCTGACCCCAGCTTCGATATCGAAGGCGTCGATGCGGCGCACAAGCTGGCGATCCTGGCCGCGATCGCCTTTGGCAGCCGGATCGACTTTGCCGCGATGTCGATCGCCGGGATCAGCCGTATCCGCGCTGCCGATATCGCCCAGGCCGAAGCGCTCGGTTATGTGATTCGCCTGATCGGCCTGGCCGACCACGACGCGGCTGACGCGGGCCGCCTGCACCAGCGGGTTCAGCCGTGCCTGGTATCGCGCTCGCACCCGCTGGCAGCGGTCGATGGGCCGACCAACGCGGTCGTGGCCGAAGGCAATTTTGCCGGTCGCCTGCTATTCCAGGGCGCCGGCGCCGGTGATGGCCCGACTGCCAGTGCCGTCGTCGCTGACCTAATCGACATTGCACGGGGCAATGCAGGCGCGCCGTTCTCGGTCCCGGTGGCAGAGCTTGAAACGCTTGCGCCGGCCGATCCCGGGCACCGGCTGGGCCGGGCTTACATTCGCTTCACCGTGGCTGACCGTCCGGGCGTGCTCGCTGAAATCGCCGCGGCGATGCGCGATGGCGGGGTCTCGATCGAAAGCCTGATCCAGCAGGGCCGGCCGGAAGAGGGCGGCGAAGTGCTAGTGGCGCTGGTGACCCACGAAGGGCCAGAAGCCAACGTCAGCGCCGCGCTGGCCTTGCTCGAAGGCTCCTCAAGCCTCGCCGAGCCGCCGCTGGTCATGCCCCTGCTTGCCTAAGGCACCGGCGTAGGACGCGGCGGCGGCCCGTCCTCGACCCGGTAGACCAGCCGCGCGGTTTCGTCGTCCAGCGGCGGCGGCACGTGCGTCAGGTCCACGATCAGCGCGGGCTCCGGGTCCTTGCCCATCTTGATGCCCTTGCCCTGAAAGATCCCCGGACCGTCGACATTCGGCGCTCGCGGAATCGAATCCTGGCCCGGTTGCCCGGTTCTCTGCGCTTCGTCGGTTGGCGATTCGACGCGAAACGCGTCCTCGCCGTGCGTGCACACGACGATTTCGTTGCCGGTCGCCACTGGGCACGGATGCCATACCCCGGCCGGGCGATAGGCATCGCGGGCCACTTCGATGATCTTTTCAGCGGTCAGCGGCGGGGGTGTCTCGGGCGCCGGGTCCGACTGCGCACTAGCCGCAGTCGCAACCAGCAACAGGGTCCATGCGGCACTGGCAAACTTGCGCATTCGGTACCCCGTCTGTCCCGCGGCCGAAACACCCGTCCGGGCCTGAATCGTGCGTGAACGCTGCCTCGACATTGTCCCATTGGCGGCTTAACCGCGCTGGCGACTGGCCGCGAGGGGTAAACGATGCCGAATAAGACCAAAGTTGCGACGTCCAACGTGCTCGACCGCGTGCTGGTGCTGGAAATGGTCCGCGTAACCGAGGCGGCGGCTATTGCCGCGTCCAAGCTGATTGGTCGGGGCGATGAAAAGGCGGCCGACGCGGCGGCGGTGGAGGCGATGCGCCGCGCTTTCGATGACCTCGCCATCGATGGCACGGTGGTGATCGGCGAGGGCGAGCGCGACGAAGCGCCGATGCTTTTCATCGGCGAAAAAGTCGGCGGGGCGCCGGGCAAGGGCCCCAAGATCGATATCGCGCTCGATCCGCTCGAAGGCACCACGATTACCGCCAAGGCCGGGCCCAATGCGCTTGCCGTGCTGGCGGCAGCGGAGAAGGGCTGTCTGCTTAACGCGCCCGACGTGTACATGGAGAAACTCGCTGTCGGCCCGGGCTATCCGCCCGGCGTCATCAGCCTGGCCAAAAGCCCGCGCGAGAATGTCGCGGCGGTCGCTGCAGCAAAGGGCGTGCGGCCCGACCAGCTGATCGTCTGCGTGCTCGACCGGCCGCGCCATGCAGCCTTGATCGGCGAATTGCGCGAAATCGGTTGCGGCATCCAGTTGATCCCCGATGGCGATGTCGCCGGAGTAATCGCCACGACCGACGAATCGACCACTATCGACCTCTACATGGGGTCTGGCGGGGCGCCCGAGGGCGTGCTTGCGGCGGCTGCGCTGCGCTGCGTCGGCGGGCAGTTCAACGGCAAGCTGATCTTCCGCAACGAGGACGAGAAGGCCCGCGCGCGGCGCTGGGGCATCAAGGACCTGAACCGGATCTACCTGCTCGAAGATCTCGCCATGGGGGACTGCATCTTTGCCGCCACCGGGGTTACCGATGGCTCGCTGCTCAAGGGCGTCAAGCGTCGGCGCGATGCGACCATGACCACCGAAAGCGTGGTCATGCGCGCCAGCACCGGGACAGTCCGCTGGGTCCGCACTGAACATCGCGGCAGCTAGCGCCGCACCCCAAAAAGGCGCTGCGTCAGGTTGCAATCATGTGACGCTCGGCTAGAGGCGGGGCCTTAAGACGGATGGCAAGCCGAGCGGGAACCCCAGCGCGATGAAACTCATGGCCGGCAACTCCAACCTGCCGCTGGCGCGCGCCATCGCCGATTATCTCGAGATTCCGCTGACCGATGCCAGCGTACGCCGTTTCGCCGATGAGGAAATCTTCATCGAAATCCACGAAAACGTGCGCGGCGAAGACCTCTTCATCCTGCAGTCGACCAGCTTTCCGGCGAACGACAACCTGATGGAACTGCTGATCGCGATCGATGCCTGCCGCCGCGCCTCGGCAAAACGAATTACCGCCGTCATTCCCTATTTCGGTTATGCCCGGCAAGATCGGAAACCCGGTCCGCGCACGCCGATTTCTGCCAAGCTGGTGGCCAACCTGATTACTGAGGCCGGCGCCGACCGGGTGCTGTCGGTCGACTTGCACGCCGGGCAGATCCAGGGCTTCTTCGATATCCCCACCGACAACCTCTATGCCGCGCCGACGATGGCGGCCGACATTCTCGAACGGTTTGACGGGGCCGAACTGATGGTCGTCTCGCCCGATGTCGGCGGCGTGGTGCGCGCCCGCGCGCTGGCCAAGCGGCTCGACAATGCGCAACTGGCGATTGTCGACAAGCGGCGCGAAAAGCCCGGCGAATCCGAAGTGATGAACATCATTGGCGATGTGCAGGGCCGGCGCTGCGTGCTGGTTGACGATATCGTCGATTCGGGCGGCACGCTGTGTAACGCGGCACGCGCGCTGATGGACGCCGGCGCCAAGAGCGTGGCAGCTTATATTACCCACGGCGTGCTCTCGGGCGGCGCGGTCGCCCGGGTCAACAATTCGGCGCTGACCGAGCTGGTGATCACCGATTCGATCCTGCCGACCGATGCGACGACCGATTCGGCGCGCATCCGCGTGCTGCCGGTGGCGCCGCTGATTGGCGAAGCCGTCCGCCGCATCGCCGACGAGAGCAGCGTCAGCTCGCTGTTCGACTAGCGTGAACCTCACCAACGAGATCGCGCTGGCCCACCGCCTCGCCGAAGCGGCGCGCGAGGCGATTCGGCCGCATTTCCGCACCCAACTCGAAGCCGAGCGCAAAGGGGACGCCTCGCCGGTCACGGTTGCCGACCGCGCGGCCGAAGAAGCGATGCGCCGCATCCTCACCGCCGAAATGCCGCAGGACGGGGTTCACGGGGAGGAATTCGGCGTCAGCGATGGGCGCTCTGGCCGCCAGTGGGTGCTCGATCCGATCGACGGGACCACGGCGTTTCTTGCCGGTCGGCCGATTTTCGGCACGCTGATCGCGCTGCTGGTCGATGGATTCCCGGTGCTGGGGCTGATCGACCAGCCGATCCTTGGCGAGCGCTGGCTGGGCGTGGCAGGCAAGGAAACCACCTTCAACGGCCAGCCGGTGACTACCCGCCCGTGCCGCGAACTATCGGCTGCGACGCTGGCCACCACCGGGCCCCAATACTTCACCCAGAGCGAGGGCGACCGGTTCATGGCGCTGGCGCAGGCAACCGATCACAAGCGCATGGTCATGGGCGGCGATTGCTACAACTACGCCCTGCTGGCGAACGGGTTTGTCGATGTGGTCTGCGAATCCGGCCTCAAGCTGCACGACTTTGCCGCACTGGTCCCGGTGGTCGAAGGCGCCGGCGGGCTGATGTGCGACTGGAACGGCGAACCGCTGCACGCCAAGTCCGATGGTCACGTGCTGGCGGTCGGCGATCCGGCGCGACTGGAAGACGTGCTGGCAGCGCTCGGCCACGATTGAGCGCCTTGCGTTTCGCCGCGCCTTCGCTTAGGGGCGCGCGCTTCACTGACACGTGATTCATCTGCCGGTCTGGCCAATAGGGCTGCCAGGGCTGGTTTGGACGTGTCCCCGAACAAGGAGACGAAAATGCCCAAGCTGAAGACCAAGAGCGGCGTGAAGAAGCGCTTCAAGCTCACGGCGACTGGCAAGATCAAGCATGGCGTCGCTGGCAAGCGTCACCGTCTGATCAGCCACAATGCCAAGTACATCCGCCAGAACCGCGGCACCACTGTTCTCTCCGACGCGGATACCCGCACGGTGAAGAAGTGGGCGCCCTACGGTCTCGATTGAGGAGTACTTAAAGCATGTCCCGTATCAAACGCGGCGTCACCACGCGCGCCAAGCACAAGCGGATCCTCGAACAGGCCAAGGGCTATCGCGGACGCCGCAAGAACACCATTCGCGTCGCGCGTCAGGCGGTCGAAAAGGCCGGCCAGTATGCGTACCGCGACCGCAAGGTTAAGAAGCGCAGCTTCCGCGCCCTGTGGATCCAGCGCATCAACGCGGCGGTCCGGGCTGAAGGCCTGACCTATTCGCAGTTCATTCACGGCGCCAAGCTCGCCGGGATCGATCTCGACCGCAAGATCATGGCCGACCTGGCGATGAACGAGGGCGCGGCCTTCGGCACCATTATCCAGCAGGCCAAGTCGGCGCTTCCCGCCGCCTGATCCGCCTCACGGCAGACCCATTGAAGGGCGCGAATGGCTTGGCCGTTCGCGCCCTTTGTGTTGGCGCGCGGCAAGCAGGGGCTACCCACCAAAAGGTTCGCAAGCGATGGGTCTGCGACGGAGGCTTGTCATTCGGCGGGCAATATTGTCAAAGTCCGGCAGGCGGCTTGCTCGGCAATCGGGGTTACTCGCCAACCTCGAATGCGGGTCCAGACGGGAATTGACATAAGTTAACCGGGGGTCGCTCAATTCGCATGGACGCCGATGTTTCAATCGACGTGCGATTTTTTCGCTTGTCGCCGCCGTTGCAGCCCTACTTTACTGCGCTTTACGCAACGCGCGTACATTGCACTTTGGGAACACGGGTGGTCGACCAGCTGCATCCGGAGTGGGCGGCGCTGCGCTTCACCGAAGGCCCGCCGCCGATTGCCTGCGTTGGCCCCGGCGAACTGGTCCCGCAATGGCCGTTCGTGGCCAACGGGCCGACCAGTAAGGCCATCCAGTTCGGCGTGACCCGGTCGCGCGTGTGGGGGTTGGGATTGCAGCCCGCGGGTTGGTCCAAGTTTGTCGACGAACCGGCCAACACATTCAGCGACCGCACCGTCGATGGCACTAGCGACCCTGCGTTCGCGCTGTTCGCCCCGATTCTCGACGTAGTCTCTCGCGGGGAAGGTGATGCCGACCTGATCGCGGAGCAGATCGATCAATTACTGCTCCGTCACGCCGCGCGTCCGGTGCCCGACGAACGGCGGATCCTCGCCTGTCAGGAGGCGTTGCGCGACCCGGATGTCGCCAACGTCGCCGAACTGGCAGACCGGCTTGGCATTGGCGGGCGCTCGCTCGAGCGGTTGTGCAGCCGCTATTTCGGTTTTCCGCCCAAGCTGCTGCTGCGCCGGCAACGGTTTCTGCGCAGCCTGGCCGGCTTCATGCTCGATCCGGGTCGGAGCTGGAGCAAGGCGCTCGACAGCCAGTATTACGACCAGGCGCAATTCGTGCGCGATTTCCGCTCGTTCATGGGCATGAGCCCCACCGAATACGCCGATAGGCCGCACCCGATCCTGTCGCCGATCATGGCCCAGCGGCTGGCTGACCAGGGCGCGGCACCGCAAACCGACCTGCCAACAGTGCTGCGCTACGGCACCGACCGCGTGGCTGTGAGCGAATAGGGGTTGGGAGCGGGCGTCGCGCCCGCTAAAGGCGCGCCTCAATGACCGATCTTGCCATGCTAGAACAGGATGCGACCACCCGCATCGCCGCCGCCGCCGACCTCGCCGCGCTCGAAGCGCTGCGGGTCGAATTTCTCGGCAAGCAGGGTAGCATATCGGGGTTGTTGAAGACTCTCGGTGCAATGAGTCCGGACGAGCGGCAGGCGCAGGCCCCGGCCATTCAGGCGCTGCGCCAGGGCGTGGCGGATAGCCTGGCTGCGCGCAAAGCGGCGCTGGAAGCGGCCGAGCTGGAAGCGCGCCTGGCGACCGAGACGCTCGACCTCACGCTGCCCGCCCCCGATGCACCGCGCGGCTCGGTCCACCCGGTCAGCCAGGTCATGGACGAACTGGCCGAAATCTTCGCCGACATGGGTTTCGCGGTCGCCACCGGGCCCGAAATCGAGGACGACTGGCATAACTTCACCGCGCTCAACATGCCCGAAAGCCATCCGGCGCGGGCGATGCACGATACGTTCTATTTCCCCGATGCTGCGCCGGCAGGCGGCCGCATGCTGCTGCGCACGCACACCAGCCCGGTCCAGGTGCGCACGATGATCAAGGTCGTTGCAGAAAACGGGGGGGGCGCGCCGATCCGGATCATCGCGCCGGGCCGCGTTTATCGTTCCGATTCCGATGCCACGCACACGCCGATGTTCCACCAGGTCGAAGGGCTGGTGATCGATCGGGGGATCCATCTGGGCCATCTCAAGTGGACGCTCGAGACGTTCCTCAAGGCGTTTTTCGAGCGCGAGGATATCGTCCTGCGGCTGCGACCGAGCTACTTCCCGTTCACCGAACCGAGCGTCGAAGTCGACGTCGGCTTTGCGCTCGACAAGGGCCCCGACGGAAAAGACAGGCGCGTGCTCGGCGGTTCGGGCGATGCGGCGGGCCACGGCTGGATGGAACTGCTCGGCAGCGGCATGGTCAATGCCCGC
Organism: Croceibacterium sp.; assembly: GCA_039920345.1. GTDB lineage: Bacteria > Pseudomonadota > Alphaproteobacteria > Sphingomonadales > Sphingomonadaceae > Croceibacterium_A. The sequence goes on from JBDSDZ010000078.1 coordinate 26,302, forward strand.
GTGATCGAGATGAGCGGGCTTGATCCGAATGAATGGCAGGGCTTCGCCTTTGGCGTCGGGGTCGATCGGCTGGCGATGCTGAAATACGGGATGGACGATTTGCGCGCCTTCTTCGATGGCGACGGGCGCTGGCTCTCGCACTACGGTTTCAGCCCGTTCGACCAGCCGACGCTGTCCGGCGGCGTGGGAGCGAGGGCATGAAATTCTCGCTCGAATGGCTGAAGGTCTTCCTCGAAACCGAGGCGTCGGCGGGGGAGATATCCGCGGCGCTCAATCGTATCGGGATCGAGGTCGAAGGGCTTGAGGATCCGGCCGAGCGGCTGGCCGGCTTCCGCGTCGCTGAGGTGCTGACTGCCAAGCCGCACCCTGACGCCGACAAGCTGCAGGTGCTGACCGTCGATACCGGTGACGGCGATCCGCTGCAGGTCGTCTGCGGGGCGCCCAATGCGCGCGCGGGAATGAAAGGCGTGCTCGGCCTGCCCGGCGCGGTGGTTCCGGCCAATGGCATGGCGCTGCGCAAGAGTGCGATCCGCGGCGTGACAAGCAACGGCATGATGTGTTCGGTGCGCGAGCTCGAGCTGGGCGAGGAGCACGACGGGATCATCGAACTGCCCGCCGATGCACCGGTCGGCACCAGCTTTGCCGAGTATCGTGGGACTAGCCCGGTGTTCGACGTGGCGATCACCCCCAACCGGCCCGATTGCATGGGCGTGATGGGCGTGGCGCGCGACCTGGCCGCTGCCGGTGTCGGAACATTCAAGCCGTTCCCGGCCGCGCCGGTGGCGGGGACATTCCCCTGCCCGGTCGAGATTCGGACCGACGATGCCCAAGGTTGCCCGGCATTCTATGGCCGTGTGGTGCGCGGGGTGCGCAATGGTGTCTCGCCGCCGTGGATGCAGCAGCGCCTGATCGCGGCCGGCCAGCGGCCGATTTCCGCACTGGTCGACGTTACCAACTACCTGATGCTGGCCTTCGGGCGCCCGGCGCACGTCTACGATCTGGCCCGGCTTAAAGGCGCGGTCGTTGCCCGCCGTGCACAGGACGGCGAGCAGATGCTGGCGCTGAACGGCAAGACCTACACGCTCGATCCATCGATGACCGTGATCGCCGACGACAACGGCGTGCATGACATCGGCGGCATCATGGGCGGCGAGCATTCGAGCGTCACCGACAGTACCACCGACGTGCTGCTTGAAATCGCCTATTTCGATCCCGAGCGGACCGGCCGCACGGGCCGCGCGCTCGGGCTTGCCAGCGATGCGCGCACGCGGTTCGAGCGGGGGGTCGATCCGGCGTTTCTCGATGACGGGCTCGACATCCTCACCGCTCTGATCCTCAAGACCTGCGGCGGCGAACCCAGCGAAGTGGTCCACGCCGGATCGCCGCCGAGCGAGCCGACCGTTATCGCCTATGATCCGGGCCTGGCCGAATGGCTCGGCGGCGTCGCGATCACCGAGGAAGAGCAGCGCCGCACGCTGGCGGCGCTCGACTTCATCGTTTCGGCCGACTGGCACGTCACCGCGCCGCTGCGTCGGCACGATATCGATGGCCCGGCCGATATTGTCGAGGAAGTCGTCCGCATCCACGGCCTCGACAGCATCGAGAGCGTGCCCTTGCCGCGCGCCGATGGGGTCGCCCGGCCCACCGCCACGCCCGACCAAGTGCTCGAACGGCGGTTGCGGCGAGCAGCGGCGGCTCGCGGGCTCAACGAAGCGGTCACCTGGTCGTTCATTTCGCAGGCCGAGGCCGACGCGGTCGGCGGTGGGGTCTGGACGCTCGAAAACCCGATCAGCGAAGACCTCAAGGTCATGCGCCCTTCGCTGCTGCCCGGCCTGCTTTCTGCGGTACAGCGCAACTTCGATCGCGGCGCGGCGAGCGTGCGGCTGTTCGAGATCGGCCGCCGCTATCTTGCCGACGGGGAGCATCCGACGCTCGTCTGCGTGCTCGCCGGCGAGCGCGCTGCGCGCTCATGGCGCGGCGGCAGGGCGCAACCGTTCGACTCGTTCGACGCCAAGGCGATCTGCCTCGAACTGCTCGAAGCGGCCGGGGCTCCGGTCGACAAGCTGCAAGTCGGCGGAGACGCGGGCACGGTCTATCATCCCGGCCAGTCGGCCAGCTTGCGGCTTGGCCCGAACAATCAGCTCGCCAGCTTTGGCATGATCCATCCGGCCACACTCAAGGCGTTCGACATCGATGCGCCAGTAGCCGCGCTCGGCATCCATCTCGATGCTATTCCGGCAAGGAAGGGCGCGCCCGCGTTCGCCCGGGCAGCCTACAGCCCGCCAGCGCTGCAGGCGGTGCAGCGTGATTTCGCGTTTCTGGTTGATGCGGCCCTGCCCGCCGGTGACCTGCTGCGCGCGGTCAAAGGCGCTGACAAGGCGAGCATCGTCGCCGCGCGTGTGTTCGACGAGTTCCGCGGTCAGGGCGTGCCCGAAGGCCAGAAGTCGCTCGCCATCGAAGTGACCCTGCAGCCGGGCGAGAAAAGTTTCACCGACGATGAGCTGAAGGCCATTTCCGAACGGATCGTGGCGGCGGCTGCGAAGTTGGGAGCCGTTCTCAGGGCGTAAGCCTGAATTGCGGCCGCGCGGGTAACCGAATGGCAAGCCCTCGTCGCTAATGCGGCGCTTATGAATTCGGCGATTGCCCTCCCCTTTTCGAAGCGCGCCCGGCCCGTTTCCGAGGCCGGCGTGCGCCCGGTGCCGCCGGTTGCGGCAAAGCGCCTCGCGCTTGTTCTGCTGGCAACGCTCGCGGTCGCTACGGCGGCCTTGCTGGCGCTGCTGGCGGCTACGGGGATGGTTCTTGCGGCCGAGTTCGCAAAATTCATGGCGCTGGCCGCAGCGGTGGCTGCGCTGGGGGGCTATTGCCACTGGCGCGGGCTCGACTGGCGGCTGCGCGACAGCGCCCTGGTGGTGGCATTCGCGATTGCCAGCCTGCTGTTGTGCGGGCTGGTTTCGAGCATCGGGCTTCGGCTCGGGCTGCCGCTGGCCGATCCCCGGCTGGTGCGCGGCGATGTGGCAATCGGCTTCGATGTGCGCGCCATCGTCGAGCTGGTGGCCGCCAATCCGTGGCTCTCGGACCTGCTCCACTTTGCCTACAATAGCTCGGGCGTGTTGTGCGTGCTGGCGATTGCGTGGAACGTGGCCAGCCGCGACCGGGTGCGGCTGTGGCAGGCGGTCGTCACCATCGGCACCGCGATGCAGGTGACCGCGCTGGTTTCGATCCTGTTCCCGGCGCGCGGGGCGGCGACCTGGCTGGGACTCAATGCGCTGCAGGGGCACGGGCTTCCGGTGGGCGCCGGGACCTACTTTGCGGATGCGTTTGCGTTTTTCTATTCGGGTAGCGATCCGCTGATCACGCTCGAACATATGAGCGGGATCGTGGCGTTCCCCTCGTTCCATACGGTGATGGCGCTGGTGATCATCCAGGGCTTTGTTGGCACGCCCATGCGCTGGCTGGCCGTACCGTGGAGCGCGCTGGTCATCGTCTCGACAATCCCGATGGGCGGGCACTATGTTGTCGACCTCGCCGGAGGCCTCGCCGTGTGGATTTCAGCTTTCTACGTCGCGCAATGGGCCAGCGGTCCACGCCTGCGCTGAATGAGCGCGCCCGTTGCCATCGCTTCCGCCGGGTTGTCCGCTGCGATCGATCCGCTTGGCGCTGAACTCGTTTCGCTGACTGACAGCGGCGGCCGCCAGTACCTGACCGATGCCGACCCGGCCTTTTGGACCGGCCATGCCCCGGTGCTGTTCCCGATCATCGGCCGCCTGCGTGACGACATCTATCGGCTGGGCGACGATCATTACAGGCTGGCTAAGCACGGTTTTGCCCGCAAGAGCGCGTTCGAAGTGGTCGAGGCCGAACCGGCCCGGGCCCGCTTCCGGCTGACCGACGGCCCGGAAACGCGCGCTGCCTATCCGTTCGCGTTCGAGCTGGAGATGGCGTTTGCGCTGCGCGGGATGACGCTGGCGATGACCGCCACGGTGCGCAATCCGGGCGGCGCGCCGCTGCCGTTCAGCTTCGGGTTCCATCCCGCTTTCGCCTGGCCGCTGCCGGGCGGCGCGGCAAAAGCCGATCACCGGGTCATGTTTGCCGAGCCGGAACCCGAGCCGATCCGCCGGATCGATACCGTAACCGCGATGTTGCTGCCCGATGCCCAGCCGACGCCGGTCACCGGAAATGTCCTGACGCCGCGCGGGGATTTATTCGAAGCCGATGCGCTGATCTGGGACCGGCTGCACAGCCGCGCCCTCAGCTTCGGCGCGGATGGCGGCGCGTGGCTCGACATCGCTTTCCCGGATTGCCCGAACCTTGGCATCTGGCAGAAACCCGGCGCGGCGTTCCTGGCGATTGAGCCGTGGCACGGCTTTAACGATGCGGCGGGTTTCGAGGGGGATTTCCGCACCAAGCCCGGCGTGATCGAACTGGCGCCCGGCCATGAACACCGCTTCCGCATGGACGTGACGGTGCGGCCCGGCTAGGGCCGCGCGCCATGTCCAGCCCCACCAATTCCCGGCGCACGTTCGCGATTATTTCCCATCCGGACGCGGGCAAGACCACGCTGACCGAAAAGCTGTTGTTGCAAGGCGGCGCGATCCACCTTGCGGGCGAAGTGAAAGCGCGCGGGCAGGCGCGCCGCGCGCGCTCGGACTGGATGAAGATCGAGCAGCAGCGCGGCATCTCGGTCACCAGTTCGGTGATGACGTTCGAGCGCGAGGGAATTACCTTCAACTTGCTCGACACCCCGGGGCACGAAGATTTTTCGGAGGATACCTACCGCACGCTGACCGCGGTCGATTCGGCGATCATGGTGCTTGACGCGGCCAAGGGCATCGAGCCGCAGACGCGCAAGCTGTTTGAAGTGTGCCGCCTGCGCAGCGTGCCGATCATCACCTTCGTCAACAAGGTCGACCGCGAGGGCAAGCCGGTGTTCGAGCTGCTCGACGAAGTGGCAGATACGCTGGCGCTCGACGTCAGCCCGCAAGGCTGGCCGGTGGGCATGGGCGGATTGTTCGAAGGGGTGCTCGATTTTGCCACCGGCTCGGTCAGCCGCCCCGAAGGCCCGAGCAAGGAGTTCCTCGGCAAGCGCGATGGTGGCGCGGATATTCCGCGCGACGTGGCCGAGGAGATCGAACTGGCGCAGGGCGGCTATGCCGAATTCGACCTCGAGGCCTATCGCAATGGCGACCTGACGCCGGTCTATTTCGGTTCGGCGCTGAAGAATTTCGGGGTCGCCGAACTGATCGATGCCATCGCGCGCATCGCCCCGCCCCCGCGCGCCCAACCGAGCGACCATGGGCCGATCAGCCCGGAGCGCGACGAGGTTACCGGGTTCGTGTTCAAGGTGCAGGCCAACATGGACCCGCAGCACCGCGACCGGATCGCCTTCATGCGCATGGTCAGCGGCACCTTCCAGCGCGGGATGAAGCTGGTGCCCTCGGGCCTCGGCAAGCCAATCGCGGTGCATTCGCCGATCCTGTTCTTCGCGCAGGACCGCGAGCTGGCCGATACCGCCGAGGCAGGCGACATTATCGGTATTCCCAACCATGGCACGCTGCGGGTGGGTGACACGCTGAGCGAGAAGAACGACGTGCGCTTCACCGGCTTGCCCAACTTCGCGCCTGAAATTCTGCGCCGGGTCAAACTCAAGGACCCGACCAAGACCAAGCAATTGCGCAAGGCGCTCGACGATCTGTCCGAGGAAGGCGTGATCCAGGTGTTCTATCCCGAGATCGGCGCGCAGTGGATCGTCGGCGTGGTCGGGCAGTTGCAACTCGAAGTGCTGGTCTCGCGGCTCGAGGCCGAATACAAGGTCGCCGCCCAGCTCGAGCCCGCACCGTTCGACACCGCCCGCTGGCTGACCGGCAGCGACACGGCAATCAAGGGCTTCACCGACATCAACAAGGCCAACCTGGCGCGCGATCGCGACGGCGATCCAGTGTTCATGGCGCGCTCGTTCTGGGATGTCAGCTACCAGCAGGAACGCAATCCCGACCTGGCGTTCTCAGCCACGAAGGAGCGGTGAGGCGCCTGGCCAGATCCTCCCCCCGGTGGGGGAGGTGGCAGTCCGCAGGACTGACGAAGGGGGGGTCCACGCCAGCGGTGATACCCCTCCGCCAGCCCAAGCGGGCTGCCACCTCCCCTTGCAGGGGAGGATCGAGCAGTCCCGCTTGCCCCACCCGCGCGCAGCCCTTAGACGCGGCGCATGGAATTCACCGACCACCTCACTCCCGATCACATCGCGATGATCGATCGCCAGCCGGTGTTCTTCATCGCCACGGCCACGTCCGAAGGGCGGATCAACCTGAGCCCCAAGGGGCTGGGCGATACGTTCAAGGTGCTGGCGCCCACGCGCGTCGCCTGGCTCGATGTGGCGGGTTCGGGCAATGAGACCAATGCCCACCTGCTCGCCGATGGCCGGGTGACGGTGATGATGTGCAATTTCCAGCAGCCCGC
>JBDSDZ010000079.1:0-8558 GCA_039920345.1 Croceibacterium sp.
TCGTCAAGGACGACGTGTTCACCTCGATCCACATCGAAGAATTCGAAGTCATGGCGCGCGACACCAAGCTCGGGCCAGAAGACATCACCCGCGACATTCCCAACGTCGGCGAGGAAGCCCTGCGCAACCTCGACGAAGCGGGCATCGTCTACATCGGCGCCGAAGTGCACCCGGGCGACATCCTGGTCGGCAAGATCACCCCGAAGGGCGAAAGCCCGATGACGCCGGAAGAAAAGCTCCTCCGCGCCATCTTCGGTGAGAAAGCGTCGGACGTGCGCGACACTTCGCTCAAGCTGCCGCCCGGCGTTGCCGGCACGGTGGTCGAAGTGCGCGTGTTCAACCGCCACGGGATCGAGATCGACGATCGTACCCGCGCCATCCAGAACGAGGAAATCGAGCGCCTCAAGAAGGATAGCGAGGACGAACGCAACATCCTCAACCGCGCGACTTACAACCGGCTGCGCGAAATGCTCGACGGGCAGGTCGCTTCGGCGGCGCCCAAGGGCATCAAGAAGGGCACCAAGATCGATAGCGATCTGCTCGACACGGTCGACCGGCACGAATGGTTCAAGTTCGCGGTGGCCGATGACAACATGCAGGGCCAGCTCGAACTGGTGAAGGGCCAGTACGACGAGGCGATCAAGCGCATCCGCGACAAGTACGAGGACCGCAAGGAGAAGCTCGAACGCGGTGATGAACTCGCCCCGGGCGTGCTCAAGATGGTCAAGGTGTTCGTGGCGGTGAAGCGCAAGCTGCAGCCGGGCGACAAGATGGCCGGCCGCCATGGCAACAAGGGCGTGATCAGCCGCATCCTGCCAGCCGAAGACATGCCGTTCCTCGAGGACGGGACTCCGGTCGACGTGGTGCTCAACCCGTTGGGCGTGCCGTCGCGCATGAACGTCGGGCAGATCTTTGAAACCCACCTTGGCATGGCCGCGCGCGGCCTCGGCCAGCAGATTGGTGCGGCGCTTGAAGAGTGGCGCCACGCCAATCCCGATGCGACCGCCGCCAAGCCGCCGACCGCGGTGATCGACAAGCTGAAGGATATCTACGGCCCGCGTTATCACGAGGAAATCGAAGCCCGCACGACCGCCGAAGTGGTCGAACTGGCGCAGAACCTCACCGCGGGCGTTCCGATGGGCACCCCGGTGTTCGACGGCGCGCGCGAGCCCGACGTTTCCGCGATGCTGGAGAAAGCCGGCCTGCCCACGTCGGGCCAGGTCACGCTGTTCGACGGCCGCACCGGTGACGCATTCGATCGCAAGGTGACCGTTGGCTACATCTACATGCTGAAGCTGCATCACTTGGTGGACGACAAGATCCACGCCCGTTCGATCGGCCCGTACAGCCTCGTCACCCAGCAGCCGCTGGGCGGCAAGGCCCAGTTCGGCGGCCAGCGTTTCGGCGAAATGGAGGTCTGGGCACTCCAGGCCTACGGTGCCGCCTACACGCTGCAGGAAATGCTCACCGTGAAGTCCGACGATGTCGTCGGCCGGACCAAGGTTTACGAAGCGATCGTCAAGGGTGACGACACCTTCGAAGCCGGCATTCCGGAAAGCTTCAACGTGCTGGTGAAGGAAATGCGCAGCCTCGGCCTCAACGTCGAATTGTCCTCGATCGATACCGGCGAGGAAGACGAAGACTGGGCCAAGATCGCGGCGGAATAAGGGGGCCGCTTCGGCGCCCCCACCTCTCGCCCTTTAGACTTCACCCGTAAGGGACACGAAAAATGAACGAACTGACCAAATTCACCAACCAGATCGCCAAGCCCGAGACGTTCGACCAGATCCAGATCGGGATCGCGAGCCCGGAGCGTATTCGCAGCTGGTCCTTCGGCGAGATCAAGAAGCCCGAAACCATCAACTACCGCACGTTCAAGCCTGAGCGTGACGGGCTGTTCTGCGCCCGCATCTTCGGTCCGGTGAAGGACTACGAGTGCCTGTGCGGCAAGTACAAGCGCATGAAGTACAAGGGCGTCGTGTGCGAAAAGTGCGGCGTCGAAGTGACCGTGACCAAGGTCCGCCGCGAGCGCATGGGCCACATCGAACTGGCCGCCCCGGTCGCGCACATCTGGTTCCTGAAGAGCCTGCCGTCGCGCATCGGCCTGCTGCTCGACATGCAGCTCAAGCAGCTTGAGCGCGTGCTCTACTTCGAAAGCTACATCGTCACCGAGCCCGGCCTGACCCCGCTCGAGAAGTACCAGCTCCTCACCGAGGACGAACTGCTCGACGCGCAGGACGAGTATGGCGAAGACGCCTTCACCGCCGGGATCGGCGCCGAAGCCGTCAAGCTGATGCTGATGGACCTCGACCTGCAGCAGGAGAAGGACGACCTCCTCAAGGAGCTGTCCGAGACCAAGTCCACGCTCAAGCCGAAGAAGATCATCAAGCGGCTCAAGGTGGTCGAAAGCTTCATCGATTCGGGCAACCGCCCGGAGTGGATGATCCTCGAAGTCGTGCCGGTCATCCCGCCAGAGCTGCGCCCGCTGGTGCCGCTGGATGGTGGCCGTTTCGCGACCTCCGATCTCAACGATCTGTATCGCCGGGTGATCAACCGCAACAACCGCCTCAAGCGGCTGATGGAACTGCGCGCGCCGGACATCATCGTCCGCAACGAAAAGCGCATGCTGCAGGAAGCCGTTGACGCCTTGTTCGACAACGGCCGCCGTGGCCGCGTCATCACCGGTGCCAACAAGCGTCCGCTCAAGTCGCTGTCCGACATGCTCAAGGGCAAGCAGGGCCGCTTCCGCCAGAACCTGCTCGGCAAGCGGGTCGATTATTCGGGCCGTTCGGTCATCGTGACCGGGCCGGAACTCAAGCTGCACCAGTGCGGCTTGCCCAAGAAGATGGCGCTCGAGCTGTTCAAGCCGTTCATCTACGCCCGCCTCGATGCCAAGGGTCTTTCGATGACCCTCAAGCAGGCCAAGAAGTGGGTCGAGAAGGAGCGCAAGGAAGTCTGGGACATCCTCGACGAAGTCATTCGCGAGCATCCCGTGCTGCTGAACCGCGCGCCGACGCTTCACCGTCTGGGCATCCAGGCATTCGAGCCGGTGCTGATCGAAGGCAAGGCGATCCAGCTTCACCCGCTGGTGTGTTCGGCCTTCAACGCCGATTTCGATGGTGACCAGATGGCGGTCCACGTGCCGCTGTCGCTGGAAGCCCAGCTCGAAGCGCGCGTGCTGATGATGAGCACCAACAACATCCTGTCGCCCGCGAACGGCAAGCCGATCATCGTGCCGTCGCAGGACATGGTGCTGGGGCTCTATTACCTGTCGATGGAAATGGAAGGCCAGCCGGGCGAGGGCAAGGTGCTCAGCGATATCGCCGAAGTGCACCAGGCGCTGCAGGTCGGGGCAGTCACGCTCCACTCCAAGATCACCACGCGGGTCCCGCAGACGGACGAGAAGGGCAAGGAATTCATGCACCGGGTCGATACGACCCCGGGCCGCATGCTGCTGGGCGAATGCCTGCCGAAAAGCCACACCGTGCCGTTCGATGTCGTCAACCGTCTCCTCACCAAGAAGGAAATCGGCGACGTCATCGACCAGGTCTATCGCCACACCGGCCAGAAGGACACCGTGCTGTTTGCCGACGCGATCATGTCGCTCGGCTTTCGCCACGCGTTCAAGGCCGGCATCTCGTTCGGCAAGGATGACATGATCATCCCTGATTCCAAGGAAGCGAAGATCGAAGAAACCAAGGCGCTGGTTGCCGATTACGAGCAGCAGTACCAGGACGGCTTCATCACCCAGCAGGAAAAGTACAACAAGGTGATCGACGCCTGGAGCCGTTGCGGTGACCAGGTGGCGGCCGACATGATGCGCGAGATTTCGGGCGTCAAGAAGGACAAGGACGGCCGCCAGGAGCAGCCCAACTCGATCTACATGATGAGCCATTCAGGTGCGCGTGGTTCGCCCGCGCAGATGAAGCAGCTCGCCGGTATGCGCGGCCTGATGGCCAAGCCTTCGGGCGAGATCATCGAGACGCCGATCATCTCGAACTTCAAGGAAGGCCTGACCGTCCTTGAATACTTCAACTCCACCCATGGTGCCCGCAAGGGCCTGGCCGATACCGCGCTCAAGACGGCGAACTCGGGTTACCTGACCCGCCGCCTGGTCGACGTGTCGCAGGATTGCGTCGTGATCATGGAAGATTGCGGCACCGAGCGGGCGCTCGAAATGCGCGCGATCATCCAGGGCGGCTCGGTCATTGCTTCGCTTGGCGAGCGTATCCTGGGCCGCACCACGGCCGAGGACCTGGTCAACGCCAAGACCGGTGAAGTCATCGTCAAGTCGGGCACCCTGCTCGACGAGCCGATGGTGGTTGCCGTCGAGGAAGCCGAAGTGCAGTCGGCCAAGATCCGCAGCCCGCTGGTGTGTGCGGCGGAACAGGGTGTCTGCGGCAAATGCTACGGCCGTGACCTGGCCCGCGGGACCCCGGTCAACATCGGTGAAGCGGTCGGCGTCATCGCCGCCCAGTCAATCGGTGAGCCGGGCACGCAGCTGACGATGCGGACCTTCCACATCGGCGGCGCGGCGCAGGTCAACGAAACCAGCCACCTCGAATCGATCTCCGACGGTACGGTCGAATATCGCGACATGCCGACCATCACCGACAAGCGCGGCCGCCGTCTTTCGATGGCCCGCAGCGGTGAAATGGTGGTGATCGATCCGCAGGGTCGTGAGCGCGCCATCCACCGCGTGCCGTACGGTACCATGCTCATGCTCGAGCACGGGGCCAAGGTGAAGGAAGGCCAGCGGCTTGCCGAATGGGATCCGTTCACCCTGCCGATCATCACCGAGCAGTCGGGCGTGGTCCGTTACCAGGATCTGGCCGAAGGCAAGACGATGGAAGAGCGGTTGGACGAAGCCACCGGCATCGCCCAGCGCGTGGTCACCGAATATCGCGCCACCGGCCGGTCCAAGAAGGAAGACCTGCGTCCTCGCCTGACCCTGCTCAACGAAGGGTCGGACGAGACCGAGGCGGCCCGTTATATGCTGGCCCCGGGCACGACGCTGTCGGTCGAGGACGGCCAGCGGGTCGAAGCGGGCGATATTCTCGCCCGTGCCAGCCGCGAAGCCGCCAAGACGCGTGACATCACCGGCGGTCTGCCGCGGGTGGCGGAACTGTTCGAAGCGCGCATTCCGAAGGACAACGCGGTCATCGCGAAGATCTCGGGCCGCATCGAATTCGTCCGCGACTACAAGGCCAAGCGCAAGATCGCGATCATTCCGGACGAAGGCGATTCGGTTGAATACCTGATCCCCAAGACCAAGGTGATCGACGTCCAGGAAGGCGATCACGTCAAGAAGGGCGACACGCTGATCTCGGGCAGCCCGAATCCGCATGACATCCTGGAAGTGCTCGGGGTCGAGGCTCTGGCCGAATACCTCGTCGCGGAAATCCAGGAAGTTTACCGGCTCCAGGGCGTGAAGATCAACGACAAGCACATCGAGGTGATCGTTCGCCAGATGCTGCAGAAGGTCGAGATCACCGACGGCGGCGACACCACGCTGCTGCCGGGCGAGCAGGTCGATTACGAGGAAATGCACGAGATCAACGGCAAGCTGGGCCGGGGCAAGTCACCCGCCAGCGGCAACCCGGTGCTGCTCGGCATTACCAAGGCCTCGTTGCAGACGCGCTCGTTCATCTCGGCGGCTTCGTTCCAGGAAACCACTCGCGTGCTCACGCAGGCGGCGGTCGAAGGAAAGAAGGATTCGCTGATCGGTCTCAAGGAGAACGTGATCGTGGGCCGCCTCATCCCCGCCGGTACCGGCGCGGGCATGAACCGGTTGCGGGTCACCGCCACCAGCCGTGATGCCGCGATCCGCGCGTCATGGAAGAAGGCCCAGGAGCACCTCATCATGGCCAACACGGCCGCCGAGGAGCACGCGGCCGAGCTCGAACAGGGCGCCGAAGCGGCCGTGTTCAGCGATCCGCTGGCCGGCGTCGAGGGCGAAACCCACGGCACCGACGCGGACGCGGGCGAGTACCTCGAGCAGAGCGACGAAACACTCGAAGCGCCCGAGGCGACCGAAGTGACCGAGGACGCTCCCGAGGCGGACGAAGTGGCCGAGGAAATGCCCGAAGCGGAGTGAGCTCTGCCAGCAGGCTAACGAAACAACCCCGCCGGAGCGATCCGGCGGGGTTTTTCTTTGCCGGTCGAAACAACCCTTGAGGCCGCTAGCCCCGCGCCCCAATTACGCGTCTTAAATTGCAACGGAGTTTCCGCATGACCGATACCGCCGTCCTGTTCCAGCCGTTCACCTCGCCCAAGCTCACGCTGCCCAACCGCGTGGTGATGGCGCCGATGACGCGCAACATGGCGCCCGGCGGCGTGCCGGCGCAGCCAAATGCGGACTATTACCAGCGGCGCGCGCAAGGCGGGGTCGGCCTGATCCTGTCGGAAGGCACGGTGGTGGGCCGCCCGGCCTCGCGCAACCTGCCCAATATCCCCAAGTTCCACAGCGAAGAGCCGCTCGGCGGCTGGCAGGGCGTGATCGATGCGGTGCACGCGGCGGGCGGCAAGATGGGCCCGCAAATCTGGCATACTGGCGGTGTCGCTTCGAGCGACGAGACTTTCGCGCCGGGCGCGCTCGACACCCCGTCCGGCCTCAATGCGCCGGGCCAGCCTGCGGGTGAACCGATGAGCGACGAAGCCATCGCCGATACCGTGGCCGCGTTCGCGCAGGCTGCCGCTGACGCCAAGCGGCTCGGCTTCGACACCTTCGAAATTCACGGCGCGCATGGCTACCTGATCGACCAATTCTTCTGGGACGGGACCAACGCGCGCGCCGATCGCTATGGCGGCGCGACGATTGCCGAGCGCGCGCGTTTCGCGGCCGAGGTGGTCGCTGCGATGCGTGCCGCAGTGGGCCCGGACTATCCGGTGCTGCTGCGTGTCAGCCAGTGGAAGCTGCAGGACTATGACGCGCGGCTGGCGTCCACGCCCAAGGCGATGGAGCAGTGGCTGGTGCCGCTGGTCGAAGCCGGGGTGGATATCCTGCATTGTTCGCAGCGCCGCTTCTGGGAGCCTGAATTTCCCGAGATCGATGGCGAACAGGGCCTCAACTTCGCCGGCTGGGCCAAGAAGATCACCGGCGTACCGACCATCAGCGTCGGCTCTGTCGGACTGTCGGGCGATTTCTTCGGCTCTTTCCAGGGTCAGGGCTCGCAGACGGCCAGCCTCGACGGGCTGGTTGAACGCATGGAGCGCGGCGAGTTTGACCTGATCGCGGTCGGCCGCGCGCTGCTGTCCGACCCCGACTGGGCGGCCAAGATCCGCGACGGAAAACCCGGCGAACTGCGCGACTTCGATCCGGCGAGCTTGCAGGAGCTAGCCTGACCGGACCCGGTTTCGTGACCCGCGCATTGTAAGTGCATGCGCCCGCTGTTCGTTGCCTCGCTCCTCGCCCTGGCCGCTTGCGGGCCGCGCGATGATGCGCAATCCGTGCAGGTGGCCAGCCCGACCGCATCGGTCGCCCCGGCCCCAGCCGGTGACCCCGATATCTCGGCAGCGCAGCTCGTCGGCGAATATCGCGTGGCCGGCGTGGGCGGGGAAAGCATCGACCTGCCGCATGCGATTACGCTCAGCCTCTCGTCCGACCGAATCACACTCGTCGCTGACTGCGTCAATGCCGTCTGGGGCTATCACCTTGAACGCGGCAGCCTTGCCACCAAACGGCTCCCTGTAATGAGCTGTCAGCGCGGCCTGATGGCGCAAGAGCAAGCTGTCTTCGCCGCGCTCGACGGTGCCACCAGGATCGTACACCTGCCGTCGGGCGCTTACGAAGTGTCCGGCCAGGGTCCGTCGTTGACGATATTCACGCAATAACGGCGCCGTCCAGGTGGCAGGCTAATCTAGGATTCAGGCGCCCGCTGCCGACCTGCCGCAAACAGCCGTGACCTGAGCCATGCGATCGAACGTACTGCCGCTCGCCGCCGCGAGAACGGCTGCCGCGGGAAACCGAACCTCCCCTCGACGCACGCGCTAATTCGCCTATGGCGGCGGCATGACCGTGGTAACCCGCTTCGCGCCGTCGCCGACCGGCCGCCTGCATGTCGGCAATATTCGCACGGCGCTGCATAACTGGATGCTGGCGCAGAAGGCTGGCGGGCAGTTCTGGCTGCGGATCGACGATACCGACGCCGCGCGCAGCGAGGAGCGGCACGTCGCTTCGATCCGTGAGGATCTGACCTGGCTTGGCCTTGTGCCCGACGGCGAGGCGCGCCAGTCGGCGCGGCTCAATATCTACGAAACCGCGTTCGAAAAGCTCAAGTCTGCGGGCCGGGTCTACCCTTGCTACGAGACCACTCAGGAGCTCGATCTCAAACGCAAGGTTGCCCTGGGGCGCGGGTTGCCGCCGATCTATGACCGCGCCGCGCTGACGCTCAACGAGGCCGAGCGGGCGGACAAGCAAGCCAGCGGGATTGCCCCGCACTGGCGCTTCCAGCTCGACCACGCGGAGCCGATCGAGTGGACCGACGGCATTCGCGGGCCGCAGCATTTCGAGGCCGCGCAACTGTCCGATCCGGTGGTGCGGCGCGCCGATGGCTCGT
>JBDSDZ010000080.1:0-15422 GCA_039920345.1 Croceibacterium sp.
TTGCTCCATAACTCGGCCAGCGCGCGGGTCATTGCCTGCTGCATGCGGCCGACCACGGCGGCGCGCGTTTCGCCGCGTTCGAAATCGTAGCTTTCGGGCAGCAAAGAGCCTTCGGCCGGGACCGGGACTGTCCCGGTCAGCAGCGGTTCCGCGTTTAGGCGGTCCCACGCCATTATCGCAGGCAGGCCTTCGGGAATGGCAACGAAGCGGCGAATAACGGCGCCATGCTGCAAGGTATCGAGGATCGCAGAAGGGCTCGAACCCGCCGGCAGGAGGAATTCGCCTGCCTTGATCGGGTCACCACCACCCAGCAGCTTGGCCCAGGTGAGGAAAGTGCCCGATGATGAAATCAGCCCTTCGTCCTCAAGCTTGCCAGCGACCGATGTCAGCGACGCGCCCGACGGAACGATGAACGCGGTGTCCTTGGTCACGTGCGCCGGGCCGATCCAGCCGCGCAGCACGACAATCCCGGCAACACCCAGCAGGATGAACGTGGCCGCAGCGATGAGCTTGAACTTGCGCCACATGGCGGAGACTCAGTCGACCTGCTTCATCACCAGGCTGGCGTTGGTCCCGCCAAAGCCGAAGCTGTTGTTGAGTACCGCGCGTACCGAACGCTTCTTGGCGGTGTGCGGTACCAGGTCGACACCTTCGCAGCCGGCCGACGGATTATCGAGATTGAGCGTCGGCGGCACGATCTGGTCGCGCAGCGCGAGGATGCAGAATATCGATTCGACCGCGCCCGCACCGCCCAATAAGTGACCAATGGCAGACTTCGTGCTGCTCATCGAGACGGTCGAAATCGCATTGCCGAACAAGCGGCGGACTGCACCCAGTTCGAGCTCGTCACCCAGCGGCGTCGAAGTGCCATGGGCGTTGATGTAATCGATATCGGACGGGCTCATGCCCGCCTTGCGCAACGCCATTTCCATCGAGCGGAACGCGCCCGAGCCTTCCGGATGCGGCGCGGTCACGTGATAGGCGTCGCCCGACAGGCCATAGCCTACGACTTCGGCGTAGATTTTGGCCCCGCGCGCCTTGGCATGTTCGTATTCCTCGAGCACGACGACACCTGCGCCCTCGCCCATGACAAACCCGTCGCGGGCCATGTCGTAGGGACGACTGGCGCGAATCGGCTCGTCGTTAAAATCGGTGCTGAGCGCGCGTGCCTGAGCAAACCCGGCAATGCCAATGGGGCAAATCGTCGCCTCGGCGCCGCCGGCCAGCATGATGTCGGCATCGTCGTCCCGGATCATCCGGGCCGCATCACCGATCGAGTGCGCGCCGGTGGAACAGGCGGTGACAACCGCGTGGTTCGGCCCCATCAGGCCGTATTTGATCGAAACCTGGCCGCTGATCAGGTTGATCAACCGTCCATGGACGAAATGCGGACTGACCCGGGTCGGCCCCTTTTCCGCCAGGACGAGCGATTCCTTCTCAATCCCCGGCAAGCCGCCGATGCCCGATCCGATCGAGCACCCGGCGCGCAGCCGCGTGGCTTCGTCCATTTCAAGCAGGCCGGCATCTTCAATCGCCTGCCCGGCGGCATCGAGCCCGAAGATGATGAAGGGATCGACCTGGCGCTGGACCTTGTGATCAATGCGCTTGTTGGGATCGAAGCCGTATTCGTGGTCGGCCGGCTTGACCTCGCAGGCGATGCGGCATTTCTGGTCCGAGGCGTCGAAATGGGTGATCGGCCCTGCACCGCTCTTTCCGGCAAGGATATTGGCCCATGTCGTCTCGACGTCAGCACCCAGCGGGGTGACTAAACCCAATCCGGTAACGACCACTCGACGCATGCTGCTCTCCAATCCCGTTCGGCGGCCTTCCGCCTAAAACAAAACAGGCCCAACCCGGTCCGGGCTGAGCCTGTCGAACCCTCCAGGACCGCGCCCGCCGCCCACGGCAAAGCCGAGGGAAGCTGACGGGGTGTCGGGGTTAGCCCTTGTGATCTTCGATATACTTGTTGGCATCGCCAACCGTATTGATCTTTTCGGCGGCGTCGTCCGGGATTTCGACCCCGAACTCTTCCTCGAAGGCCATTACCAGTTCGACGATGTCGAGGCTGTCGGCGCCAAGATCATCGATGAAGCTCGCGTCCGGCGTGACCTTGTCTTCTTCGACGCCGAGATGTTCGACGACGATTTTCTTAACGCGGTCGGCGGTGTCGCTCATGTGCTGCCCTCTCGAAACACGGGTTTGAATTGCAGTCGCCCTAATAAACGCGGCGGGCACTGGCAAGTGCCCCGGTCAATCAGGGCGCTGTCTGTGCAAGCTTTTATTCTGTGGCGGCCTTCGGTGGTTCGGCAAGGCGGATGTGCACATCGCGCAACTGGCGCGGACCGACGGGACTTGGCGCCCCCATCATCAGGTCCTGCGCGCGCTGGTTTAGTGGGAAGGCGATGACTTCGCGAATGTTCGGCTCGTCGGCCAGCAACATGACGATGCGATCGATCCCTGGCGCCGACCCGCCATGCGGCGGTGCGCCGAGCTTGAACGCCTCGATCATGCCCGAGAAATTCTCGTCCACGTCGGCCTTGGTGTAACCGGCGACTTCGAACGCCTTGTACATGATTTCCGGCCGGTGGTTCCGGATCGCGCCGCTCGACAGCTCATACCCGTTGCACACGATGTCATACTGCCAGGCGAGGATCTCGAGCGGATCCTTGGTTTCCAGCGCCTCCATCTCGCCCTGCGGCATCGAGAACGGGTTGTGGCTGAAATCGACCTTCTTGCGCTCCTCGTCGTACTCGAACATCGGGAAATCGACGATCCAGCAGAACTTGAAGCAGCCCTGCTCGATCAGCCCCAATTCCTCGCCCACCCGGGTGCGCGCGGCGCCGGCCAGCTTGACCGCGTCCTTTTCCTTGCCCGCAGCAAAGAACAAGCCGTCGTTGTCGCCCAGGCCCAGTTCGGCATAGAGCTTTGCCATGCCTTCCGGGCCGTGGTTCTTGGCGATCGGACCGCCAAATTCGCCCTGCTTGCGCGTCACGTAGCCGAGGCCGGCAAAGCCTTCCCGCCGCGCCCAGTCGTTCATCTCGTCGAAAAACTTGCGGCTCTTTTCGTGTGTTCCGGGCGCGGGAATCACGCGAACGACCCCGTCCTCGCCGACAATTTTCTCGAACAAGCCGAATCCCGACTGGGCGAAGTGATGCGATACATCGGTGATCGCCAGAGGGTTGCGGAGATCGGGCTTGTCGGTGCCGTACTTGAGCATCGATTCCCGGTACGGGATGCGCGGGAATTCGCCCGCCGGAGTGACGCTCTTGCCGCCGGAAAACTCCTCGAACACGCCCGCCAGCACTGGCTCGATCGCGTTGAACACATCTTCCTGGGTAACAAAGCTCATCTCGAAATCGAGCTGGTAGAACTCGGGGCTGCGGTCGGCGCGCAGGTCTTCGTCGCGGAAGCACGGGGCGATCTGGAAATAGCGGTCGAACCCGGCCACCATCAGCAATTGCTTGAACATCTGCGGTGCCTGCGGGAGCGCATAAAAGGTGCCCGGATGGAGCCGGCTCGGCACCAGGTAATCGCGCGCACCTTCAGGGCTGGAAGCGCCCAGGATCGGGGTCTGGAATTCGGTAAAGCCCTGCTCGATCATCCGCCGCCGCAGCGAAGAAACCACGTTCGATCGCAGCAGGATGTTGCGATGCATCTTTTCGCGCCGCAAATCGACGAAGCGATACTTGAGGCGGATTTCCTCCGGGTATTCCTGTTCGCCCGCCACCGGCAGCGGCAGTTCTTCCGCGCGGCTCTGCACGGTCACTTCGCGGGCGTATACCTCGATCGCGCCGGTTGGCAGGTTGGCGTTGGCGGTGCCTTCGGCGCGCGCCTTTACCGTCCCGTCAATCGTGACCACGCTTTCGACGCGCAGGCCTTCGAGCACGGGCAAAGCCGGCGAATCCACATCGCACACAATCTGCGTCAGGCCATAATGATCGCGCAGGTCGACAAACAGCACACCGCCATGGTCGCGTTTGCGATGCACCCAGCCCGACAGGCGGACAGACTGGCCGACATCCTCGGCGCGCAAGGCAGCGCAGTTGTGGGTACGATAGGCGTGCATCGGAGACTCTTTCCGTTTCGCGGGTTATGGCGCTAGGGAGCCGGCGCTAACAGGGGATGGAACCGCCCCTGTCAAGCCACCCGCCCGGATATGACGTTTGGGCCACCAGATGCGCCCTATAGAAAAGCCACGATGAAAATACACCCGCTGATCACGACGACCGATGAACTGGCCACGCTGTGCGAGAGGCTGGCGAAATCCGACTTTGTCGCCGTCGATACCGAATTCATGCGCGAGAACACGTTTTACCCGCTGCTGTGCCTGGTGCAGCTGGGTAATGAGGAAGAAGCCGCGGCGGTCGATCCACTCGCCGACGGGATCGACCTGACCCCGATGCTCGAGCTGTTTTGCAACAATGACGAAGTGCTCAAGATCTTCCACGCTGGCGGGCAGGACGTGGAAATCATCTACAACCTCACCGGCAAGACGCCGTATCCGATTTTCGATACGCAGATTTCGATGATGGCAATCAGCCAGTCGGAGCAGATCGGCTACGCCAACCTGGTCGAAGCATGGCTCGGCAAGACGATCGACAAGGGCGCGCGCTTTACCGACTGGAGCCGCCGGCCGCTGACCGAACGGCAGATCGAATACGCGATCGGCGACGTGACTTATCTGGCCAAGATCTTCCCGCGGATCCTCAAGCGCCTGATTAAAACCGGACGCGGCGAATGGCTGAACGCCGAAATGGACAAGCTGGCGGACCCCGCCAACTACGCCAACAATCTCGATACCGCATGGCACCGTATTCGCGCGCCCAGCCGCAATGCGCTGGTGCTCGGCCGCCTCAAGGCTCTGGCCGCGTGGCGCGAGACAGAAGCGCAGGGCAAGGACATCCCGCGCGGGCGGATCATGCGCGACGAAACGCTGGCCGATCTCGCCAGCCAGCCGCCCAAGAGCCAGGACGATCTCGTCAAGGTGCGCGGGCTGAGCCAGGCGTGGAAGGACAACGACATCGGCAAGCGCCTGATGCGCGTGCTGCGCGATGTCGAGCCGCTGCCCGACAGCGAATTGCCCGACAAGCCCAAGCGCGGCGCCCCGCTGGGCAAGGAAGGCGCGCTGGTGGCCGACCTGCTCAAGTTGTTGCTCAAGATTCGCACCCGCGAGATCGACGTGGCCGCGCGTCTGTTGACCCGGTCGGACGAGCTCGAGGCGCTCGCCGCCGGCGTGCGCAAGCTGCCGGTGTTGGAAGGCTGGCGTTACGAAGTATTCGGCCGTGACGCGCTGGAGCTGGTCGAAGGCCGGCTTGGTTTCGGGGTCGAGCGTGGACGCTTAAAGATGACCCGCATCGACCGCGAGGCACAGGCAGAAGCAGAGCTGGCAGAAGTTGCGGCCGATGAAGGCGAAGAGGACGAGTTGGCGTTTCACCTGATTGATGACGACGTCGAGGATCAGGATCAGGCGGCGGAGTGAGCACTTACCTGCCGACAATCAAGCAACTGCAATATCTCGTCGCACTGCACGAGCATGGCCACTTCGGCCGCGCCGCCGAAGCTTCTTTCGTTTCCCAATCAACCCTGTCCGCCGGCTTGCGCGAACTCGAATCCCTGCTCGGCGTGACACTGGTCGAGCGTAGCCGCCGGGTAGTTCGCTTCACCCCGCTCGGCAATGCGGTGGTCGCCAAGGCACACCGCTTGCTGCGCGAGGCGGAGGAAATGTCCGACCTCGTCCAGGCCAGTGGCAAGCCGCTTTCGGGTGAGCTGAGGATGAGCGTGATCCCGACGATCGCGCCGTTCTTCCTCCCCCGCATCCTGCCGCGGCTGCGCCGCGAGCGGCCGGCCCTCAAGCTATTCCTGCGCGAGGAAGTGAGCGGCGACGCGGTCGAATCGCTTCACCATGGCCGCGCCGATTGTGTGTTGCTGGCGCTGCCGTTCGCGACCGGCGAGGTAGACAAGGCGCATATCTGCGATGACCGCCTGTTCGTGGCTTTCCCCAAGGATGACCCGCGCGATCCACCTGAAACTATCCCGCCCGCGATGATCGACGAAAGCCAGTTGCTGCTGCTCGAAGATGGGCACTGCCTGAAGGAACATGCGCTCGCAGCCTGTAATCGCCCTGAACTGCGCGCTTCGGCCACGATGATCGGCACCAGCCTGCACACACTGGTGCAGATGGTCGACAACGGCCTTGGGCTGACCATGTTGCCCGAAATGGCGATCGATGCCGGGATCCTGCACGAAACCGATGTCGTCGCCCGCCCGCTCAGGGCCCGCAACGCCAGCCGTGAAATCGCGGTTATCTGGCGCAAGAATTCACCCCGTGCCGAGGAATTCCAGCTGCTGGCCAACGAACTGCGCGCGGGTTGATGGCAAGATAGGCCGGCTCGAACTGCTCGCCGGCCAGGATGTCGATGTAATGGCCAGTCCACTCGACCTGCTTTTCGGCCAGCGCCAGCCGCACTTTGGCCGCGCAAACCGATGATCCGTGATGGTAGAGTTCGAGCATTCGCGCTTCAGTCCATGTGCTTGAGGCCGACGCGCAGGTAGTCCCAACCCGTCACCAGAGTTAGCGCAGCGGCGCCCCAAAGGCAGGCAAGCCCGACCTGATGGATCCACACTTCGTGCGGCAGGACCCCGCCGAAAATCAACGCGCCCAGGGCGACAAGCTGGAAGGTCGTCTTCCACTTGGCCAGCTTCGAAACCGGGACCGAAACCTGAATCCCGCCGAGAAATTCGCGCAGCCCCGAAACCGCGATCTCACGCACGAGGATGATCAGCCCGGCGATCACGTGCATGTCGCCCACATATGGGCCGCGCAGGAAGCCTTGGGCAGTCAGCACCAGGATCACCACGGCAACCATGATCTTGTCGGCAATCGGGTCGAGGAAAATGCCCAGCCGCGAAACCGCCCCGCTCGAACGCGCGAGGTAGCCGTCAAAATAGTCGGTAATGCCCATCAGGCAGTAGAGCGCGAACGCCAGGGCGTAGCCGAACGGCCAGTCGGGCCACCACAGCAGGAACGCCAGCAACGGCAGCGCGACAATCCGCGACAGGGTCAGCAAGTTGGGGATGGTCCACATTCCCTGCCCCTAGCGCGTCCAGCCGCCGGGAAAAAGTGCGGCGCAAGGTTGTTCTTGTAATCAACACCGCTTAACCGGGTGCCAGAGGCTGCACAGGCAGGACATGCTGACTTCCACATACCTGCTGCGGCAACGCCGCTTCCTGCCATTGTTTGCAACGCAATTGCTGAACGCGTTCAACGACAACCTTTTCAAGACCGCGTCGGTGCTGTTCGTCGTGTACAGCGTGTACAACTCCGAAGAAGCCGAAGCCCAGTTCAGCGCAATAACGTCAGGCCTTTTCATTCTGCCGTTCTTCATCCTCTCGGCTCTCTCGGGCCAGCTTGCCGACATGCGCGACAAGGCGGCCATCATCCGCTGGATCAAGCTGGCCGAGATCGGCATCATGACAGTGGGCGCCATCGGGCTGGTGATGGCATGGCAGGGGATCCTCACCCAGTCTGTCGCAATACCGCTGTTGCTGCTCGGCATCTTCGCCATGGGCGTTCACTCAACCTTTTTCGGGCCGATCAAGTACGCGATCCTGCCGCAGCACCTGAACAAAGATGAAGTCCTTGCGGGCACCGGCCTGGTAGAGGCCGGGACTTATATCGCGATCCTTGCCGGGACGATCCTCGCCGGCTTCATCCGCGTCGAATGGGCAGCGCTGCTGGTCGTACTGACCGCGGGCATCGGTTATATAACCAGCAAGCAAATCCCGCCCGCGCCGCCGACCATTCCCGAAGATCATCGCAATTTCGAGAGCATCGACAATCTCGTTCGCCTGACGCGCGGATTTCGCGGACTGCTGCGGCCGGTCATGGCACTGCCGGTATTCCTCTACTGGACCGTCGGCTCCTCGGTAAAACTGGTCAACCGCACGGTCCACCAGCGCGAAGTGTTCTACGCCATCCTCGCAATTAGCTTCTTCTGGACCATCGGCGCAGTGCTGTTCATCCAGTTTCCGCCGCTCGCCAAGAACGTGCTGCTGGCGAGCAAGGAGGTGGCGAGCCTGTTTCTGGTGATCTTCTCGGTCGGTGTGGCGATCGGTTCGATCGCGATCAACGCGCTGCTCAAAGGTGAGGTGTCGGCCCGCTATGCGCCGGTCTCAGTGCTGTTCATGGGCGCGTTCGTAGCCGCCTTGTGGTTCATCTGTCACGAATGGACCGGCGAAGTGCATCCCCAGGAACAGCTAACCGTTGGCCGCTTTATTGCCCAGCCACTCGCGCCGCTGGTTCTGCTTACGCTGCTGATGATCGCGATTTCCGGGGGCATGTTCGTGGTCCCGCTCTACGCGTTCCTGACTACCAAGTGTGATCCGTCGCAAGCGGCACGAACGGTGGCAGCCAATAACATCGTCAATTCGGGCGCTATGGTGATCGGTTCTTTAATCGCGGGTGGCCTGAGCGCAGCGGGCATTCCGCTGGCCGAGCAACTGCTGCTCAGCGCGGTGATGTGCGTGATCTCGGCGTGGTTCGGCCTCAGGCTTTACGAAGCTGAAAAGCACGCCAACGCCGCAGCCTGCGCGGTGCCGCAACCTTAGGAAATGAACACCGCCACGGCGAGGAAACAGGCGAAGTAAGCCTGCGCGAACCCGCGCGCATCGACCACGAGTTGTTCGCGCCAGGGGCGGCGATTGTCGATGTCGTCAAGCGACAGGGCTCGTACCTGTGGCGGCAAACCAGCCCGGAAAGGGTGCCGGGCGATTTCATCGGTGAGGACTAGTGAGCGTCTCATGATGCCGGGTTAACGCATTAGTAACCATTTGGCACCGAGGCCAGATTCGAATGTCCACAATAGGGACAGGACTGGCGGGTTTCCCGCGCCCGCGCTAACGCCGCCGGCATGTCCACAACCGCTGCCCAACTGCTTGTCGATTGCCTGTCCGCACAAGGGTGCGACCGCATCTTCACTGTCCCCGGCGAGAGCTTCCTGCCGGTGCTCGACGCCTTGCGTGACGCCGGTAATATCGAAACGGTGACCTGCCGCCAGGAAGGGGGCACAGCGTTCATGGCCTGCGCCGACGGGGCGCTCAACGCCGCTGGTTCCGGGCGCCCGGGCATATGCTTCGTGACCCGCGGCCCCGGCGCGACCAATGCCAGCATCGGAGTGCACGTGGCGATGCAGGATTCGCAGCCGATGATCCTGTTTGTCGGCGACGTGGACCGCGGCATGCGCGACCGCGAGGGGTTTCAGGAAATCGATTTCCCGGCATTCTTCGGCCCCATCGCCAAATGGGCGGCACGGATCGACGATGCCGCGCGCATTCCCGAATATATTGCCCGCGCCTATGCCACCGCAATCAGTGGGCGGCCCGGCCCGGTCGTGCTCGCATTGCCCGAGGACATGCTCCACGAAAGCGCGATCGAGGCTGCGCCGCGACCGTTCGTGCCCCGCCCGGCGCAGGCGCCCTGCCCTGATGCCCTGGCAGCGATGATGGACCTGATCGCCGACGCCGCTGCGCCGGTTGCGATTGTTGGCGGTGCCGGGTGGGGCACCAAGGCGCGCAAGCGCTTCGCTGCCTTTGCCGAACGGCTGGGACTGCCTGTGGCCACTGGGTTCCGGCGGCAGGATGCGCTTGCCACCGACTCGCCCGTCTATGCGGGCAACCTTGGCTATGGCCCCAACCCCAAGCTGGCGAAGCGGATCCGACATGCCGACCTGCTGTTGGTTGTCGGGGCGCGGCTGGGCGAAGCGACCACCGATGGCTACGCGCTGATTACGCCCGACCACCCGGGCCAGAAGTTGATCCATGTCCATCCCGACCCGGAAGAACTTAACCGGGTCTATCTGGCGGACCTGGCGATCTGCGCCGATCCGGGCGAATTCGCCGAAAGTGCCGCGCTGTGGGATGACAGTGCCGCCGCCCAGTTCGACGCCGGGGATGAAGCGCACCGCGAATGGCTTGACTGGTCGACCCCCAAAGACGGCGGCTTCTCGCTCGACCTTGCGTCCTGCCTCGCCATCGCGCGCGAAACGCTTCCGGCCGACGCGATCATCTGCAACGGTGCGGGCAATTTCTCCGGCTGGTGGCATCGCTACTGGCGCTATGCCGGTTCTCCCTCGCAGCTCGCGCCAACCGCCGGGGCGATGGGCTACGGCGTGCCGGCGGCGGTGGCGGCGGCGCTGCGCTTTCCCGAGCGTTGCATTGTCGCCGTTGCGGGTGACGGCGATTTCCTGATGAACGGGCAGGAACTGGCAACCGCCGCGCAATATGGCTGCGACATGATCGTGATCGTGATCGACAATGGATCGTACGGCACCATCCGCATGCACCAGGAGCGCGCGTATCCGGCGCGCGTCGCCTCAACCGAGCTGCAAAACCCGGACTTTGCCGCTTTGGGCGCAGCCTTCGGCGCCTGGGCGATACGGGTCGAAACCACCGCCCAGTTCGGTGATGCGCTGGCGAAGGCCATGCAGCGCCGAGGCATTCGCCTGCTGCACTGCCTGGCCGAGATCGAGCAGTTGAGTGCAGCCGGCGCGACCATCAGCGGATTGCGCAGCCACTAACGAAAAAGGCCGCCCGTTGCGGGGCGGCCTTTCGGTCAGTTCAGGTAAGCGGGGTCAGATCTTGTCGCCCATCGCGCCCTTGATATCGCCCTTGACGTTCTGCATCTCGCCCTTGCGTTCCTGGTCGCGGCCTTCGGCGCGCGTATCAGGATCGTCGGAAGTCTGCTTGGCGTTGCCGGCGATTTCGTTGCCGAGGCCCTTGGCCTTGTCTTTCAGTTCACCCATCGGTTCTCTCCTTTTTGATTGGGGCGGCGACTGGCCGCGTTACCCATTCAACGGAGGCGCCGGGCGCGGGTTCCGATCTTAACTCTTTGCAAGCGAAAGGATGTGTTTCCACTCGGCTGGTCGCATCTCGGCCACGGACAAGCGTGACTGGCGCACCAGTTCAACGTCGGCCAAGGCAGCATCAGCTTTCACTTCCGCAAGGGTAACCGGCCTCGCGAGCGCCCGCAGCGGCCTGATTCTTACGGCAGCCCACATGTCGTTTTTTGGATCGGCCAGCCCCGGCTGGCTCACTTCGACAATGCCGACAATCGCCTTGTCGCTCACCGAATGATAGAAAAACGCCTGCTCGCCCTTGCGCATCGCGCGCAGGTTATTGGCAGCGCGATGATTGCGCACGCCGTCCCAAATTGTCTCGCCGTCTTTCACCAGATCGTCCCAAGAATAGGCTTCGGGTTCGGATTTAATCAGCCATTTTCGCGCGGGCATTGGTCAAGACTCCTTGGGGCCGACCCTATAGTTGCTCATCGGAAGACGCAATTAACCGAAAATTGAAACTCGCGAACGATAAAGCCCTTTGAAGTTAAAACGATAGGATGCGTGCGTGCAGACAATCGATGTTCAGGAGCGCGGTAACAAAACCCTCGGCACCGCCGATCGTGACATCGTGGCACTTGGAATCGCAATTGCAGCGCTGATCCTGTTCGTTGGCACCGGCGGGTCTGTCATGCCGCAGGTGATCAGTTCGTGGCTCGGCCACAGTGCACCACCAGATGTGCTGCTCACCAATGCTCTGCTTCTCAACATTGCCTTGTTGATTTTCGGCTGGCGTCGATACAGCGACCTGCACAAGGAAGTGGCCGAGCGCCGCGAGGCCGAAACCCGCGCCTGCGAGCTGGCGGCGATCGATCCGCTGACCGGCTGCCTCAATCGCCGCATGGGCGCGCCCGCCATTGATGCGTTGCTTGAAGCGACCGCCCAGCGGGGCAGCGATGTTGCCCTGCTGATGGTGGATCTCGACAATTTCAAGCAGATCAACGATCTCAACGGGCACGCGATGGGCGACCTGGTGCTGCGCTCCGTTGCCGAACGCATTCGCGCGCTCTTGCCCGCCGATGGTGTGCTCGCACGCATTGGCGGCGATGAATTCGTTTGCGCCATGCCCTTCCACTTTGCTCATCCCGAACGGATTGACCTGTTTGCCGATATGCTGGTGGAGGCCGTTTCTGCGCCCATCGATGGGGACGACTTGCGCGTTGAGGCCACGATCTCGATTGGCATTGCCGGGAGCCGCGAGATTGACGGCACTCAGCCGCTGGGGGGCAGCGAGACACTGATCCACCGGGCCGATTTCGCGATGTATCATGCCAAGAAGCGCGGGCGGAACCGGCACTACTGGTACGAAGCGCAGATGGAAACCGAACTGCGCGTTCGCGCGGAACTGGAAACAGGGATTCGCCGCGGCATCCCAGCCGGCCAGTTCGTCCCCTATTACGAACAGCAGGTCGACCTTGCGACGGGCAAGCTGGTCGGGTTTGAAATGCTCGCGCGCTGGCATTCGCCGCGCTTTGGCTTGGTCAACCCGGAAGTGTTCATCCCGGTGGCCGAGGACATCGACCTGATCGCCGACCTCTCCGAATCGCTGATGCGCCAGGCGCTCCAGGATGCCAAGGAATGGGATCCGGAGCTGACCCTGTCGGTCAACATTTCACCGGTCCAGCTGCGCGATCCCTGGTTCGCCCAGAAGTTGCTGCGGCTGTTGCTCGACAGCGGTTTCCCGGCGCGCCGGCTCGAAGTGGAGATTACCGAAAGCTGCCTGCACGAAAATATCGTCGACGCGCGCACGATCATCACCAGCCTCAAGAACCAAGGCATCCGCATCAGCCTCGATGATTTCGGAACCGGTTATTCGTCTTTGTCGCAGTTGCGCACCCTGCCGTTCGACCGGATCAAGATCGATCGCAGCTTCGTGGCCGAAATTGAGGTCGATGGCGTGTGCAGCGACCTGGTCGAAGCGATCGTCCAGCTTGGCCGCACCCTCTCGCTGCCGATTACGGCCGAGGGCGTCGAGACCCCGGCGATCCTTCAGGCCCTGCTGACCATGGGCGAGTTGAAGGGCCAGGGTTATCTCTACGGCCAGCCCGAAGATGCCAGTGCTACGCGCGACCGGTTGCGGGGCTTGGGCCTGCTCGCAACGCGGGAGAAAGCCGTGCCGTCACCGCTACTGGAAAGGCAGCGCAAGGCCAGCTAGCCTCGCGGTTTGCCGCGGGCCCCATTGCTCTTGGACCATGCGGCCACTAGGTGGCAGCGATGCGCGCCGAGTTCACCAAGATGCATGGCCTGGGCAACGACTTTGTCGTGCTCGACACCCGTGAAAAGCCGCTGCCCGCGATCACAGCGGCGGTGGCCCGCGCGATTGCCAACCGGTGGACCGGAATTGGCTGCGACCAGCTGATCCTGCTCGAAAACTCCGAAGCCGCCGATTTCCGGATGCGCATCTTCAATGCCGACGGCGGCGAAGTGGAAGCCTGCGGCAATGCCACGCGGGCCGTTGCCCTGCTCCACGGTGCCCCGGCCCATATCGAAACCGCTGGCGGCATCCTGATGGTTCGCCCCGGCGAAGGCGGCGCAGCGGTCGACATGGGCGAACCGAAGTTCGAGTGGGAAGCTATCCCACTCGCCTACGCGATGGATACGGCGTCGCTGCCCGTCGGGTGGGACGAGCTTGAGCAGCCCGCGGCGGTCAACGTCGGCAATCCGCATGCGGTATTCTTCGTCGATGATTGCGATGCGATTGACCTCGAATACCTAGGTCCGGAGATCGAGCGCGACCCGCTTTTCCCCGAGCGTATCAACGTCAATGTCGCGACGGTCGAAAGCGATTCCTCGATCCGCCTGAGGGTGTGGGAGCGCGGCGCCGGGTTGACCCGCGCTTGCGGCACCGGTGCCTGCGCCACCGCTGTGGCAGCCATGCGCCGGGGCCTGGTACAGAGCGAAGTGACGGTGAACCTGCCCGGCGGCGCACTGCTGATCGAGTGGGGCGAGGACGGCCGAATTACCATGACCGGCCCCGCCGCCGAGAGCTATCGCGGCAGTTTCGACTGGGGCGACTACGCGTGATTGCAGCGCCGGGTTCGCAGGTCATTTCCCTCGGCTGCCGACTCAATATCGCCGAGAGCGAGGGGATTCGCTTGTTGTTTTCGGGCGAACCGAACGTGGTTGTGATCAACAGTTGCGCGGTGACCGCAGAGGCTGTGCGCCACACCCGCCAGGCGATCCGCAAGGCGCGGCGCGAACGCCCAGATGCGCGGCTATTGGTGACCGGTTGCGCTGCCGAAATCGACCGCGAGGCGATTGCGGCGATGCCTGAAGTCGATGGGCTGGTGGCCAATGCCAGTAAGCTCGACCCCCGGGCATGGAACGTTGCGGCGCCCCATCGAGCGGGTGCACAAAGGGGCACAACGGGCACACAAACGCACACCCGCGCTTTTGTCGCCGTCCAGAACGGGTGCGACCACGCCTGCACCTTCTGCGTCATTCCCCAAGGTCGCGGGCCGAGCCGCTCGCTAACCGTTGCCGCCGTTTTGCGCGAGATTGAGCAGCATCTCGATTCCGGCGCGGCCGAAGTCGTGCTGACCGGGGTCGATGTGACCAGCTGGGGCCATGACTTGCCCGGCGCGCCCGGACTCGGAACGCTGGTCGCGGTGATCCTCGATCATTTTCCGCAACTGCAGCGGCTGCGGCTTTCGTCGCTGGACGGGATCGAGATCGATGCGCAATTGTTCGAGTTGTTCGCCGGCGAGCCGCGCGTCATGCCGCACCTCCACCTGTCATTGCAACATGGGCACGATCTGATCCTTAAACGGATGAAACGGCGGCATTCGCGCGCCGATGCAGTGGGGCTTGTCGAGCGCCTCCGTGCGCGCCGTCCGGATATCGCCATCGGGGCCGACCTGATCGCCGGTTTCCCGACCGAAGACGAGGCAATGCACCAGGCCAACCGCGCGATTATTCGCGAGCTGGGCGTGGTTCACGCACATGTTTTCGCCTATTCGCCCCGCCCCGGGACGCCGGCCGCGCGGATGCCGCAGCTTGGCCGCGAGGTGATCAAGGCGCGCGCGGCCGAGCTTCGCGCCGAGGCGGCCGACGTGCGCGCGGCATGGCTCCGCGGCCTGATCGGTGCGCCGCTTGCCGTCCTCGCCGAGCGCGATGGCACCGGCCATGCCGAGAATTTCGCCCGCGTCTCGCTGCCCGCCGGCGCGGTGCCGGGCACACTGATGACGCTGACCCCTACTTCTCTCGAGCAGGGCCTGCTGCAGTGAGCGAGGCAACCTGGTCCGACCGTTTACTTGGCGGATTTCGCAAGACGTCGGAGCGCCTGTCCGAAAACCTCACCGGGGTGGTCGGCACTGCCAAGCTCGACGATGCCACGCTCGACAATATCGAAGATGCGCTGGTGCTGTCCGACCTGGGCCCGAGCGCGGCAGCCCGGATTCGCAATCGGCTGGCGGAAAAGCGCTTCGGCCTGACGATGACCGAGCGCGAACTCAAGGAAGCCGTGGCCGAGGAAATCGCCGCGATCCTGCGCCCGGTGGCCAAGCCGCTCGAGATAACCGCCTTCCCGCG
>JBDSDZ010000081.1:0-35086 GCA_039920345.1 Croceibacterium sp.
CTGGCCGCTCGTCGCCGGCTCACTTCAGAAGGTGCGCTTCAGCGAGACCCCGAACTCGCGCGGCCGACCGACCTGCCCGTAGGCATACCCGAAGCCGTTCCGCAGGTCGGTGATGCCGACGTAATAGAGCTTGTCGAGCACGTTGGTAGCGTAGGCGGCGACCTGCCACGTCCTTTCGGGGCTGTACCAGGTGATCCGAGCATTGACGATCGTGTAGCCCGGCTGGATCGGGATCGGGTTGATCAGGCTGGTCGTGTAGTAGACCTTGCTCTGGTAGGTCGCATCGATGTGCGGGACCAGGCGGCCGGAATTGCCCAGGTCGATGTCGTACTGGGTGCCGGCGGTGAACTTCCACTTCGGCGTCTGGGTTTGCGGGCTGTCCAGCGTGGTCGAGTTGAGATCGCCGGTCGGATTCACACCGGGCGCGAGCGTCTTGTACTTGAAGTCGGTGTAGCCAACAGCCGCGGTGAACAGCCACGCGGGCACCGGCCGCGCCTCCAGTTCGGCCTCGAAGCCCTTGATGGTCGCATCGCCGCCGTTGCCGTAATAGAAGATCGTGCACGGTGAACGGCCTGCCGGCTGGGTGCCCGGCACGCAGCCGGTGGTGTTCGACGAAAGGAACGTCTGGATGGCCTTGTAGTCGGTCCAGAACCCCGCCGCGTTGAAGCGCACCCGGTTGCCCAGCATCAGCGACTTGAAGCCAAGTTCGTAGGCCTTGGCCTTCTCAGGGCCGAAGGTCAGGTTGACGTCTCCCGGGAAGAACGGGCGCGGGTCGTTGCCGCCGGCGGTGAAGCCGGTCGAGAACGCTGCGTAGAGCAGGACGTCGGGGGAGACCTTGGCATTGACCGAGACGCGCGGATTCCACTGCTCGATCGTCTTGTCGGGCGAGGCTCCCTCGAGGCTCGGCGGCTGGCCCACGGTCTGGCGGAAGTAGGAATAGGTCTTCTTCTCGTGCGTGTAGCGCAGGCCTCCCTCGACCGAGAAGATATCGTTCAGTGCGAAGTCGCCGTGGACGAAACCCGAAAGGTTCTTCACCCCCGATTTGTCGTCGACAAACATGTCGAGCAGGAAAGGTATCGTCCCCGCCGGTCCCGCGAAGATCGAAAACCCGGCGGTCTGTATCCGGCCCGAGTTGTCGTTCGAGGTATCGAGGTAGAACCCGCCGATCGTCCAGTGCAGGCGGTCTTCGATCGCCGAACCATTCAGGCGCAGTTCCTGTGTGAACTGATTGTGCTCCACCTCGTTGTAGGCCTCGCGGGTCGGCAATGCGAAATCGCTGGAACCGAATTCGCCGGTATAGTGGCGGTAGGCCGTGATCGAGGAGAGCTGGAGGTTATCGTTGATGTCCAGCTCGAAGTTGTTCGATACGCCCCACGAGCGGACCGTGCTGAGATTCGGGTTCATGAATTGTTGCAGTGGGGCCGGCCCGCCGGGGTTGCCGAAAATCGCATAGGACACATACGGGTCCTGCGGGTTGAGCGCCGCGAGCAAGGCGGCCGCGCCGGGGGGCAGCGGGTTCTGCAGCGTGGCCGGGAATGCACCGGTGACGAGCGGATTGGCGAGCCCGTAAAACTGGCCCCACGCGCTGCCGATGAAGACGCCCAGCCCATTGGGCGTGTTGGGGGGGCGTGCCGGACCACTGCCGTCGGGCCGCACCGTGTTGTCGGAGAACGAGACCCCAAGTGTGCCGGGCAGCAGCGTCGCCGGCGGCGCCTGCGATCGGTCGCGGGTGAAATCGACCGCGATGTTGTTGTCCCAGTTTACCCCGCGGACGCGCAGTTGCCCGCGCGAGGTGAACACGTCGCCGCCGCCGAGCGTGCCGACCTTGCAACCGTTGCGGCTGCCGCCAGTGCCGCCGCCGTTGTCGAGGCCGAGCTTGGGGAGCGTGCCGGCGACCGAGGGATTGGCGCAGGCGAAGTTGAGCACGTCGACCCAGCCGTCGCGGCTGTTGTAGGACGCGCCGAGGCGCAGGGCGACGGTGTCGCCGACCACTGGCACGTCGAACATGCCCTTGACCTGGTAGTGATTGTAACTGCCGTAGGTCGCCTCGACATAGCCCGAACCGTCACCAGTCGGCTTCTTGTTGAAGATGCGGATCGCGCCGCCCACCGAGTTGCGCCCGTTGAGCGTGCCTTGCGGCCCGCGCTCAATCTCGACTCGGTCTATGTCGAGCAGTTCGAAGACCGACCCGAAGGTCGTCGCGTAGTAGACGTCGTCGATGTAAAACCCGACCTTGGGCTCGAAGGCGAAGCTGAAGTCGAGCTGTCCGATGCCGCGGATAAAGGCCTGGTTGGTCTTTCCGAAACCGTTGCCCCCCTCGGTCATGGTGACGTTTGGAGCCGCCTGCGCGACATCGACGACATTGGTAATCGAACGCTGCTCGATCTGCTCGGAGTTGACCGCGGTGATCGACATCGGCGTGTTCTGCAAGTCGACTTCGCGGAACTGCGCGGTGACGACGATCTCGCTGAGGCCCTTTTCGTCGGTGTCGATGGTTTGTTCGTCACCGTTAGCCGCTGGTGCGTCCTTGTCCTGCGCCGTGGCCGGAACAGCCCAGGCGGCAGCGAGGGCGAACGCCGACAGTCCGCCGAGCCATTTAGCCGCGCGCGAACCCTCGACCGCCGCGGTTCCGCCTACAGCGCCGCCATTGCAGTGCGTCGTATCAGCTACCAAAACTTTCATGACTTGTTCCTCCCTAGTTCCAAGCACGGTCGTCATTGGCCTGCGGGTCGGCCCTGCCGGATCCGCGAGCGTGTAAAACATACCGGCGGCCCGCTTCCGCGCCCATCTTCGCGATCGAATGATGATCTGCCGCGATTGCTTGTACCGAGGCTCGCGCGACTATCTGTTCGACCCAGCCGGAAACCGCGTCGGGCACCGGCAGGTCGATCACTGCGATCTGCCTGAGGTGGGGGAGACGGCGATGTCGGCAAGAGTGAAAGCTTCGCCCGCGAGCCATTCGCCACCTTTGCGCTCGTCTCCAAGGAATAAGCCTCGAGCACCGCCCCCTCCGTGTCTGCTTCCGAGGCACTGGATTCAAACTACCCACGCCGTTTTGGGAATGTCAATAAAGCCTTATGGGATGCCAAAAATCACTCTATTCAAGAGCCTATGCCGCATCATGAACTGCGTAGACGTAGTGCTCATCTTCATCGGGCGTGGCCCGCCGGTGACCCCCAGCACTTGTCTTTGATAACAGGCCATCTGCGCAAAGCCGCGGAACGGGCTGGCTTTAGAACGTCGATCCTTCTCAGCCCGCCCCCCAGTTTCTGCATAATCGTACGCGGCTCCCTCTTCGCTCCTTTCCCGGATCGAGCCCTTGCTCCGTGAATTAGGGGCAACCCGCCGAGGGGTCTAAACCAAAGGCGCAATTGATCGATGCGCTGATTGGCTGGATCGGCGTACGTGTTCGATCGGGCAGGCGCCTAGCACTCAGCTCAGACCCGCACCGGCGCGAGCCGCGGACTAAGTAGATGGATGGTCAGTAGCGCCACCAGATAGGCGCTGGCGCAGATCGCGAACAGCAGCTGGTAGCTGTGCGTCGCGTCGAGGACGTAGCCGGTGAACTTGGCCATCAGCATCCCGCCGACTGCGCCGACCGTGCCGCCGAGCCCCACCACCGAGCCGACCGCGGCGCGCGGGAACATGTCCGAAGGCAGAGTGTAGAGGTTGGCGGAAAACGCCTGGTGCGCGGCGGTGGCGAGCCCGATGACCAGCACTGCCCCCCACAGGCTGTCGATCGATTGGGCGAACCAGATCGGGGTGACGCACAGCGCCCAGAACAGCATCGTCGCCTTGCGCGCGAAATTGGGA
Source organism: Croceibacterium sp. (assembly GCA_039920345.1). GTDB lineage: Bacteria > Pseudomonadota > Alphaproteobacteria > Sphingomonadales > Sphingomonadaceae > Croceibacterium_A. The sequence continues at coordinate 3,814 of JBDSDZ010000081.1, forward strand.
GTGCGCCCTGCCTTGATCAGGCGCGACGACATCCACCCACCCGCCACGCTGCCAAAGTCCGAGATGAGGTAGATTGCCGCGAGCGGTAGCCCGAAGGTTCGGAGGTCGAGATCGTAGCGTTCGAACATGTAGCCCGGCAGCCAGAACAGGAAGAACCACCAGATCGGGTCGATCAGGAACTTGCCCAGGGCATAGGCCCAGGTCTCGCGCTTGCCGACCAGCTGCGCCCACCCGATCGGCTCGGCGGGGTCGGCCCGGTCCTGGCGGATCCAGGCGAGCTCGTCCGCGGTCACGCGCGTGTGTTCGGCCGGGTGGCGGTAGATCGCCCACCACGCGATCAGCCATATGATGCCGAGCACGCCGGTGACGTAGAATGCCACGCGCCAGTCGAACCATAGCACCAGTGCCGGCACCAGCAGCGGGGTGATGATCGCGCCCACATTGGCCCCGGCGTTGAACAGCCCGATCGCAAAGGCCCGTTCGCGCTGCGGGAACCAGTCAGTGACCGCGCGAATACCTGCGGGAAAGTTGCCGCTTTCGCCCAGTCCCAGCCCGAAGCGAGCCATGGCGAACGAGGTGAGGCCGGAGGCGAGGCCGTGTGCCATGTGGCTGATCGTCCACACCACAATCGCCATCGCGTAGCCCAGTCGCGCGCCGAACCGATCAACCACCCGGCCGAAGGCGAGGTAGCCCATCGCATAAGCGACCTGGAACCAGAACACGATCGTCGCGTAGTCGCTCTCGGTCCACGCGAACTCTTTCGACAGAGTGGGCTTGAGCACACCGATCATCTGGCGATCGACGTAATTGATCGCGGTTGCGGCAAAGAGCAGCCCTACGATCGTCCAGCGATAACGGCCGATGCGGGCCGGTGCGGCGGCGGTCATTTCCATCGTGTTTCTCTCTCCCAGGCCGCCGTTGCTCGGCGCGCTGTTGTTGAAGGCGGTGCAGTCACCTCACCGTGCGGCGACGATCTGGCAGGCAAGCTTGCCGTAATCGCCGAAGTGCGCGGCAACCTGCTGCCCGGGGTGCACCGGGTGGACCCCGGTTACGGCCCCTGTCGAGACCCACAGCCCGCCGGAGGCATCGATCCCGCGTGCGGCCAAGTTGGCGAGCAGGAACCGGACCGCGCCATACGGGCCGTCGAGCATTGCCTTGGCGTCGGCCCGGCCAACGATCGCATCGCCGATCATCATGGTTACTTCGATTCCGCATAGATCGGCGCTGCGCCAGTCCGCTAGAGCCGGGCCCAGGACCAACCCGTGGTTGTTGCCGAAGTCGGACGCGGTCACCGCGGGGCCATCGGCGTTGATCCGCGGATAGGGCGAGCTGGCGATCTCGATACCCAGCCGCACTTCGTCGAGCACCGCGCGCGTCGTGGTATCGTCATGCGGGACGGGACCGGCGAAGCCCGGCGCGACGTGGAGCAGGAATTCGGCTTCGACGGCGGCAAAACCATCGACAAAGACGGGCATCTCGGGCACATCGCCGTCGGTTGCGGTTGCGACGCTGTCGGCGAAGATCGGCCCCGCCAACCGGTTACTGCGCAACCGGGCATCATCGGGGGGGAAAATCCGCCCGACCTTCCACCCGGCAATGTGCCGTCCGTCAAGCCGGATCGCGTGGCTCTGGATGCGGTAGGCAGCGGCCAGGTCTTCGGGTGCCGCGCCGGGGTAGGCGTGCAGCGCGCGGCCATCGCGGCGGGCGCCGACAAACGCCTCGGCAACGGCCAATGCAGGTTCTGTCACACGTGCTCCCATCCCGATTCAGGCTTCTTTCGACGCCTAAAGGAAACCGGTGTCAATGGCAATAACCCGAGCTTTTTGCCCAAGCGGGGGCTACAAGGTGACCCCGCGTTTCCAAATGGCGATGGCGCGCTGGCCAGCGCGCTCGGCGGCAGTTTCGCGGCCCCCGGCGTGGTCGAGCACAGCAGCGAGGAACGCAGCATCAACCCCCTCGGCGCCCTCCTCGAACACACGTTCGGCGTCGAAGTCGATCCAGTGCGGCTTGGCCCCGGCCAGCGCATGGTTCGAGGCGACCTTGAGCGTCGGCACCGGGAAACCGAGCGGGGTGCCGCGCCCGGTGGTAAACAGAATCAGTGTCGCACCCGCCGCGGCCAACGCAGTTGACGACACTGCGTCGTTGCCCGGCGACTCGAGCAAGACGAGCCCACCCGTAGGTGCCTGCTCGCCGTAATCGATCGCCGCATGCAGTGGGGCCTGGCCGGCCTTTTGCACCGCGCCGAGTGACTTTTCCTCGAGGGTGGTGATGCCGCCAGCCAGATTGCCGGGCGATGGGTTGTCCGACACCGGCAGCCCTTGATCGAGATAATAGCGCTTGAACCGGTTCACCAGCGCAGCCGCCGCCGCAAAGGTCGGTTCATCGACCGCGCGCGCTAGCAGAGCCTGCTCGGCGCCGAAGATCTCGGGGATCTCGGTGAGAATCGGCGTGCCTCCCGCGGCGGCTAGCCGTTCGGCGAAGCGTCCGAGCAGCGGGTTGGCCGTGAGCCCAGAGAGCCCGTCAGAACCCCCGCATTTGAGCCCCACCGTCAGCGCACCGAGTGGCAGAGGCTCGCGCCGGGCAGTCGCGGCGCCATCGACCAGTTCATCGATCAGCGCGGCGGCGGCGGCAAGTTCGTCCCCGGCGCTTTGCGATGACAGCACGCGAAGTTTGTGGCGCGCGGCGTCGGGCACTGCGGCGACCAGCGCATCGAGTTGGTTTGATTCGCAGCCCAGCCCGAGCAGCAGCACGCCGGCCGCATTGGGATTGACGGCGAGCCCGGCCAGCGCGGCGCGCGTGCCGTTCAGATCGTCGCCAAGCTGCGAACAGCCGTGCGGGTGCGCGAACCCGTGAATGCCGTCGATGCGCCCGGCATGGCGCGCGGCTGCGGCGCGCGCGACTTGCTCGGCAGTCATCCCGACGCAGCCGACTGTGGGTAAAATCCACACTTCATTGCGCGTGGCGGCGCGGCCGTCAGCGCGGCGATAGCCTTGCCAGCTGGAGGGTGCTGCGTCCGCTGCCCGGACCGGCTCGCGCATCCCTGGCACGTAGCTCAGTTCCCCCGCCAACGCAGTGACGAGATTCTGGCTATGGACGTGCTCGCCGGCCGCGATTGCGCGCGTCGCGCGGCCAATTGGCATGCCGTATTTGATCACAGTGTCTCCGGCCGCATGGTCGCGCAACGCCAGCTTGTGGCCGCGCCCGATCGGTCCAGCCACGGCCACGCCGAGGATGCTTTCACCCGCCGCCAAATCGCGCAGCGCCACAGCGACGCTGTCGGCGGGATGGATGCGCACCGCAGGGCCGGGCGGATGTATCGTCATGGTAACCGGTGTCATAATCCGCTAGTTCATTGCCTTGCCGCCAACGCGAGGGCAAGGCCTGTCATATAGGCTAGCACGAATTCAAGGAGCGGACAGGGTGCGTGAGGGCAGGGACGTCAAGCCGACGATCAACGATGTTGCCCGGCTCTCCGGTGTGTCCAAGAAAACCGTCAGCCGGGTGATTAACCGCTCGCCGCTGCTCGGTCAGGCGACGCGCGAAAGGGTCGAGGCGGTGATCGCCGATCTGGGTTACGTGCCCAATCCGCAGGCACGCGCGCTGGCCCTGCGGCGAAATTTTCTGCTCGGGCTTATCCATAACAACCCCAACGCGCAGATGGTGCTGAGCTTTCAGCAAGGTGCCCTCGAAGCGATCCGCGATACTGAATTCGCGCTGATCGTCCGCCCGGTCGATCGCCATTCGCCCACGCTCATGGTCGATTTGCGCGCGTTTCTAGAGCAGCAGCGGCTCTACGGGGTGATGATCCTGCCGCCGCTGTCAGAGAATGACGCGATCCCCGCCTTGTGCCGCGAGCTCGGCATTCACTATGTCCGCATGGGATCGGCCCGGCTCGACGATGATGCCCACATGGTCGAATCGAACGATAGCGAGGCCGTTCGCGAGGCAATCCATCATCTGTATAAATCGGGCCACCGGCGGATCGCGCTCGTTTCCGGCCCACGCGGGTTTCGCTCCGCTCGCGAGCGCGAGATGGGCTATGACGAGCAGATGGAGCGGCTGGGGCTGGCGCACGGACCCCATCTCAAGGCGGAGGGCGATTATACTTTCGATTCGGGCCGCAGTGCCGGCGGGCTGTTGCTCGATGGCGATCCGCGCCCGACCGCGATCTTCGCCAGTAACGATGAAATGGCTGCCGGGGTGCTCCACGCAGCGCGCGAGCGCGGACTGGCAGTGCCCGACGACCTGTCGATCGTGGGCTTCGACGATACGCCGATCGCGGCGCATATCTGGCCGCCGCTGACCACCGTGCGTTGGCCAATCGTCAGCATGGCACGCTCGGCTGCGCTCAAGCTGGTCGATCCCGCCAAGGCGGCCGAACAGCCGTTCTTTTTCAACTCGAGCTTGATCCGGCGCGGTTCGGTAGGCCCACCGGCGCGCAAATAGGCGGCTTGAAAGGTTCATTGACACCGGTTACCAAACGGCCACTCGTTTCGGGAAGAGGACCACCGCTTTGTTTGCCAAGACCTATCACGCCACCCATCCTGACATGATGGCCAGCGTTACTACGGATGAACTGCGCAACCGCTACCTGGTCGGGGACATGTTCCAGGACGGCCAGGTGACGCTCAACTATTCGCACAACGAACGCTTCGTGATTGGCGGCGCGGTGCCCGCGGGCGGATTGCTCAAGCTGTCCGACCAGACCGTGCCGGCAAGTGCGGCGGGGCGTCCGTTCCTTGAGCGGCGCGAGATGGCTGCGGTCAACATCGGCGGCGAGGGAGCGATCACGGTCGACGGTCAGCGCTTTGCGATGGGCAACAAGGATTGCCTCTATATTCCGATGGGATCGCAGCAGGTCGTTTTCGAAGGGGACGCAGCGCGGTTCTACCTGGCCAGCGTGCCCGCGCACAAAGTCTGTCCGCTCAAGCACATCACGCTGGCGCAGGCCAACCCGCTGGCGCGCGGCGATCTCGCCAATTCGAACCAGCGGACGATCTACCAACTGGTGATCCCCGGCGTCTGCGACAGCGCGCAACTGCTGCTCGGCCTCACCGTGCTCGAGCAAGGCAGCGTATGGAACACCATGCCGCCGCACCTCCATGACCGTCGCAGCGAAATCTACTTCTACTTCGACTTGGCCGAGCCGCAGGACCGGGTGTTCCATTACATGGGCGAGCCCGACGCCCTGCGGCACCTGGTGCTAGCCAACGAAGAAGCGGTGATCAGCCCGCCGTGGTCGATCCACATGGGCTCGGGGACAAAGGCCTATGCCTTCATCTGGGCGATGGGCGGCGAAAACCTCGACTATACCGACATGAACGTGCTCGACATCTGCCAGTTGAAATGATTTCGTTCGATCTAATCGGCAAGGTCGCGCTGGTTACCGGTGCCAACACCGGGATCGGCCAGGCAATCGCGGTGGCGCTGGCAGAAGCCGGCGCCGAGGTTGCGTTGGTGGGGCGGTCGGACCCGCGTGAGACCTTGCAACGGATTACCGCCACTGGTCGCAGGACGCTGAGCATTGCGGCGGACTTGTCGTCGATCGAACCTGTCAAACGGGTGGTCGCCGAAACGCTCGCCGGGCTCGGCCGCATCGACATCCTGATTAACAACGCTGGGATCCTTCGCCGGGCCGATCTGGAGGATTTTACCGAGGAAGACTGGGACGCGGTCATCGACACCAACCTCAAGACGCTGTTTTTCCTGAGCCAGGCCGCAGCGCGGCCGATGATCGCGCAGGGGAGCGGCAAGATCGTCAACATTGCCTCGTTGCTCAGCTTCCAAGGCGGGATCAGGGTGCCCAGCTACGCCGCGGCCAAGTCGGGCGTCGCCGGGGTGACCAGGGCCATGGCCAACGAACTCGCGCCGAAGGGCGTGCAGGTCAACGCGATCGCGCCCGGCTACATCGCCACCAACAACACCGCCGCACTCCAGGCGGACGAAACCCGCAACCGGCAGATTCTCGAACGCATCCCGACCGGGCGTTGGGGCGATCCCGACGACATCGCCGGGGCCGCAGTGTTCCTTGCGTCGTCTGCGGCGAATTACGTCACCGGCCAGGTGCTCGCGGTCGACGGCGGCTGGCTGGCGCGGTAGGCCGCGGCATGGCCAACGCAATCGTTTGTTTCGGCGAATTGCTGCTGCGGCTGACGCCGCCGGGCGCACAGTTGACGGTCCAGGCGGGCAGCTTGGAACTGGCCGTCGGCGGGGCCGAAGCCAACGTTGCCGCGGCGCTGGCCTCGCTCGGTCACGCGGTGCGCTTTGCCGGGGCGGTCAGCGACAATGCATTGGGTGACCATGCGGTCGCGACCCTGCGCGGCGCCGGAGTCGACACCGCCCATTTGATCCGCGCGAAGGGCCGGATGGGACTCTATTTCATGGAACGCGGCAGTGGTTCGCGCCCCTCGGCGATCGTTTACGACCGCGCCGACAGCGCCTTTGCGAGTGCGCCACCGGGCGCGATCGACTTCGCCGGCGCGCTAGCCGGAGCGAAGGTGCTTCATACCGGAGGCATAACTCCCGCGCTCGGGCCGGGCGGGGTCGAACTCGCCAAAGCCGCCCAGGCTGCCGCCGATGTCGCCGGGGTTCCAGTATGTTTCGACGGCAATTACCGCGGCCGGCTGTGGGATCGCTGGGACAGCAATCCGCGTAGCGTACTTCGTGAGCTGGTTTCGGGCGCCACGATCCTTATCGGCAACCACCGCGATATCTCGCTCCTGCTCGGCAAGACTTTCTCCGGCGATGGCGAGGATCGCCGCCGCGAAGCTGCCGAAGCTGCGTTCGCGGCGTTCCCGAAGCTCGATCTGATTGCCTCGACCGCGCGGCATCTGGTCACCTCGGCGCATCACCGCCTTGCCGCGCGCATCGATTCGCGCACCACCTCGCACCAGACCGCCGAGATCGACGTCACCGGGATCGTCGAGCGGATCGGCACCGGCGACGCCTTCGCCGCCGGGGTGCTCCACGCCTGGCTTGAGGGCGGCGACGTCCGGTCAATGGCCGACACCGGCCTCGCGCTGTGCGCGCTCAAGCACACCATACCCGGCGACATGTGCCTGATCGGCCGCGCCGCGCTCGCGGACTTCGATCCAGGGGCGGGCGATGTCCGGCGCTGATGTGCTGACCCGGCGCGCCGCGCTCAAGGCCGCCGCCGCTACCTCGCTTCTGGCGGCGACGCGCGCGCAGGGCCAGACCGATCCGACGGCAGCGAATTTTACCGGCGTGCGCGAAGACGGCGTCGCCGTGTTCAAGGGCATCCGTTACGCGCGTGCCGCGCGGTTCGCGCGCCCGGTGATCGAGCCGGTGCCGACGCAGCCAACAAGCGCGACCCAGTTCGGCCCGGTCGCGCCGCAGCGCGGACTGGCTGACACGTTGCAGAGCGAAGACTGCCAGACGCTCGCGATCTGGACCCCCGATCCGCGCCCGGGCGCAAACCGGCCGGTGATGGTCTACTTCCACGGTGGCGCCTATTCTGGGGGAACCGCGTTCGATCCGTTGACCTGGGGCGGCAAGCTCGCGGCGGCGCAGGACGTCGTGGTGGCAACGGTCAACCACCGGCTCAATGCATTCGGCTATGCATGGCTAAAGCCCTTCGGTGCGGGCTATGCCGACAGCGGCAATCTCGGTCAGCTCGATCTGATCGCGGCGCTGCTCTGGGTGCGTGCCAACATCGCTGCGTTCGGCGGTGATCCGGCGCGGGTGATGGTCTTCGGCCAATCCGGCGGGGGCGCCAAGATCGCGACGCTGATGGCGATGCCGGCTGCCGCCGGCCTGTTCCACGCCGCCGCGACGATGAGCGGCCAGCAAGTCGTCGCCAGTGGGCCCAACCATGCGTGGGCGCGAACGCAGGCGCTGATGGCCCGGCTCCAGCTTGCCCCGACCGACATCGACTCGCTGCGAACGATGGATTTCGCCAAATTGGTCGAGGGGCTCGACGCGGTCGATCCGATCATGGGCGGGGCGGTCTATTTCGGCCCGGTGCTCGACATGACCAACCTGCCGCGCCATCCGTTCTGGCCGGATGCCGCGCCGCAGTCGCTGGCGATCCCGATGATCCTTGGCAACACCCACGACGAGACCCGCGCTTTTATCGATCCGCGCGGGCCGAAGTTACAGGGCCTCGCCTGGGACAATCTGGCCGAGCGTATCGCTCCCGAAATCAAGGTCGATCTCGATACGAAGTGGGTCGTGGATCGTTACCGCGCCCAATATCCCACATGGTCGCCCGAGCGCGTTTTCTACGCCGCCACCACTGCGGGTCGCTCGTGGCCGGGGCAGGTGCTCGAGGCCGATGCCCGCGGCGCCGCGGGTGCCAAACGCACCTGGGTTTATCAGCTCGACCGGCCGAGCCCGCTCGATCCGCTGCGCGGTGCCGCGCATACCGATGACCTCCCGTACGTCTTCGGCACGCTCGATGCGCCGGGTAGCAAGTCGGGGACCGATGCCGCCGCGCGCACGCTCAGCGGCGAGATGATGGGCGCCTTCGCCCATACGGCGCGCATGGGGAATCCCGGGTGGACGCCCTATCGGCTGCCGTCGCGCGCGACGATGGTGTTCGATGTGCCCAGCCGCGTGATCGAAGACCCGCGCTGCTGGGAGCGCGAGTTGTGGTCCGCGGCGCCCTATATCCAGCCCGGAAGCTGAGCCGTCAGGTCTTTCCCGTGCCGCACATGGCGGCGTCGCGCGGTCCGAGCTTTTCCTGCACGATGCCCTTTTAGCCCGGATACCGTCCGCTTTTCGGCGTCATGTCGGTGAGGTTCCAGGCCGCCGGATCGAACTCGGCCCGCGTCGATGCGAGATTGGGATAGCCGAGCCCGACTTCTTTCTCATCGTCGATGATGTCGCCGCGGCCCTCGGCGACGAAAAACAGCACCCGGACCTCGTCGGCCTGACGATCCCACGGCCGCGCTCCAGCGGTCTGCAGGACGCTGGTTTCGACCTCGCCTGCAGGCAGCACGGTATATCCGTCCAGCGCGGCCAGCGGGGCGTCGGCGGCGATCAGGCGCGCCCTGGTCTCGCCGTAGCGCCCGAACTGCGGCAGCACGCCGCCGTGGCGGTCCACCGCGCGGTTGTCGCGCCCGTAGTAAGCCAGATCGCCGTCGCCGCCGAGCATCAGGAATGGCAGACCAGGATCAGTATCGTTTCCGCCGCGCATTACGTTGCCAACTGCCGTGATCTCGCCGGTCACGTAAGGGTGTCCGGTCCATTCCAGATTCATCAGGTTGTAGTGCACCGCGCGGTGGCCCGGGTTGTAGATCAGGTTGTTGATCATCAGCACTTGCGCTCCGCCTTTGACTAGCGGCGAGCGCTCGACGTTGTGCGCGAACACGTTGCGATAAAACACGATTCCGGTGGAGTTGTCGTGGATCAGCGAGCCTTTGGAATGCTCGCCCTTGGGATGGCTGGCGAATGCCAGGCCCTCAGCGACAAGGTTGTCGCGGAAAACCACGTCGTGGCTGGTGTTCTTGCGCCATTCCGCAAGATTCGCCCCATTGAAGCGTGGTCCCGACGTGGACATGTTCTCGTCCACGGCCCAGAAGAAGCTGCAATTCTCGACCACAACGTTGAACGCCGCAACAGTCGAAAAGGCATCAGATTCCCAGCCCGAATAATGGCCCTGGCCGTCAGCCCCGGTCATCACCCGGATGTTACTCAGGATGACGTCGTGGCCTTTGACATCGATGCCGCCACGGATCAGCGTGATCCCCGGCGAGGGCGCGGTCTGCCCGGCGATCGTCAGGTAGGGTTCGGCAATGGTCAGTGTGTCGCGGCCAAGATCAATGGCGCCGCCGACTTCGAACACCACGATCCGCGGGCCCTCGGTTTCAATCGCCGCTCTGAGCGAGCCGGGCCCGTCCTTGGCGAGCGTAGTCACGCGGATGATGCGGCCCCCCGCGCCCCCATGTGTGGGGTCCGCCGGATGCGACTGGGCGCAGGCTGGATGCGCAACTGCGATGAGTAAAGCGGTGAATGGTGCGAGCCCGCGCAGCAATGTCGGCATGTCTGTGTTCTCCCAATTGATCGGTTCTTGACAGAGCGAAACTGGACAGGCAATACAAAATGACACCGGTTACCAAAACCGGGTGACCAAGTGAGGGCCGTCGGGATCAGAGGAGCGCGCAAGGGTGATGCCACCACCATGCGCCAATGACACCGGTATCAGCAATCGCTCCGGGGGAGCGTTGGGGGAAGAGACGATGTGTCATCAAATTTCGCGGCTCGCACTGCTAAAGATTGCCCTGGCCACCGGCGCCGCGGCGTTCCCGGTGGCTGCGCTGGCGCAGAACGCTCAACCTGTGACCGCTTCGACGCCATCGGCGGCGAATGCGGCGACCGATGCCAACACCATCATCGTCACCGGTTTTCGCGCGTCGCTCAATTCGGCAGTCAACGAGAAGCGTGAATCGGTCACCATCATCGATTCGATCAATGCCGAAGATATCGCAGATTTTCCGGACGCCAATCTGGCCGAATCGATCCAGCGCCTGCCGGGCGTGTCAATCGACCGCGACAACGGCGAAGGCCGTTCGATCACGGTGCGCGGGCTTGGCGGGGATTTTCAATCGACCCGGTTGAACGGCATTGACGCCCTGTCGGTGGCCGGCGGCAACAACAGCGACAGCGGTGCGAACCGCTCGCGCGGCTTCGATTTCAACACCTTTGCCTCCGAATTGTTCAGCAACATTACTGTGCACAAGACCGGCTCGGCTTCGGAAGACGAAGGGTCGCTCGGCGCAACCATCGATCTGACTACCGGACGTCCGTTAAGCTATAATCGGGATCGCATCGCGCTGATCACCGAGGCTGAATATCGTGAGAATGGCAACACGGTGAACCCTCGGCTCGCTGGGCTGTTCGCGACGCGGCTGGCCAGCAATTTCGGAATTATGGGGTCCATCGCCTATCAAAAGAGCCGCTCCACGGTTGACAGCTATCGCCGCCAGCCAGGGCAATTCGAATATCTTTATCGCAACGCTTTGCACGCCGGATCGTCGCCGGCCGTTTATGGTTTTGCTCGTCCGGGCACTGGGCCGACGGGTGCCTATGGTTCGAACCCCGCTGCCTATGCCTTGCTGTCGCCGACCACGATCATTCCCGGCTTGCCCAACCTGCAGAACCAGGACCTGCGCTATGACCGGCTAGGCGCGACGCTGACGATGCAATGGGAACCGACCGAGCACACCAGCATCATCCTCGATGGCGTTTATTCGCGCTATAACCAGACCAATGTCAGCAACCAGTTGATGACCATCGGTCTCAACCGCAACGGTACCAATACACGGGCCGAGCAGCGAACCTTGCGTGCTGCGGGCACTACGAACGGATTTGCCGACCGCCGCGCCGTCTATGTGACTTGCACTCAGAGCGCGACCAGCGATTGCGGCCAGACGCTCAATGGCACGACGCTGGTTCCGGGCACAAAGTTCAGCTTTAATCCCAATAATCTTGATCCTTATGACTATTATAATTCGCCCGTTTCGCCTGGCTTTGGCGCGAATCCTGACGGCATTTACTTCTATGATCAACTGCTCGGGCGTCCGGGAACGCAGGTGATGGCCGCGCACGTCAATGACGCCGGACAGGCGGACTATCTGCAACTCGACAATCTCGATTGGCGCAGTGCTGCCGATTCGCAGCAGGGCAAGACGCTGTTCAAACAGGCTTCAGTCACCATCCGCCAGGATATCGGTGATCGATTGCATGCAAATCTGAACGTCGGCTATTCGCAGTCCAAGTTCTCGGCCGACGGCTTCCTCGTTGAATTTAACGCCGTCGATCAGGATGGCTTTGTGTTCGACGAACGCGACGGCGGGCGAATGCCGATTGTCAACCCGGGTTTTGATGACGCCAATTCGGCCAATTGGTCGCTTGTGAAGGGGCTGTCGACCATTCGCGCCTTCCAAAATTCGGTCAGCAACGACTTCAAACTGGCGCGGCTCAATTTCGACTATGAATTATCGGACCAATTTACCTTGGAATTTGGTGGCACGGTCAAGGAATTTGGTTTCTCTGCCAGCCAGTCCCGCCGCGCCGCGGCAATCGAAGCGATCAACCCGACGCTCAGCGAAGCGGGCCTAGCGATTACCGATTTGGGCACCAATATCAATTTCGGCCAGTCGCTGAAACTGACTGCGGGCACCCCGTCCAGCTGGTACGGCCCTGACTTGCAAAAGTTCAAGAATGCGTTCGGGATCGACTGCAATTGCATCAACAAATGGGGCGATTTCCGGACGATTGGCGACGGGCGCGAATCGAATGCGGTCACCGAAAGAGACAAGTCCGCGTTCGTTCAGCTCGACTTCGACCTCGACCTGTTTGGTAAACCGCTCCGCGGCAACGCCGGGGCGCGCTATGCACACACCGAAGTCGCCGGCACAGGATCGGTCGGCGGCAGCGCGACATCGCTGGGATTGCCTGTCACGGCTATCAACAAATATGATGACTGGCTGCCGTCGATCAATCTCACCTATGAACTGTCGCGCAATTTCCTGGTTCGCGCGGCATTTGCCAAGGTGATCGCGCGCCCGCAGATTCAGAATCTGACGCCAGGCACGACGAGTTTCTCGTCCAGCTTGTCATCCAATGGTTCCGCGCCGTCGGTGACGGTTGGCAATCCCTACCTCAGCCCTTTTCGCGCGACCAATTATGATCTGAGTTTTGAATACTATGTGGGCAATGGCGGGCTGTTCGCGGTATCTCTGTTCTACAAGGATTTAGCGAGTTTTCCACAACAACTGGCGGGCGAAATCCCGCTGTCCCAAGTGTTCGATCCGGCGACTTATGCAACGGTGTTGGGCAACATCACCAATGGCCCACTGAACGCCTATACGGCAGCCGACGGTGTCTGGGCGGTGCGGCAATTTCGGGACGCGCCGGGCGGGACGATCAAGGGAGTGGAAATCAATGCCCAGCATGATTTCGGTTTTCTGGGCGATACGTTCAAGAATTTTGGCATCAATGCCAACTATACGCATATTACCAGCAATCTGAATTATCTGACCGGGACGAGCGTGGCGGCAACCCAGACTGGAACGACGGCAACGGCATCAAACAGTTTTTCATCGGCGCCCTTCCTCAACACGTCGCCCGATTCGTTCAATGCGACGCTCTATTACGAAAATGATCGTTTCTCTGCTCGCATTTCAGGTGCCTATCGCACGCGCTACGTTAATCGCTTTCCGCTTTCGACCGGCACTTGCTCGGTGGGGCTCGACACCAATGGCGGCGCCGTTTGCAACAGCCCGGTGATCGCCGACTTTGGCTATGTCGAAAGCCGCCTGAACCTCGACTTCTCATCGAGTGTCAAGCTGTCGGATATCTTCAAGCTGTCGCTCGAAGCCCGCAACCTGACCAACTCGACTGATTATCGCACCATGTATCGAGCCAATCCGGTGTCGAGCCAATATGCCGGAAGCGGCCGCGTCGTGACGGTGGGCCTGCGGGCCATCTTCTGACGATGGTGCGAATGCCAATCCTGGCCGGAGCCGCCGCGTTGGCAGCTCTGGCGGGTGGATCGGCGACTGCCGGACCGTCGGCCGACCCGGCACCAAGCTGTATTCTGGCGTTTGATGGCGCAGAGGGAGCAGGGGCTTGTGCGGCTGGCGGGCGTGGCGGGCGTATCCTCGAAGTCACGACTCTGGCCGATGATGGCCCGGGTTCCCTGCGGGTCGCCGTCGCGGCCAACGGACCGCGCACCATCCAGTTCAACGTCGCGGGAACGATCCGACTGGCCACGGATCTGGTGATCCGCAATGGATTGCTGACCATCGATGGTCGCTCGGCCCCCGCGGGCGGGATTGCGATAGCCGATCACACGCTGGTTGTGCATGCCGACGATGTCGTCATCCGCTATTTCCGCTCACGGTTGGGCGATCAGGGCGGCAGCGTCGGCGATGCCATATGGATTTCGGGAGGCCGCCGAATTATTCTGGACCATGTTTCGGCGAGCTGGTCGGTCGACGAAACGCTCTCTGCCTCGTCGCGCTATGATGAAAGCGAAGGTCTTTATGATGTGACGGTTCAATGGTCGATCATAGCCGAATCGCTTCGCCGCGCCGGTCATCCCAAGGGCGATCATGGCTATGGCAGCCTGATCCGTGGCGGCCGTGGGGCGCGTTTCAGCTTCCACCACAACGTCTGGGCGAACCACGTCCAGCGGATGCCGCGGCCGGGCAACTACGCGCCACTGTCCGACGACCCGATTGGCCCGATCATGGAGTACCGTTCGAACGTGTTCTACAATTGGGGCGGTACCGCCTCGGGCTATAACGCTGACACCGCCAGCGGGGCGACGTATGCCTTCATCGACAATTGCTACATCGCCGGTCCGGACACCAAAGGCCGAGCGATTTTCCGCGAGGAAAATCCAAATGCCAGATCGTGGTTCGCAGGCAATAGCCTCGACGGTGTTGTGGCCACGGACCAACGCAGTCTGGTCAATGGATTATGGAACCCGCTGGTTGCCACGCCGGATGTCGCCCTGGTTCGGTCCGATCCTCGCGGCTGCGAAGCTGCTCTGGCGTCCGCAGGTGCTTCCGCGCCGCGCGATGCAGTGGATGCCCGTGTAATCTCAGGCATTCGCACCCGCACCGGGAGGATCATCGACAGCCAGAACGACGTTGGCGGCTGGCCGGATCTGAGCAAGTGAGCGGGATCGATCGTCGCCACATTCTGCAAGCGATGCTGGTCGCCGGGATCGCCGCGCCGTCGAGGGCGCAGACGCCTCCGCCGGTGTCCCGCAACGGCCTGCCGCCGGGCTTGCCGCAACCTGTCGAGACAATCGACCTGTGGCCCAAAGGCGCGCCCGGCGCTCCCGCAACAGCGTTGGTGGAGACCGTCGACGAGCGCTCGACCGACACGCTGGTTACCGATCGCGCCGTCTACGGCATCACCCGCCCGCGAATGGCCGTGTTCCGGCCCGACCGGCCCAATGGCGCGGCGGTGTTGTTGACGCCGGGGGGCGGCTACAAGTGGGTGGTGGTCGATAAAGAAGGCTACGAAATGGCGCGCTGGCTGACGGCGCGCAGTGTTACGGCGTTCGTGCTATTCTACCGCCTGCCGGGAGAAGGCTGGGCGAGTGGCCCCGATACGCCTCTGGTCGACGCTCAGCGCGCAATGCGACTGATCCGGCACCGTGCCAGAGACTTCGCGATCGATCCCGAACGCGTCGCGGCGATGGGTTTTTCAGCGGGCGGGCACGTCTGCGCCGATCTGGCTGCGCGGTTCGCGGCGCGGGTCTACGATCCGGTCGACGCCGCGGACACACTATCGGCAAAACCGCACAGCGCGGCGCTGGCCTATCCGGTGGTGAGTATGGACGCCGCGATCGCCCATCCCGGATCGCGCACCCTTCTGCTTGGCGCAAATCCAACGGCCGAGCAGGAGGCGGCGCATTCGCCCGATCGCAATGTCCCTGCGGACGCCCCGCCGCATTTCATTGTCCATGCCGAAGACGACGATGTCGTGCCGGTGGACAATTCGCTGCGGCTGCACGCGGCGTTGCGCGCGCGCGCGGTGCCCGTTGAACTGCATCTGTTCGCCAACGGCGGGCACGGGTTCGGGCTGCGCAAGGCGGTCGGCAAGCCGATCGAGGCGTGGCCCGAGCTGTGGCGTGCATGGGCGCGGACGGTCGGACTCGGCTGATGACCGCGAATCGCCGCGATGCGCTCAAGGCCGCGGCCCTGAGCGTGCTGGGACTGAGCGCAAGCCCGATCGCGGCGACCGAGGGCGATCCGCCGCCCCGCACATCCGCGAAGTGGCGGCGGGGGTTCGACAACCAGCGCATGGGCGATCTGGGTAACGGCACCTTCCTTAACCCAGTGCTCGCCGGCGACCACCCCGACCCGGCAATCCTCAAAGATGGGCGCGATTACTATCTGACGTTTTCGAGTTTCGATGCCTATCCCGGCCTGACCATCTGGCATTCGCGCGATCTGGTGAACTGGCAGCCGCGGGGGCCCGCGCTAACGCGCAACATCGGCTCGGTCTGGGCAGTAAGTCTCGAGCAGCACGAGGGCCGTTACTTCCTCTACATTCCGGTCAAGGCGGATCCGAACGACATCTTCGTGAGCTGGGCGGACCATATCGACGGGCCCTGGTCCGATCCCACGCCGCTCGGGCTGCACAACCACATCGATCCCTGCCATGCGGTCGGCGAAGATGGTTCGCGCTGGCTGTTCCTTTCGGGCGGGGACCGCGTGCCCTTGAGCGACGACGGCCTGTCGCTCGCCGGCCCGGTCGCGCATGTCTACGATCCCTGGCACTATCCCGAAGAATGGGATGTTGAGGGATTTTCCCCCGAAGGCCCGAAGATTCACCGCCAAGGCGAATGGTTCTACATGCTGACCGCGGTTGGCGGCACTGCGGGCCCGCCGACCGGGCACATGGTCATCGCCGCGCGTGCGCGCTCGATTCACGGTCCGTGGGAACAGCATCCCGGCAATCCGCTCGTCCGCACGAAAGACAACGCCGAGGCCTGGTGGTCGCGCGGGCACGCCTCGCTGGTCGAGGGCCCTGATGGCGCGTGGTGGTCGCTTTACCACGGCTACGAGAAGGACTTCTGGACACTCGGCCGGCAATGCCTGCTCGATCCGGTCGAATGGACGCCCGACGGCTGGTTCCGGATGACCGGTGGCGACCTTTCGATGCCTCTTGCCAAGCCGAAGGGCGGCCTCGCGACGCCTCACGGGATGGCCCTGACAGACGACTTCGCGACACTGGCGCTCGGCAGTAAATGGTCGTTCTTCCGCCCGTCGCCCGACGAAGCGGCCCGCGCCACGGTCGGTGGCGGCGCGTTGCGGCTGGCGGGGAAGGGCGCGGCGCCATCCTCGGGCTCACCACTGTTGCTGATCGCCGGCGACACTTCGTACCGGTTCGAATGCGATATCGAGCTGGCGCCGGGGGGCACCGCAGGTGTGGTGCTGTTTTACGACGACAAGCTCTACTGTGGACTCGGTTTTGACGCGACGCGCTTCGTAACGCACCAGTACGGGATCGAGCGCTCCCGCCCGGTCAATCCCCACGGCCGCCGGATGCGGCTGCGCGTCACCAACCGCCGCCATATCGTCAGCTTCCACACCAGCGGTGATGGCGGCAAGACCTGGACGCGGTTCGACCGCGGCATGGAGGTGTCGGGTTATCACCACAACGTCCGCGGCGGCTTCCTGATGCTGCGCCCCGGACTCTATGCAGCCGGACCGGGCGCGGCCAGCTTTCGCGATTTTCGTTACACCGCTATCGACGACTGATGCCGCAGCCCTTGCGCCTCCATCCCGACCGCCTGTTTCCGGCCGATCCCAAATTGCGCGCCATCGCCCGCGCTCTTTACGACGAGGTCAAGGACCTACCGATCATCAGCCCGCACGGGCATACCGACCCGGCCTGGTTCGCGACCGACGCGGCCTTCGGCAATGCCACCGAGCTGTTGCTGATCCCCGATCACTACGTGTTCCGGATGCTCTATTCGCAGGGCGTCCAACTCGAGGCACTCGGGGTGGGCGACGCGGGCGCAGACCCGCGCGCCGCATGGCGGTTGTTCGCGGAGCGGTATCCCTTGTTTCGCGGGACTCCCTCGCGGATCTGGCTCGACTGGGTCTTCGCCGAGGCGTTTGGAATCGAAGTGCTGTTGAGCGCCGAGACCGCCGATCTTTACTTCGATACGATAACCACCGCGCTCACGACTGACGCGTTCCGCCCGCGCGCGCTGTTCGATCGCTTCGGGATCGAGCTGATCGCCACCACCGAAAGCCCGCTCGATCCACTCGACCATCACCGTGCCATCCGCGCGAGCGCGTGGGGCGGACGCGTCATCACCACCTATCGGCCCGACCCCGTGGTCGATCCCGAATTTGAGGGTTTCCACGAGAGTCTTGCCGCCTTCTCTGCGCTTACCGGCGAAGACTGCACCTCGTGGCAGGGCTATCTCGCCGCGCACCGCCAGCGCCGCGCGTTTTTTGCCGCAATGGGCGCGACCAGCACCGATCACGGACACCCCACTGCACAGACCGCGGACCTTGCGCGGGTTGAGGCCGAAGCCTTGTTCGCCAAAGTCGCGAAGGGCGCCGTCAGCCCAGCCGAGGCTGAACTGTTCCGTGCGCAGATGCTTACCGAAATGGCCGCTATGAGCCTCGAAGATAACCTGGTGATGCAGCTTCATCCCGGTAGCTTTCGCAACCACAACGCGCAGGTCTTTGCGCGGTTCGGCCGCGACAAGGGCGCCGACATTCCGACCCGGACCGACTACGTCAACGCGCTCAAACCGCTGCTCGACCGCTTTGGCAACGATCCCGCGTTCACGCTGATTGTGTTTACGCTCGACGAGAGCAGCTATGCCCGCGAACTTGCGCCACTCGCCGGACATTACCCGTGCCTGCGGCTCGGCCCGGCGTGGTGGTTCCACGACAGCCCCGAGGGGATGCGCCGCTTCCGCCGCATGACAACCGAGACCGCCGGGTTCTACAACACCGTCGGGTTCAACGACGACACCCGCGCATTCTTGTCTATCCCGGCGCGGCACGATCTGGCGCGACGGATCGATTGCGGTTTCCTTGCCGAACTGGTCGCCGAACATCGCATGGAGGACTGGGAAGCGGCCGAACTGGCGCGGGACCTGGCCTACAATCTGGTCAAGGCAGCCTACAAGCTGTGAGGTTGTCCGCGGCGGTGCTGGACCAGGTGCCGTCTGACACTGAGCGTTTCGGCTATGACCGCGAGGCGCAACCTGTTGGCATTGTCCATTTCGGCATCGGCGCGTTCCACCGCGCGCACCAGGCCTGGTATACCGACCGCGCGATGGACGCTGGCGATCGCGCCTGGGCTATTCTCGGCGTGTCGCTGCGCGCGCCCGATGTGGCGGCGCAGCTCTGTCCGCAGGACGGGCTTTACACGGTCACCGAGCGCATCATGGGGTGCAAACAGACACGGCTGATTGGCGCGGTGCGGCGCGTGCTGGTGGCGGGTGCGGATGCCGCAGCTGTGATCGCTGCCGTCGCAGCGCCAACGACGCGCATCGTCAGCTTCACCGTGACTGAGAAGGGTTATTGCCGCGCCGACGACGGATCGCTCGATTTTGGAAAAGCCGGGGCGGGCAGCTTATACCGCTTCGTTGCTGACGGCCTACGTCGTCGCCATGACGCTGATCTCCCCGGCCTGACGCTGCTCAGTTGCGACAATCTGGCCGACAACGGCGGCCAGCTCACGGCGCTGATGCGGCACTATCTCGATCGGCACGATCCCGCGCTGCTTGGCTGGTTCGATCGCGAGTGCACCTGTCCGGCGACAATGGTCGACCGGATCGTGCCCGCCACCACCGCTGCCGACCGGGACGGGGCGGCGCGCGCGCTCGGCGGTTTGCGCGACGAGGCCGGGGTCGTCACCGAGCCGTTCAGCCAATGGATCGTCGAGGACCGCTTCGCCGGACCGCGCCCGCGCTGGGACCGGGTCGGCGCGACGTTCGTTGCCGACGTGGCGCCCTATGAGACCGCCAAGCTGCGAATGCTCAACGGTGCGCACTCGGCGCTCGCCTATCTCGGGCTCGAGCGCGGCTATCACTACGTCCATCAGGCGATCGCCGATCCGGCACTGCAAACGTTGGTTTGGCGACTGATGCGGGAGGAGGCGGCGCCGACGATCGTCCCGGCACCGCGACAGAACCTCGCTGCTTACGCCGCTTCCCTGATTGACCGGTTCAGCAATCCCGCACTCAACCATCGGCTGATCCAGATTGCGATGGATGGCAGCCAAAAGCTGCCGCAACGCTGGCTCGCGACGCTGGCGGACAACCGTCAGAACGGCCGCGCGTGCCCGGCAATCCTGACCGCGCTGAGCGCATGGCTGCGCCACTTGCGCGGCGACAATGGCCCGGTCGACGATCCGCGTGCCGCAGAACTTGGCGGTTTGTGGCGGGGATCGGACATGGCTGGGGTAGCGGATGCGTTCTTCGGGCCAAGCGGCCGGTTTGCTACCGACTGGACGATGACGCCCGATGATCGAAAGCAGCTCCTGGCGGCAAACGCTGCGGTGCCACTGCCTGATTCTCGCGAGGCCCGGACATGAGTGAGATCGACGCCATCATGCGCACCGATCCGTTGATCCGGTGCTGGTATGCTTGGTGGTAATTGCACGTGTCATTGTTGATGTGGTGCCGGCTAGAGGGCTCGACCGCCTGACCTCCTGATTACAAATCAGGTGCTCTACCAACTGAGCTAAGCCGGCGCGGTGGCCCCTGTGCGTCAAGCCGCGCCGAAGGTCCAACCCTCGGTGTACGCGATCTCTGGGGTAAGGCCGGATGGATGCCACGGTTCCGGGCGCTGCGCGTTGGCGCGCAGCCATCCGGCCGTAAGCAGCGCATCGGCGCTATGGTCGTCCAGCGCGCCCGCGCCGTCACGGCACGTGATCAAGCGACAACTGTGTCGATCGGAGACGGCACCCCTACCTGCATAGCCTCAAGTCTGCGTGAACTTGTTCTCCCGCCTTCGGCCATGCAGGGCATTGCGCTCAAGCCTGGCGCACAGCGCAGCATAGTAGTCCGACAGAAAACCGTAATCGTCACCATCGTCCGCAAGGCCTGCTTTCGTGCGGATGGACGCCGCCACTACTACCACCGCCTCGTCCGTTCCCCGGCGCAAGACATCCTCGAGCGTTTGCAGCTCGTAAATTCCGTAGAGCGCCAGGGCCGCATCAGAAAAAGTGCGGCGCTGGCGGGTGGTGACAACGCCCACCAGGTCGTCCGCCAGTTCGCCGCGCACGGTATGCACTACCCAGGTGCCCGCCAGCAGATCGCCGATGCGCAGCCGGTCGCGGTTGAACAGCGGGAAGAACAGGAACAGCGCGACCCACGAGAAGGCGAGGATATAGATTATCGCATCGAGCCGGCTCTGGCTGGCATCTGCCACGAGGAAGGAGAGGGGCAGGAAGAGCTCAATCTCGCGCATGGCATTGCGAACCAGCACCGCGCCGCCGGTAAGCCGCGATCCATCGCGCGCGACCACCCGCAAACCGAGCAGTCGCTTGCCCGGCGTCGCCCCGCGTCCCGACAGTTCGAACAGGATAAACCATCCGTTACGCAAGACGAAAAAGCCCAGCAGCCAGATGATGACCAGCGCCGTGTTGCTCTGCCCGGTGTTTGTGGTCACCACCATAGCGAAGAACACCGACACTGCGATCAGCAAGAGGAGCATGATCAGGGCATCGATCAGGAACGCGGTGGCACGCTCGCCAGCGCCGGCCAGGTTAAGCCGCAAGTCGACGCCTTCCGGAGTGACGAACTGGCGGCGGAGCGAGACCGGGGCTTTCCGGCGCCTAGACCACCGCATCACGACCCCGCGGCAAGTAATAATAGACGAGCCAGCCGGTGAAAACAGCAAGGCCCACAGCGTAGCGCTGCCAGTCGACCTGGACTGTCTGGCGGCCAATTCCCTCGAGCAGGCCCGCCACCAGCAGCATCAACACCACACCCGCCATCGCGGTCCCGCCGGTGCGGCCGGCGATGACGGCGGAATCCAGGCGGTTCTGCCGTCCCGGAAATGCCACCGCCAGGCCGATGCGAAAGCCCGCTGCACCGGCCAGCGTGATGGCGAACAACTCGGTCGAGCCGTGGATGATCAGCCAGCCCGCCAGTTCGGTCGCGAGCCCCTTTTGGGCATAGACCGCAACCAGCGCGCCCAGCGTCAAGCCGTTGTAAACGAGCAGCAGGGCGGTGGGCACGGCAAAAGCAAACCCGAGTGCAAAAGCGAACAGCGCGACCTGGGCATTATGGGTAAAAAGATAGGCGGCGAATGTCGCCAGCGGATCCGTTTCATCGCCATTGTAAAGCACCTCGCGCAGGGACTGCGCCGAAGCGGAGGGATCACGCCCTTCGGCCATTTCGGACGGGATAATGCTGAAGAACCACGCCGGATCATGGCTGACGAGCCAGTAGCCGAGCGCGGTGCCCAGTACGCCGAGCAGCGCGGCCACCAGCGTCTCGCGCCACAGCGAGGCCACCGCCCGCGGCCAACCACGGGTGAAGAATTGGGCGATCTGGCGCCAGGTGTTGCCGGGAGCGCCGTAGATCTGGAAATAGGCACGCGTGCAGAGCTGTTCGAGATAGGCCTGCAAGGCCCGGTCGAGCGAGGTTTCGCGCACCACGGACAGCGACGATAGGGTCGTGCGATAAAGCACCGGCAGGGCCAGCAGGTCGTCTTCATCGAGCACCCGCACCGAACGCTTTTCAATGCGTGTGACGATCGCCTCAAGCCGCGCCCAGGCTTCCTGGTGCGCCGCGCGAAAGCGGGTGGCGTTGACGAGCGGCGCGGTCACAGCAGGTTCCTCCGTTTGAGGTCGATGTAAGCTGCCACAAGTTTGTCGCCGACCCGGTCATGCTCGCATTCGATGACATGCGCGCCAATGTGCCGCAGCCGCGTCAGCACCAGCAACCGTTCCTTGAGCAGGGCTGCGGCGGTGACAGCGCGGGTGACGTCGTCGGCGCTCTCGGGGGCTCGCTCGGCGATCGCCTCAAGCTCCTCGTCGCGCAACACGACCACGAGCAGCAGGTGCTTGCGCAGCAACGTGGCGGCAGCGCGGACCAGGAATTCGGCGGAAATCAGGTCGGTGAATTCGGTCAGCAGCACCACCATCGAACGGCGCTGGAGTTTTGCTGCCAGCGTCGACAGGGCGAACGTGTAATTGCTCTCCTCGCCGCTGTAATCGATCTGCGCGGCCATGCGCTGGAGTTCGCCAAAAGCGCCGGGTCCGGCAACAAAGCCGCCAGCCAGCCGCGGGCGCGAATCGAAGGCGTGCAGGGCCACCCGGTCGCCGAGCTTTAGGGCAACCCAGGCGTTGAGCAGCACCGCGGAGACCGCGCGATCGACGCGCGGCAGTCCGGCGACGGGGTCGCTCATCTGCCGCCCGGCGTCGACGGCGAAGACGATCTGCGCATTGCGCTCGACCCGGTGCTCCTTGGCGTGCAGCTTGATGTGCCGCGCCGACTGCTTCCAGTCGATCGACCGCCGGTCCATGCCCGAGCGGTATTCGACGAGCGCCTCGAACTCGGTCCCTTCGCCGCTGAACATCTGCGTCAGCAGGCCCTGCAGCGCATTGCGCTCGAACAGTTGCGCGCCGCGCGTATGGGCGGCTTCGAGATCGGGATGGACCGTCAGGCGTGCCTCGCAAGGCAGCCGTTTCTGCTTCCAGGCGAGGCCAAACCGGCCGCGCCAGCGCACCCACACTTGCGCGATATGCACGGTGCCGCGCCGGTGCGGGACCAGCGAGGTCAGTCCGGTGCCACGCCCCTGCGTGAGCAGCACCCAAAGCCGGCCGTCGTTTTCGATTTCGACCAGCGGATCGGGTGCCAGCGCCACTTCGGCGGCTGATGGCAGCGCCGCGCCAGCGAGTGCGACAGTGACTTCTCCTTCGATCCGGCTTCCAATCGATGCCGACCGGGGCAGCTTGAGTTCGACCGACACCGAAGCTGGCCTGGCACCGGTCAAGGCATCGACCAGCGTGAGGATCAGAACTGCGATTGGCCACGCAAGGCCGGCATACCACCGCTCGGGCGCAAACACGGCAACGGCCAGCGCCACAGGTGCGCCAGCCGCGGTCGCCAGTACCGCTGCCCGGGTGGGGTAGATCACGCTTACGGGCCCCCCTGGTTCACCGCGGCGCCTCGATCGCCTCGATAATCGAGCTCACGACATCTTCGACCTGGCGGCCGTCGATCTCGGCCGCGGGCGACAGGATCAGCCGGTGCCGCAGGAGCGCCGGCGCCAGAGTCTTGACGTCGTCGGGGATCACGAAGTCGCGTCCTTCGATTGCGGCCCGCGCCCGGGCGGCGCCCGCAAGCATCGCTCCGGCGCGCGGAGAGGCCCCGGATTCAAGATCGGCAACGTCGCGCGTGCCGCGGATCAGCGCGGCGATATAGTCGACCACTTCATCGACCAGTTTGACGCCCGAAACAGTGCTGACGGCGGCAGCAATCGTTGTTTCGTCGGCTTTCGCTTCGATACCCCAGTGCTCGGGTGACATCTGCCCCTCCGCCGCGCCGTGGGTGGCGATGATCCGCCGCTCTTCTTCCAGCGGTGGGTAGGCAATGATCTGTTTGAACAGGAACCGGTCGAGTTGGGCCTCGGGCAAGGGATAGACACCTTGCTGCTCGATCGGGTTCTGCGTTGCGATTACGGTGAACCGGGGGCCGAGCGGCAGGCTTTCCCCGTCGATCGTCACGGTCCGCTCCTGCATGGCCTCGAGCAGGGCAGCCTGGGTCTTCGGCGGCGTGCGGTTGATCTCGTCGGCCAGGAGGACTTCGGTAAACAGCGGTCCGCGGCTGAGCTGGAACTTCGACGTCTGGAAGTTGAACAGGTTAGCGCCGATGATGTCGCCCGGCATCAGGTCGGGGGTGAACTGGATCCGCCCGAAATCGAGCCCCACTGCGCGGGCAAAGCTGTGCGCCAGCAGCGTCTTGGCCGTACCCGGCGGGCCTTCGAGCAGGATATGTCCGCGGGCAAGGATCGCCACCAGCATCAGGTCGACGGTCGGCTCCTGGCCGATGACGGCTTTGGCGACTTCATCGCGGATCGCGCCCGCGAAGTGCTGAACTGCCTCAATCGTCACCGATAATCTCCTGTTTCCAAGTGTGCAGCGCTCTTGCCGCCGCGACCATTTCGCTATCGCTTTTCGCTGCCTCGGCCGCTTCGGCAAGAGTGGTGAACCCCGCTCCTGCGCCGAGGCCATCGAGGTATCTGTCGACCTCCGCCTGGCTCAACCGGGCCGAAACGCCGAATCTCTGAACCGCCTGGTCGCGGATGACGGCAACGTAGCGCCCGCCCATTCGCCGCGCCTTGCCGGCTTTGCGCACCAGCAGCGCGCCATTGTCCACCAGCGCGGTCTTGCCGAACGCGATGGCGCGGGTGCGCGGCTGAGGCGCACCGAACCGGCCGGCGGCGCGAATGCCGATCAGCACGATCATGGCCACAAGCGTGAGCGTCATCGCCAGGATGGGCGGATCGAGCGCGAGTCGCAGCAGGCTCTTCGCGCGCCCAAGGCCGTTGAGCACGACATCGAAGCCGATCTTGTTCGAGTCCTTCCAGTTCATCCAGTCGAGCAGCGCCAGCGCCGCTGCGGCGTTCTCCGGGTGTTTCATGGCGGCATTGTTGAGCAGGTCGGGGTCGGAGAGAATGAACATGTTGTCGATCTCGCCCAGCACAATCCCGCCCGAACCGTCAGTGATGACCGGCTTGATGTCGGCGAAGGTGTCATCGAGGAACCCGGCCTGGTCCTGATCCTCGGCCTGATCCTGTTCCTCGTCCTGGTCCTGGTCTTGGTCCTCGGCCTGGTCCTCGTCCGACGGAGGCGGGTCCACACCCACCACAGGCTGCTTGGGTTCCGCCGCAATAACTGGCGGCGGAGACTGCACCTTCACGACCGATGGCGGTTCGGTATCGTCATCTCGCTGTTTGCTGGGACGCACGATGACTTGCAGTTTGGCAGGGGTCACGAAGCGGATCGAAGCGGGCATATCCGGAGAAACATTTTGCAATGCCGGCGTCTTGTCGAGGTGGCGCTTGATGTCGAAGACAAGCCCGGGCGCGAGCACGCCCTCAGGCTCGGAAACGGGCAACAAGCCACTAATCCGCACCCAGCCCTTATGATCGCCATCCGGTCCCGCGTCCCACTTGGGGAGCACATAAAGTGTCGGTTGCTCGGTTCCGCGCGCAGCGATGATCTTGTTCAGGTTCACGGCAGCGCTTTCGGGCGTGACGACGACCAGGTCCTCGCCCTGCCAGACTTGTTCGTCGCGCACGATTTGCGGACTGCGGCCCGTGTTCGATGCGAGGCGGACGAGGCCGCTGTACCCTATCGCCGAGTTGGACAAGGCATGCGCGCCTGAACCGCCGTTGCCTTCAAGATCGGGTGCGTAGGCGTCCAGCGTCAGCGCTCCGAAGAAGCCGACAACGCCAACCAGGATCATCAGGGCGATTGTCGCCGACTTGAATACCGGGCCGCCTGCAGAGTTGCCGATACCGACGTCGCTCATGCCCGCCAGGCCTGCTGCAGCGCGAAGTTCGAATAGGCTTCGCGGGTCGCCGACCATTCGCTCGCGGAAACCGAGCGGCCGCCGAACAGGCTGCGCTCAACCGTCGCCACGATGCCTGCGAAGAGCTTGCGCGCGCCTGGCGGAATCGCGTGTTGAGCGGCGATATCGCGGCTGGTCAGGGCGGGGCGCAACAGCTGCGGGCGGCGATAGGCAATATCGTCGATGCTGCGCTTGAGCAGGTGGTGCACCGCCTCGCCGAACTGGCCGTTTGCCGCGAGCGCATCGGCCTCCTCCAGCCAGGCCCGCATCGGCGCGGCTGGCGGGGCCCACTCCTCTTCCTCCGCGGTCGCCCCGCCGCGGCGCCAGCGCGGCAGCCGCCATTCGCCGGAGCGGTATCGCTGGACCAGCAGCGCGACGAGCGCGAGGACCGCCGCGAGCAGCACCGTCCACAGCACAATTCGCGCATAGGGCGCTTCGGGCATCAGCGAAGTGACCCAGTTAATCGCGCGGCCGATCGGCCTCAGGGCGTCGGCGATCCAGCGGCCCAGGGTCCGCAGCCAATCCGGTGCATGCACTGGGGGCGCAACCGGTGTGAGGTCGAACTGCACCGCGCTATCGCCGCGCAGGGCGCGATAAGCCTCGTCCAGCCTGGCGTCGCCTGCGAGCGCGGGCTGCGTTTTTCCGATTGGCACATCGACCCCGTTTCCCCACGACGGCTGGCGTCGCACGCCGAGCCTACGGTTCGCAGCCCTGCGTGGCAACGCCAGATTGGGCGCGCGCAAGTGTCTGGACAGCGGTGCTTTGTTGCCTCACGATTACGGGCGGAAATGGGGGGACACATGGCAACACAAATCGAAGGCGGCGAAGCTTTATCCGTTGGACGGGTATTGAGTCGCGGGTTCGGCGTGATTGCGGACAATCCGCTGACTGTGCTGGGCATCGCCCTGGTCCTCGGCGCGCTTCCTGCGGCAGCCATAGGCTTGGTTCAGAGCAAGATGCTGGTCGGGGAAATGGACAGTTTCCAGGCGATTGGGTCTGTCAGCATCACGCTTTTTTCGTTTGTGATCGGCATGGCGATCCAGGCGCTGGTGCAGGGCTCGCTGGTCCGCGCCACACTCGCCTATGCGCGCGGGGAGCGGGCCACCTTTGGCGAATGCATCGGCGCGGCGCTGGCGGTGGTCCTGCCACTCGTCGGCCTGGCGATCGTGACGGCCCTTGCGGTGGGCCTGGGCTTCATCCTGCTCATCATTCCCGGCATCCTGCTTTACGTGAGGTGGGCGGTCGCTTCGCCGGCCTTGGTGGCCGAACGGATCGGTGTTTTCGAAGCGCTCGGGCGCAGCCGGGACCTGACCCGCGGCGTGCGGTGGAAAGTCTTCGGCATCGAAGCCATCCTGGTTGTCGGTTACTACATCTTCATGGCTGTCCTCGGCGGGACCCTGATCGCGACCGGCGGGATTGATTTCACGTCCGTCCCGGCGGCCAGCCTTTCCGCCGGCTGGATTATTGCGACGGTGCTCCTGTCCACGATCGTCAATACCGTCTGGAGCACCGTCCAGAGCTCGCTCTATGTTGAGCTGAGGAACTCGAAAGAAGGCTTGCCCGAGCAAGCGCTTGAGGAGATTTTCGCCTGAGGAAACCACGTTCCGTTCGATGAGCGGGCTGGCTTTTGCGGACTTGGCATTGTCAGTCGCTGGTCAGCCACAATCTTGCGAAATCGGAAAACCGCATCAATTTTCGGGCTGATCCTGCTCCCGCGGGTTAGCCAAGCATGTCGTCCAAATCTTTGAAAAGATGGTGGGCGCGGCAGGGATTGAACCTGCGACCCCACCCGTGTGAAGGGTGTGCTCTACCACTGAGCTACGCGCCCGCGCGCTGGCCTGATCGGGCCTGGCGGCAGGGGCGCGCCTTTGCCATGCACGCGGAGCGCTGGCAAGCGCTACTCGAACAGCAGGCGGGCGAGGGTAAGGAGGGTTGAACCACCGCTGCCGGGGCCATTTTCGCGGCGCGGCGGTGCCGCCGTGGAGGGGCATTCGAGGCAACGCGCCTGAACCCCGCTGACGTTGAATATCCCGTCCAGATCGGCCATCGCCCGGGCGGTCAGTTCGCTCTGGCGGCGGGCGAACAGGGCGAACATGTCACCGCCCCCCTGCATTCTGGCGCTGGCGCTGTCGCTGCGCATGATCCGGCGCAGCAGCGGGGCATACCGGTCTTCGTCGGCGCCTAGGTATTCGGCATGCCAGCTCCCGTCGCTCAGCCGCGCCTGCCTGGCTGCATAGGCCAGCGCATCGTCGAGATTGCCGAACTGGTCGACCAGCCCGATCTGATGCGCGGTGCCGCCGTCCCACACCCGGCCTTGCGCGATGGCATCGATCTGATCGCGGGTCTTGTGGCGCGATTGCGCAACCAGGCCGAGGAAGCGTTCGTAGCCCGATTCCACTGTCGCCTGCAGCACGGCTTCGGCTTCGGGCGTCAGGCCCGCGAACAAGTCGGGCTGACCGGACAGCGGCGTGGTCCGCACCCCGTCACTGGTCACGCCATAGTCGGCCAGCGTGCCCTCGAACGTCGGCAGCATGCCGTAGATTCCGATCGAGCCGGTAATCGTCTCGGGTTCGGCAAAAATGCGGTCCCCGGGGGTCGAAACCCAGTACCCGCCGCTGGCTGCGAGGTTGCCCATCGAAACCACGATCGGGATGTGCTTTGCCTTCTGGCGCAGGATCGCACGGCGGATCGCTTCGGAGCCGGTCACGGTGCCGCCAGGCGAATCCACCCGTACCACCAGCGCCTTCAGGTCCTCGTCGAGCGCGTCGTCGAGCAGCTTGACGATCCGTTCGGCGCCCGCTTCGCCCGGGCCCGCTTCGCCATCGCTGATCTCACCCGCGATGGTGATAACCCCGATCTTGCCGCCGTGCGTGGGCGGCTTGTTGTCCGCCAGCCAGGCCTCGAGGTCGCTGTGAGCAAAGGCGCCGGGCGTATCGTCCCAGTCGTCCTCGCCGACAATCTTGGCCAGCCTTTCGCCCCATTCGACGCGCGTGCCGGTGCGGTCGACCAGGCCTGCTTCGACGGCGGCCTTGGCGATGTCACCCTTGCTGCTGGCGAGCCAGGCGGGGACGTCGCCGGTTACCCGCGCGATATCGGCCTGCGGGCGGGCGCGGTGAACGTTGGCTTGCCATTCCTGCCACAGCGAGCCGTACAGCTGGGTGTAGTTTTCGCGCGCGGCGGGCGACATGCCCGTGAGCATGTAGGGCTCGACCGCGCTCTTGTAGGTCCCCACGCGGAACACGTGAGCATTGACCTTGAAGCGGTTGAAAAGGCCCGCGTAGTAGAGATGAGTCCCGCCGGGTCCGGTCAGCGCCGCGCCGCCCATCGGATCGACCCAGCTTTCGCTCGCATGGGCCGCCAGCATCAGCGAATCGTCGGTATAGGCGACGGCGTAGGCAAGCACCGGCTTGCCGGTGGCCTTGAAACGGTCAATCGCCTCGGCAATCTCGAGCATGTGGACGTGACCGCCGCCGGTGAAGGTGGTCATGTCGAGCGCGAGCGCCTTGATTCGCTTGTCTTCGGCGGCGGTGTCGATCGCATGGACCACGTCGCGCGCAGCGAATTCCTGCGTCGGGAGGGCGGCCGAGAGTAGCGCGTTGAGCGGATCGACCGGCGATACTTCTTCCACCACACTGCCATCGAGATCGAGCAGCAGCGCGCCATCGCGCACGCTGCCGGGATTTTCGCGCGAATTGAGGATGGCGAACAGGCCGACGAAGAACAGCAGCAGGAAGGCCAGCGCCAGCGCGTCCTTCACGCCGACCAGAAACCGCCAGACTTTACCTGGGAAACTCATTGCCTGTTCTTTCATGACCCTGCCGTGCGAATCCACTAAAGCGCGCCGCAGCGTTGCGCCACCCCGTTGGCCAATCGAGTCCCCGCTCCAATCGAGCCCCCAACCATTCGAACGTTGCACGAGGGGCCGCTCGGCCCTATGGCCCCGGCTTTAATGACATCGCCGACGCAACCTTACGCTCGCAGCCGCTATCCGGCCGGCGCGATGGCGTTTCCACATCGCGGGTTGCTCGCCATTGGCCAGCTCGAGACCCACGAGATCCTGTTCCTGCTCGACGAGGCGGAACAATGGGTTGCGCACAACCGCCAGCCCAACAAGCACACCGATCACCTGGCCGGGCTGACGATCATCAACGCCTTCTTCGAAAACTCCACCCGCACGCTGCTGAGCTTCGAGATTGCCGGCAAGCGGCTGGGCGCCGACGTGGTCAACATGCACGCCGCGCAATCGAGCGTGAAGAAAGGCGAAACGCTGATCGACACGGCGATGACATTGAACGCCATGCGCGCCGATGCGATCGTCATCCGCCACGGCTCGAGCGGGGCGGTGGCGCTGATTGCGGGGAAGGTCGATTGCCCGGTGCTCAATGCGGGCGACGGCCAGCACGAACACCCGACGCAGGCGCTGCTCGATGCGCTGGCCTTGCGCCACGCCCTGCGGCAGCGCGGGCGCGAAATCAAAGGCGGCAGCTTCAACGGCCTCAGGGTAACGATCTGCGGCGACGTGATGCACAGCCGCGTGGCGCGCTCCAACATCCTGTGCCTGCAGGCGCTTGGCGCGGTGGTGCGGGTCTGCGCGCCGCCCTCGTTGATGCCCGCCGGGATCGAACGCATGGGGGTCGAGCCGTTTGCCGACTTCGATGCCGCGCTGGACGGGGCCGAAGTGGTGATGATGTTGCGGCTGCAGAACGAGCGGATGGACGGCCAGTTCATTCCCAGCCCGCGCGAATACCGCCACCTCTACGGCCTGACTTCGGAACGCCTCGCCCGCGCGGCACCCGATGCCATCATCATGCACCCCGGACCGATGAACCGCGGGGTCGAGATCGACAGCACAGTGGCCGATTTGCCCGGCCGCTCGATCATCACCGAACAGGTTGAAATGGGCGTCGCCATCCGCATGGCCTGCCTCGATGTGCTGACGCGCCGCGCGCGCGGCGCGCCGGGCTGGGCGGACCGGCCGCTGGTATGAAACAGGCCCGGCCCCTGACCATCACCGGCGCGCGGCTGGTCCGGCCCGGCGGCGTTGCACCCGGCGGCATTCGCTGCGTCGATGGGCGCATCGAAGCGGTTGGCGAAGTCGCACCGCAGGACGGTGACGAGCTGGTCGATGCCGGAGGGCATTTGCTGGCCCCGGGGCTGGTCGATTTCGGCGTGTTCGCCATCGACAAGCCGGCGTTCCATTTTGGCGGGATTACGCGCGCCGCC
>JBDSDZ010000082.1:0-3732 GCA_039920345.1 Croceibacterium sp.
GGCGCGGCGTAGCGGATCAGCGCGTGGAACAGCGTGTCGAGCATCGTGCGATAGGCGCGGCGCTTCAGGTCGCCCGGCGCGTCGCAATAGAGGCTGTCCTTGCGGATATCGAAGTAGAACGCGGACAGGTCCTCGTTGCAGAAATCGATCAGCGCGCGGGTGTAGGTGTTGAAGTCGAAGTCGGCAGTCGCCTGGCGCAACGTCGCGTCGAGGTTGCCGAGCAGCGCGAGCACGTAGCGCTCGAGCTCGGGCATCTCCGCGACCGGCAACCGCTCGGCCTCGTCGAACCCGACGAGCGCGCCGAGCAGGTAGCGGAAGGTGTTGCGCAGCTTGCGGTACTGGTCGGCGACGCCTTTGAGAATTTCGTCGCCGATGCGGTGGTCTTCGGTGTAATCGACGCTGAGCGCCCACAGGCGGATGATGTCCGCGCCGTATTCCTGCATCACGTCCAAGGGGCTGACGGTGTTGCCGAGTGACTTGGACATCTTCATGCCCTTGGCGTCCATCGTGAAGCCGTGGGTCAGCACCGCGCGATAAGGCGCCCGGCCGCGCGTGGCGCAGCTTTCCAGCAGCGAAGACTGGAACCAGCCGCGATGCTGGTCGGATCCTTCGAGGTAGAGATCGGCCGGCCATGCAAGGTCGGGCCAGCGCCCGGATTCGAGCACGAACGCGTGGGTCGATCCGGAATCGAACCACACGTCGAGGATGTCGACGATGCGCTCGTAATCCTCGGCGTCGTAATCGTTGCCCAGCAGCGCCTGCGCCGCTTCGTCGCTCCACGCATCAACACCCTCGGCGCGCACGGCGGCCGCGATCCGCGCGTTGACCTCCGGATCGACCAGGTATTCACCGCTCTTGCGGTCCACGAACAGCGTGATCGGCACGCCCCAGGCGCGCTGGCGGCTGAGCACCCAGTCGGGCCGCTGTTCGACCATGGAGCCGATGCGGTTGCGGCCCTTGTCGGGCACGAAGCGGGTGTCGGCGATCGCCTGCAGCGCCACATCGCGCAGCGTCTCGCCCGCTTCGGCCGCGCCGCCTTCGTTGTCCCAGCGCTGTTCCGGCCGCCGCTCGAACGGCTCCACCGCGTGCGCCTTATCCATCGGCACGAACCACTGCGGGGTGCAGCGGAAAATCACCTTCGCCTTGCTGCGCCAGCTGTGTGGATAGCTGTGTGGATAGTCTGTGGACGCCGCCAGCAGCCCGCCCGCGTCGCGCAAGTCGCTGCACACCGGACCATCGGGCGCGTTGAACTTGGGGTTGATGACCGACATCGAACGCTCGTCGGTGCGCGGCAGCCACGCCCAGTCCTCGCGGTAGCGGCCATCGGCCTCGACCACGAACTTGGGATTGATGCCGTGCGCCTTGCACAGCTCGAAATCGTCCTCGCCGTGGTCGGGCGCCATGTGGACGAGGCCTGTGCCGCTCTCGGTGGTGACGAACTCGCCCGGCAGGAACGGGCGGGGGGCGGCGTAAAATGCCAGCGCCCGCTCCCACGCCTCGTCACTCATCCCCAAATCATCGCCCCGGACTTGATCCGGGGTCCCGCTTCCTTCTGGCGCCGCGTTCGACTCAAGCGGGACCCCGGCTCGGGGGCCGGGGTGACGGGACTTGAGGAGGTTGTAGACCGGGTGGCGGGCGACGGTGCCGGCGAGTTCTGTGCCTTTCCAGCTCTTGGCTGGCTTGGGCGGGGGCAGCTTGGACAGGTCCAGATTCTTCAGCACCTCGACCGGGATCTCGGGCTGGTCCGCGTCGGCATCACGATCGAGTTCACCCGAGAGACGGCCGATCAACGCTTTTTTGAGAGACGATGCGACGAGCAGCCGCTTGCCCCCCCACTTCACCGGGCCGCCCCATTCGATCACCTCGTACTCAACGTCCGGCCCATAGGCCAAAGCCTGGTTGACCGGGATCGTCCACGGCGTGGTCGTCCAGATCACCGCGTGCGCGCCGACCAGCTCGGGGATCGGGCTCTCGACAATCTCGAACGCCACATCGATCTGCGTGCTGGTGATGTCCTCGTATTCGACCTCGGCGTCCGCCAGCGCGGTTTTCTCCACGGGCGACCACATCACCGGCTTGGCCCCGCGGTAAAGCTGGCCGCTGGCGGCGAACTTGAGCAGTTCGGTGACGATCGTCGCCTCGCTGTCGAACTGCATCGTCAGGTAGGGATGATCCCAGTCGCCGTTGATGCCGAGGCGCTTCAACTGTTCGCGCTGCACATCGACCCAGTGCTGCGCATAGGCGCGGCATTCGGCGCGGAATTCCTTCGCCGGGACCTGGTCCTTGTCGAGCTTCTTCTTGCGGTACTGCTCCTCGACTTTCCATTCGATCGGCAGGCCGTGGCAATCCCATCCGGGCACATAGGGCGCGTCCTTGCCGAGCAGGTTCTGCGTGCGCACGACCATGTCCTTCAGCACATGGTTCAGCGCGTGGCCGACGTGGATATCGCCGTTGGCATACGGCGGGCCGTCATGCAGGATGAACTTTTCGCGGCCCGCGCGCGCTTCGCGCAGCTTCTGGTACAGCCCTTCGTCCTGCCAGCGCGCCAGGATGCCCGGCTCCTTCTGCGGGAGCCCGGCCTTCATGGGAAAATCGGTCTTCGGCAGGAAGACGGTGTCGCGGTAGTCGCGCTGTTCAGACATGGCGAAAGGGCGGCTAGAGGAAACGAGGCGTGTAGGAAAGTTTTTCGGGACTCTTTCCCGCCGTCACCCCGGCCAACGAGCCGGGGTCCCGCTTCTCACCGCACGCACCAACGCGGGACCCCGGATCAAGTCCGGGGTGACGGGGAAGCAGAGAGCAGTTCCCTGGCCCGGGCACAATCTTCGGCCATTTGCGCTGTGAGCGCCTCCAGACCGTCAAACTTCGCTTCGGGGCGCAGGAAGTGGTGCAGCGCCACTTCGATTTCCTGCCCGTACAAATCGCCCTCGAAATCGAAGAAATAGGGTTCGAGCAGTTCGCGGGCTGGTTCGAACGTCGGCCGCACGCCCAGGTTGGCCGCGCCCTTAAGCACGGTGTCGCTGCCGATCACCCGCCCGGTCACCGCGTAGATCCCGTAACGTGGGCGCAGGTACGGGCCAAGGTCGAGATTGGCGGTGGGATAGCCGATTTCGCGTCCGCGCTTGTCGCCGTGCTGGACCACGCCGCGCACCGCAAAGGGCCGGGTCATCAGCTGGCTGGCGGTTTCGCAGTCGCCCGCCTTCAGCGCATCGCGGATGCGGCTGGAGGAGACGGCGGACCCGCCGAGGCTGACCGGGCCAACCGCGCGCGCTGCAATGCCGCACTTGGCGCCGTGCTCGGCCAGCAGCGCCAGGTTGCCGCCGCGCCCCTTGCCGAAGGTAAAGTCCTCGCCCGTCACCACGCCAGTTGCGCCAAGGTGGCCGGCGAGCAGGTCGGACACGAAGCTTTCCGCCGGCATCGCGGCGAGGCCGGCGTCAAATTCGAACACCAGCATCGCATCGGCCCCGGCAGCCGCGAACAGTTCCTCGCGCTGGTCGAGCGTGGTCAGGCGGAACGGCGGCACATCGGGCGCGAAATGGCGCACCGGGTGCGGATCGAACGTGGCGACAATGGCGGGGCGACCCTCGGCCCGCGCCCACTCGACCGCTTCGGCGACGACTTTCTGGTGGCCGAGATGGAACCCGTCAAAATTGCCCAGCGCAATCACCGCGCCGCGCAAGGCCTGCGGCACCGGGTCGCGGTGGCCGAACCTCATCACCGCCGCTCGAGCGTCAC
>JBDSDZ010000083.1:0-15562 GCA_039920345.1 Croceibacterium sp.
GGGAAGAAGTCGCCTTCCGCCTTGCGGCCGAAGTGGCCGTAGGCGGCGGTTTTCTTGTAGATCGGCTTGTTGAGGCCGAGGTGGGTGCGGATCGCGCGCGGGGTCAGGCCGCCGAGCTTGGCGATGCCCATGATCGCGTCTTCGATCTTGTCGTCGCCCACGGTGCCGGTGCCGTGCGTATCGACATACAGCGAGAGCGGCTTCGATACCCCGATGGCATAGGCCAGCTGGATCGTGCAGCGCTGGGCAAGCCCGGCGGCGACGATGTTCTTGGCCAGGTAGCGGGTGATGTAAGCCGCCGAACGATCGACCTTGGTCGGATCCTTGCCGGAAAATGCGCCGCCGCCGTGCGGGGCTGCGCCGCCATAGGTGTCGACGATGATCTTGCGCCCGGTCAGGCCAGCGTCGCCGTCAGGCCCGCCGATCTCGAAGCTGCCGGTCGGGTTGATGTGGTATTCGGTCGCGTCCGACAGCAGTTCGGCCGGGATCACATCGGCGATCACCTGCTTCACGTATGCCTTGAGCTCGGCTTCGCTGTCGCCTTCATCGTAACCCTTGCCGTGCTGGGTAGAGACCACCACCGCGGTGCAGGCAACCGGCTTGCTGCCTTCGTATTTCAGCGTCACCTGGCTCTTGGTGTCGGGCTCAAGGAACGGGGCCGCGCCCGAGTGGCGATCGGCTGCCATCTGCTCGAGGATCTTATGGCTGTAATACAGCGTGGCGGGCATCAGGTCGGGCGTGTCATTGGCGGCATACCCGAACATGATGCCCTGGTCGCCGGCGCCTTCGTCCTTATTGCCCGCAGAATCGACGCCCTGCGCGATGTGCGCCGACTGACCGTGCAGGTGGTTCTGGAACGTCAGCGTTTCCCAGTGAAAACCGGCCTGTTCGTAGCCGATTTCCTTGACCGTCTGGCGCACGACTTGCTCGACCCGCTCGGGAATGCCCGGAGCCCATTCGTCGTTTTCGTAGATGCCTTTGCCGCGAATTTCGCCCGCCAGCACCACCAGTTGGGTGGTGGTCAGCGTTTCGCAGGCAATGCGCGCTTCGCTGTCGATCGACAGGAACAAGTCAACGATGGCGTCGGAAATCTGGTCGGACACTTTGTCCGGATGGCCTTCCGACACACTTTCGGACGTGAACAGGTAGCTTTGGCGCATGCGTATCGATCCCTTTGGCCCGCGGTCTCGCCCGCAGTCGTGTGGCGCGTCCCTAACCGGCCCTCCGGCGCGACGCAACCAGTGCGCCGCATAGGAAAAGCATGGCCCATGCAAGCGGCAAAATGTCGCCCAGCCGGGCAAACAGCGTTGGCGGGAGCGGCGGCGGTATCAGGCCGTCGATCCGACCGGACTGGTGCATCGGCAGGAAGGCTCGAACGACTCCGCGTGGATCGATCACCGCGCT
This sequence comes from Croceibacterium sp., assembly GCA_039920345.1. Lineage (GTDB taxonomy): Bacteria > Pseudomonadota > Alphaproteobacteria > Sphingomonadales > Sphingomonadaceae > Croceibacterium_A. The sequence continues at coordinate 1,405 of JBDSDZ010000083.1, forward strand.
GATCCCGCTGGTGGTCGGGCGCAGCACCGGAAGGCCTTCCTCGATCGCCCGCATCCGTGCCTGCGCGAGGTGCTGCGGTGGGCCGGATCGCCCGAACCACCCATCATTGGTCGGGTTGACGATGTAGTCGGGCCGGTGGGCGCGGTCGACCACTTGGCCTGAAAACACGATCTCGTAGCAGACCTGGATTCCTGCCTTGCCAAGAGCGCCAAGGTCAAGCGTCCGGGCGCCTGGGCCTGGCAGGAAGTCGAGCGAGCCCGCCACCAGACGGCTGAGCCCGAGCGGTTCGAGCACCGGCCGCAGCGGCAGGTATTCGCCGTATGGCACCAGGTGCGACTTGGCATAGCTGCCCAGGATTGTGCCGTGTTCGTCGAGCGCGGTAACCGCGTTATACGCCCCGACCGCGTGGCCATCGGCGATTTCGAGATCGATCGCACCGGTCAGCAGCTTGCTGCCACGCCCAATGACGCGCCCGATCCGCTCCCGCGCGAATTTCGGATCGCCGAGCGCCGTCTCCTGCTCGTAATAGCGCTGCGGATAACCGGGGCGGAGATAGTCGGCGAGGCCGGATTCGGGCCACAGCACCAGCCGCGTCCCGCCGGCGGTTTTCGGGATGCTGTTTTGCGCGAGGCGGAGGAAGTTGGCCTCGTAGTAATAAGGATCGACCAGGTGTTCCTGCTGGATGCCGGGCTGGACCAGCGTGAACGCGCGCGTGCCTTGCAGCGGCGGGTTGGCAGGCGGCAGAACCATGCCGATCGCCACCAGCGCCGCCACCAGCACGGCCACGCGGGGCCGCCTTTCGCGCAGCAGGATCGCCAGCGCGCACGCCAGCAGCATGGCCGCGCCAGACAAGGCGTAAGTGCCCATCCACGGCGCCAGCGCGGCAAGGCCCGGCCGCGAAAACGGGCCGAGCAGGATCATCGCAAACGGGTTCCACGCATATCCGGTGAAGACCGTGGCGCGGAGCATTTCGGAGATTGTCCAGCAACCTGCCAGCGCGAAGGCAAAGCTCCAGCTGATCCCGCGCTGGGCTATCGCGCGGGCACCCAGCGTTGCCATGGCCGGGTAAACCGCAAGGTAGACGGAAAGCAGCGGCACGGCCGCCCAGCCGAGCACGGCGGGCATTTCCGCCTGATAGGTGAAAGCGGTGGCGATCCAGCTATTGCCGAGGGTGAAATAACCCATCCCGAACAGCCAGCCGAGCAGGGCGGCGCGCTTCGCGTCGGGCGCGGCGGCGACAAGCGCCGCAAACGCCGCCGCTGCGGCCAGCGCCAGCGGCCAGTAGCCGAGTGGTTGGAATCCGGTGGCGCTGAGGACGCCCGTAACCAGCGCGAACAGGCGCGGGCGCGATGCAACCTGGTGCCAAAAATCTACGGCGCGCGACATCGACCGTCCGTGGCGCGCGCGCGGCGTTAGTGCAAGCGTCAGCTTACCGCTTCGAGCGTCTCGTCGCCGCTATCTTCGGCCGGACGGGCCCGGCGGGTACGCGTGCGCGCAGGGCGCGGCGCAGCCGGCTCTTCGTCGCGTGGGATCGAGGGCGGCAGGACCGAAGCGTCGAAACCGCCTTCGCCGGCGTCATCCTCGGCGGCGTCGTTGGCGGGGCGATTGCGGCTCCGCGACTTGGCCTTGGGCGGCCGGCTCTCGCGAACGAACGGGTTACGCTCGCCCTCGTCGGCTTCGTCACCCTCGGAGGCGCGGTCGCTTTCGTTGGAACTGGAGCCCGCGCTGGACCCGGAACCGGCGTTATCGTCGCGGTCACGGGCATTGTTCTGGTTGCGGTTATCCGACTGCCCACGCGAGTCCATTTGGCCGCGCGTGTCCATTTGGCCCCGCGTGTCCATCTGGCCGCGCGTATCGTCCGCATCGTCGAAATCGTCGTTGTCGTCGTACGACTGCTCGCGGTCGCCGTCCTGGTCGCGGCGCGGTTTCTGGTCGTCGCGCGGGGAGCGGCTTTCGGCCACCACGCGGAAATAGTGATCGGCATACTGGAGGTACGTCTCGGTCAGCACGCGGTCGCCGTTGAGCGAGGCGTCGTGCGCGAGCTTCTTGTACTTCTCGAGCATCTGGGGCGCGTTGCCGCGGGCCCGGCTGTCGATCCGGTTACCCTGGTTGCCGCCGCCACCCTGGCCGCCGCGGTTGTTGCCACGACCGCGCCGACGGTTGTTGTTGTTGCTGTTGTTGTTGTTGTTACGATTTTGATTCAAAGGAAATCCGTTTCCTAAGTTCTAGACCGGTTTCCCGGTCGCATGACCCCGACCACGGCATCGGCCCGCAATGGCGCGCTGCGTGGTTCCCCATCTGCATTTTCCAACAGCCAAAATGCTGCCGACATTCAAAGCAAATGATGGAGTTAGACCCGGTGCTGGCTTTCGCCTCCCCACCGCTGGTCTGTTAGTAGAGGTAGCTACTCCAAAACTCTTTGCCAAGTCCTAATCGCCCAATATCCGCAAGATCAACGCTCTGGGCCTCCCGGCCAGATCGCGGCGCAGAGCGGCGGTGAGACCGGCCTTGACCGCAATTTCGCTCACCGCAACGGCTTGTGAAGCCCCGATTTCGAGCACGGCGACGCCGTTTTGCGAGACCAAGGCGGGCAATTGCGGGATCAGCACGCGGTAATCGGATAGTCCGTCCGGCCCCGCGAACAGCGCCCCCGCCGGTTCCCACTCGCGCACATCCGGGTCAAGCGGGGCGTCGGCTTCGACATAGGGCGGATTGGCGAGGATGAGGTCGAACTGTCCCAGGCCCGCCTGCCAATCCGGCTGGTGCCAGTCGCGTTCCAGCAGCGCCGCGCGGATCGCGAGCCCCAACGCCGCCGCATTGGACGATGCAACGGCCAAGGCACCCGGCGAGCGGTCGATGCCAATGCCCTCGGCCCCCTCGCGCTCGGCCAGGACGGTAAGCAGGAGCGCGCCAGAGCCAATGCCGCAATCGAGCACGCGGGAGGGGGTGGGGCAGACTTCGAGTGCGGCCAGCACGGTCGCTTCGCTATCTGCGCGCGGAATCAGCACGCCGGGCGCAACCGCAAAGCTGCGCCCGAAGAATTCCTGCGAACCGATGATGTAGGCGACCGGTTCGTGTCGCCCGCGCCGCTCAATCAGCGCTGCGAAGGTTTCGGGCGCCGCGTCCTGCAAGTGCCGCAGCAGCATCTCCGAGCGCGTGACGCCGAGCGCGTGCGCCATCAGCAATTCCGCATCCAGCCGCGCGGTGTCGGAGGTGGCGGCGAGCTGCTCGGCCGCCTGGCGCAGCGCCTGCGCAACCGAGCTCATTCGCCCCCCATTACCCACCCAAGGCGGCGAGGCGTTTGGCCTGGTCCTCGGCGGTCAGCGCGTCGACCAGTTCGCCCAGGCCCGGCCCGGCGAGCACTTCGTCGAGCTTGTGCAGGGTCAGCCCGATGCGGTGATCGGTCACCCGGCCTTGCGGGAAATTGTAGGTCCGGATGCGTTCGGAGCGGTCGCCGCTGCCGACCATTGCCTTGCGCACTTCGGCTTCGGCGCCGTGCGCTTCGAGGCGCATTTTCTCGTACAACCGCGCGCGCAGCACTTGCATCGCCTTGGCGCGGTTCTTGTGCTGGCTGCGCTGGTCCTGCTGGATCACCACCAGGCCGCTCGGCAAGTGGGTGATGCGCACCGCGCTGTCGGTGGTGTTGACGTGCTGCCCGCCCGCGCCGCTGGAACGGTAGATGTCGACCTTGAGATCGCCGTCGTTGATCTGGACATCGACTTCGGTCGGCTCGGGCAGCACCGCCACCGTGGCCGCCGAGGTATGGATGCGCCCGCCGCTCTCGGTAACGGGCACGCGCTGGACGCGGTGGACCCCGCTCTCGAACTTGAGCTTGGCGAACACCCCGGTGCCGGTCACGTTGGCGACCACTTCCTTAAAGCCCCCGATGTCCGAGGCGTTGAGGCTGATCGGCTCCACCTTCCAGCCCTGTTCGGCGGCATAGCGTTCGTACATCCGGTACAGATCGGCCGCGAACAGCGCCGCTTCGTCGCCACCGGTGCCGGCGCGGATTTCGAGCATCGCCGGGCGCACATCGGCCGAATCGCGCGGCAACATGGCGAGGTTGAGCCGGTGCTCGGCCTCAGGCAGCGACTGCCTCAGGGCGGCCAGCTCCTCATTCGCCAGCGCGCCCATTTCCGGGTCGTCGGTCATTACCGACAGCTCGGCAATTTCCGCCCGCCTCGCGCGCACCTCGGCCGCGGCCTTGGCGACGGGCTCCAGCTCGGCATAATCGCGGCTCGCCGCCACGAACGCCTCGCCCTCAAGCTGGCCCGAGGCGAGGCGCGCTTCCAGTTCGGCAAACCGGTGCGAGATTTGTCTGAGCCTGTCGTCGGGGATGCTCACGCACGAGATCTCAGGAAATCGCGCAATTTTAGGTTCTCGCCCTCTTGTGTGATCCCGTAATAACCGGTCTCGTTTACTCGCAAGATAGCACCCGGCTGCTGCTTCACGGCCTTATCGTAACGCTTCCGGAGCGAGCCGGTTGCGACGATGTCGGCTGAAATCCCAGCCGAGCGGAGTTCGCTGAGCAATCGGTATCCTGCCGTTTGCCCATCGTCATGTTCGACAACTACTATCGCCACCAGCTCGCTCGTCGGATGCTCCCCCACCAACATCGCCAGCCGCTCGATACCCGCGGCCCAGCCGACCGCCGGCGTATGCGCGCCGCCGAGCTGCTCGATCAGCCCGTCATACCGCCCGCCGCCAAGCACAGTCCCCTGCGCGCCCAGCCGGTCGGTCACGAATTCAAACGCGGTGTGGCGGTAGTAATCGAGGCCGCGCACCAATCCGTAATTGCGCTCCCACGCCACGCCCGCGGCATCGAGCCCATCGGTCACTGCCACAAAGAACCGCTCGGCCTCGCCACTCAGGAAATCGTCGATCCGCGGGGCTTCGTGGACCAATGCCTTGTCGCGCGGGTCCTTGCTGTCGAGGATACGCAGCGGGTTCTTTTCCAGCCGCTCTTGCGAATCCTCGCTCAGCGCATCGCGGGCGGTGCGGAAGTGTTCGACCAGCGCCTCGCGCCACGCGTCGCGGCTCGGCGCATCGCCCAGCGTGTTGAGCTGCAGCGTCACGCCGTCAGAAATGCCCAGCTCCTTGAGCAACTGGTCGGCCATCGCCAGCAGCTCGACATCGGCCTGCGGTTCGGCGGCGCCGATGATCTCGGCATCGAGCTGGTGGAACTGGCGGTAGCGGCCCTTTTGCGGGCGTTCATAGCGGAACAGCGGGCCATGCGTGGCGACCTTGAGCGGCGCGTACTGCTGCCAGCCGTCGGTCAGGTAGGCGCGCGCAATTCCGGCGGTAAATTCGGGCCGCAGGGTCAGCGATTCTCCGCCGCGATCCTCGAACGAATACATCTCTTTCGAGACCACGTCGGTCGTCTCGCCCAGCGAGCGGCTGAACACTTCGGTCTTCTCGAACACCGGCATTTCGATGCGGCGGAAACGGTACAGTTTGCGCACCCGTTCGAACGTCTCGACCACGTGCGCGAAAGCCTCGGCCTCGGGGCCGAAAATGTCCTGGGTGCCGCGAATGGGCCGGGGTGTTTCGATCTTGCTCATGCTGCCCTTCTTATAGGTTGGCGCGCTTAGCCGGTTCTGGCGCCGTTCGCAAAGCCGGGTCGGCGGTTGATCGGATCAGTGGTTGCAGTCGAAACGAAATGCCGCTTAAGGCCTGCCCATGTCGAACGAACGCGTGGTCGCCCCGCTCTTCGCCCTCGCCGTGCTGACGATGCCTGCCAGTGCCGCGTTTGCCCAGCCCCTGCAGTCGGTGCCCGTCGCCGTCTCGGCAGAGCGCACGGTGCCTGCGGCGCAGGACGTGCCGTTCCCCGGAGTGATCGACCTCGATATCGACGCGACCGATACCCAGCGCAGCGTGTTTCGCGTGGTCGAAACGGTGCCGGTGCCCGCCGGGCAGCGCGACCTGATCCTGCTATTGCCCGAATGGCATCCCGGCAAGCATTCGGCGCGCGGCGCGATGAACCTGATTGCCGATGTGCGCTTCGAAGCGGACGGCAAGGCCATCGCGTGGACCCGCGACCCAATCGAGACTTACGCTTTCCGCCTGGCCCTGCCCGCTGGCACAAAGGCAGTGACGGCGCGCTTCATCTACACCTCGCCGCTACAGACCACCGAAGGGCGCATCGTGATGACGCCCGAAATGCTCAACCTGCAGTGGGAAGCGATGAGCCTCTATCCTGCCGGGTATTACGTGCGGCAGATCCGCTTTGCCCCGACCGTGAAATTTCCCGCCGGGTGGGAAGCGTACACCGCGCTCGATGGCACGCGCGCGCGCGGTGACACGGTGAGCTGGGCGACGGTGGATTACGAAACCCTGGTCGATTCGCCGGTGTTTGCGGGCAAATATGCCAAGCAGTGGGATCTCGGCCACGACGTGCGGCTGAGCACGGTGGCGGACCGGGCGCAATTGCTCGAGCTGTCGCCCGAACACCTGGCGACTTTCACCAAGCTGGTCGACGAAGCGCTGGCGCTCTACGGCGCGCGGCACTTCGATCATTACGACGTGCTGCTGGCGATGACCGACCGGATGGGCGGCATTGGCCTCGAACATCACCGGTCGAGCGAGAATAGCTACCAGCCGGAGACCTTCATCAAGTGGGACGATTTTGGCTGGACCCGCAATGTCGTGGCGCACGAATTCAGCCATAGCTGGGATGGCAAGTATCGCCGCCCAGCCGGCTTGTGGACGCCCGATTATCGCCAGCCAATGCGCGACACCCTGCTGTGGGTGTACGAAGGGCAAGACCAGTTCTGGGGCCAGGTGCTGGCCGCCCGCTCGGGCCTGCAGCCCAAGGAAATCGTGCTTGGCGCGCTCGCCAATGCCGCAGGGTTATATTCGGTCCAGCCGGGCCGCGCGTGGCGTTCGGTCGAGGATACCACGCTCGATCCGATCATCGATGCCCGCCGTCCGCAGCCTTTCAAGTCGCTCAGCCGTAACGAAGATTATTACTCCGAGGGCATGCTGGTGTGGCTGGAAGCCGACCAGGTGATCCGTGAAGGCACCGGAGGAGCCAGGGGGCTGGACGATTTCGCCAAGGGATTCTTCGGCACGCACGATGGCGACTGGGGCGTGCTGACTTACACCTTCGACGATGTCGTGGCGGCGCTGAACGCGGTCTATCCGCATGATTGGGCCACGTTCCTGCGCACGCGGCTGGAAACGCCGGACCAGCCCGCGCCCTTGGCCGGGCTCGAAATGGCCGGCTACCGGCTGGTGTGGAAGGACGAGCCCAACCCTTACGAAAAGGGCCGCTCGGGCAATTCCAACACGCTCAACCTGTTCTATTCGATCGGCCTGACGCTCGACAAGGACGGCAAGGTTACCGAAAGCCTGTGGGACAGCCCGGCCTTTGACGCAGGGATCGTCAACGCGGCGCAAGTCATGGCGGTGAACGGCGAAGCCTACAGCGCCGACCGCCTGAAGGCGGCCATAACCGAGGCCAAGGGCGGGCATGATGCGATCGAGCTGCTGGTCAAACGCGGTGATCGCTTCACCACCCATTCGATCGATTACCATGACGGGCTGCGCTACCCGTGGATCGAGCCGGTGGACGGCGGCGAGCAGCCGCTCGACCGCCTGCTGACGGCGCGCACTTAAGCACTCGCGCACCGCTCGTTGACGAACTAGAGGAATGGTCGTGCCCGCTTCCCGCAAGACCGCCAAACAAGCCGTGACCATCGGCAATCGCCTGTTCCCGCTACGCTTCTTGGTGTTCCTGGCCTTGCTGCCGGTGTTCTACTTCGGGATTCGCGCAATCCTGCCAATGGAGAACTGGAAGGACGGCGCAGCGCTGGCGTTCGACGGTGCAGCACTGATGTTTCTCGTCACGCTGGTCCCGCTGTTCAGGCAATGCGATGCCGCCGCGATCCGCAAACATGCCGCGGCCAACGATGCCAACCGAGTGCTGGTGCTGGTCATCACCAGCCTGCTGACCATGGTCGTGATGGTCGCGATTACCGGCGAAATGGCGGGGGCCAAGCAAGGCGACGCACTCTCAATCGGCAAGCTGGTGGGCACCCTGCTGCTGATCTGGGCTTTCGCCAATTCGGTCTACACGATGCACTATGCCCACGCGTTTTACTCAGCCGAACCTAAACATGGCGGCGATGTCGGCGGGCTGGATTTTCCGGGGACCAAGACGCCCGACTATTCCGATTTCGCTTACTTCGCCTTCACCCTGGGGATGACCTTCCAGACCTCGGACGTAGATATCACCACCTCGCCAGTCAGGCGGATCGCGCTGTTGCACTGCTTCGCCGCGTTCGTATTCAACATCGGGGTGATCGCGTTCACGATCAACGTGCTGGGCGGCGGCTGAAGGTTACTCCGCCGCTTCGAGAAAGCGGTCGTCGATCGAGGCTTCGGCTTCCCAGCTCTTCAATTCGGGCAGCACCTTGTCGGCGAACAAGTGCATGGCCGCGAGCGCATCGTCCTGCGGCATGCCGCCGAAATAGAGGTGCGGGAAGAAGCCCTGCGGCTGGTAGATTTCCTTCAGTTCCCACATCCTCTCGAGGATCATCTGCGGCGTGCCGGTAACCGCGCCCTTCGAAAACTCCTCGGCGTAAGGTTCGACCGCATCGGGCGCGAGGACCATCTTCTCGTAGTGCTCGTAACCCTTGATCTGGGGGAACTTGCCCGGGGTATCGAGGCCGTAATTCTTGATCGCGGCGCGCATCGTGTTGGCAAGGTACTTGCGCCCCTGCTCCTCGGCATAGTCGGCGCTTTCGTGAATGTAGTAGTTGCCGCCCAGCATCGGCGGCGGCGGGCGGGTGCTGGGGCCGTTCACTTCCTGCCACACCTCGGTGTACTTGTCGGGCGGAACGTCCTTGCCGCGCTGGGGCAGCATCAGCACCATGTTGCCGCAGCCGAGCTTGGCCGCGGTGTACATCGAATTGCCCGACAGGCTGCCGCAGAACTTGCGCCCTTCGAACGATTTCAGCGGCGCCGGGTGCAGTTCGCGCCGCGGGATCGTGCCGAACGCGCCCTCGCCCTCGATCACACCGCTTTCGAGCGCCGGGATCAGCACTTCGAGCGTGTCGTTATACAGCGCCCGGCTGGTGTTCATGTCGACCCCGAGGCCGGCGAATTCATGCTGCGACAAGCCGCCGCCGAAACCCAGGATCGCCCGCCCACCCGAAAGGATATCGAGGTTGATGATCTTTTCGGCCAGCCGCGCCGGATTGTGCCACGGCACGATGATGCACTGGGTGCCCAGCTTCACGTGTTTAGTCTTGGCGGCGATGTAGGTCAGCAACTGCAGCGGATCGTTCGACATCGAATAGTCAGAGAAGTGATGTTCGGTAATCCACACCGAATCGAAACCCAGGTCTTCGGCCAGGACCAGGTTGCCCACTTCTTCGCGAACGAAGCGGGCGTCGTTGTAATCCTTGCCGCGCTGGTGGGCGAAACCGGTTGCCAGGCCTACATGCATCGTCAGGTCCTCTCTCTGGCACGGGGAACTCTTGTGGTCCCGCCAGGTGCCTTTGTGCCCCCCTTAGATGCCGCAGAATCGGCTGATCCGCAAATCGACTCTCGCCAATGCGGGCGCCTTCGTTTAGGCGCCCGGCCGATTGGGAGGGGTGCCGATCCTGAAAACAGAAGCGAGCATCCATGCGTATCGAACATATCCCTACGGGGGACAATCCGCCCGAAAGCCTCAACGTCATCATCGAGGTGCCGCTGGGCGGTGAACCGGTAAAATACGAATTCGACAAGCCGAGCGGCGCGCTGTTCGTCGACCGGATCCTGCATACGCCGATGCGCTATCCGGCGAACTACGGCTTCGTGCCGCACACCCTGTCGCCCGATGGTGATCCGCTGGATGCGCTGGTGATCGCGCGCAGCCCGTTCATCGCCGGCTGCGTGGTCCGTGCCCGGCCGATCGGCGTGCTCAACCTCGAAGACGAGCATGGCGGCGACGAGAAGCTGATCTGCGTGCCGGTGGACACGACCTTCCCGTATTATTCGGATGTCGGCGAACGGCAGGACCTGCCTTCGATCGTGCTCCAGCAGATCGAGCACTTCTTCAAACACTACAAGGACCTGGAGGCCGAAAAGTGGGTCCGGGTCGGCGAATGGGGCGACGCGGCCGAAGCGCGTCAGATCGTGCTCGAAGCGATCGAGCGGGCCAAACAGGCGGAATAGCTATTCGACCGGGCGCGCGGCATCGAGCAGATCGTCTTTCCCCGGAGTCACGGCGCGCTCCTTTTCGACCATCTTCTCGACTGCCTTTTCCGGTGCCGTGTCGAGTTGATCTGAGCCTGCTGGCACAGCCGGCGGCCGGCGGGACTTGCTCCGAGCGGCTGGCGGTTCGGACCCAGGAGCAGTCGGCGCGGGGACCGTGCCGCCATCGAACCGAAGGCGGTAGATCGGTTCGGGCAGTGCGAAACCGTCGGCTTCGAGAGCATCCTTGACCGCCGGGATAGCCCTGCTGCGGGCCTTGTAGAAATCGGCCTGCCCCTGGTCGATCCACGCCAGGAAGCGGATCACGATATTGGAATCGCCGACGCCTTCGACCCGCGCCTGAGGTTCGGGTTCTGCGAGCACGAAATCGAGGCCCTTGAGGGCTTCGACACCAAGGTGGCGGGCAGCCGTCGGATCGTCATTGGCGTCAATGCCCAGCTCGAAATCGAACCGGCGCTGCGGATTGCGCGTGTAATTGAGGATCACGGCCTTGAACACGCTCGAGTTCGGGATCCGCAAGTGGTTGCCATCGAGCGACATCAACACTGTTGCACGGCTGGTGAGACGCACCACTCGCCCCTCGTGCGCGTCAATCACCACGTGGTCGTTGGCCCGAAACGGTTGCCGCAAGCTGAGCATCAGCGAAGCGACGTAATTTTCGACCGTGTCGCGCATCGCAAAGCCCAGCGCGATGCCGATCACGCCGGCACCGCCCAGCACGGCGCTGAGCAGCGTGCCCGCCCCGAGCATGTCCAGCGCCGCGACGATGCCGAGGATCGCGAACACGAACCGGATCGATGACGCGATCAGTTCGGCAAGAAATGAATTCGGCATCAGCCGCCGCCACAGGCCTGTCCACGACGCTAGCAACCAGCCAAGCAGGGCGATGACCAGGGCCGCGACAATCGCCACACCCACCAGCGGAAGATAGCGCACAATTTGTATCGCCTTCGCCGTCAGGTCGGTCAGGCCGAACCCCGCATCAACCGAGACATCGCGGGCAATCCTGTTTTCGATCGTGACCACGCCTTGCACCCGCTGGGCAATGGCTTCGGCACGCGCGGGGGCCGCGGCATCGCGCACGGTACCAGCCAGGGTCACCACCCTTCGCTGACCGAAACGGACACGCCTTCCAGGCTCGGCAGGACGGCAAAGATTCCGGTGATCCGCTGGCGGATGCGGTCATCTTCGCCCGTTTCGCGCGATGCAGCGATGGCGCTAGGGCTGAGCGCCGGGCTCGGCACCGGGGCGGCCGCCAGTGCCGCGACGGGCGCAAGGAATAGGCTAGCCGCGACCAGCGCGAGCCCCAGGCGGCGGAAAAAATCGCTCATGCCCGCTCCGTGTTCCCAAACTGCGCGCCCGACAGAGCGCGCCGGGCGGGCGATTGCCGGTCTCAAAAAAGGGCCGCAATGCCCTTGAACAGCGCCGTCAGCGCGAACGGGAGCCCCAGAGCACAAAGCCACACCGCCAGCCGGTCGCGCTTGAACCGATCGGCGAATTCGGGATTGGCGGCTTCGCTGTCGCTCAGGCCTTCCCAGCGCTTTTCGAACAGGCGGCAGCCCGGAATGATGGCCCCGATCAAGACCACGAGGGCGAGGTAGGGCAGGACCGAACCGTGCCCGCTCTTGAGCGCAGTCATGGTCACGAAAATCTGCAGGCCGGTATAAACCAGCAGGCCATAGGCGACATGGTCGCTCATTCGCCTGCGCCAGTCGAGCTTGTTCGTGACCGGTTTGACTATGGCCGCCGATTGCCGGAGCGCCTCGTCCATACGCTTTTCTCCTTCACTCTCCGACTCGGACTATCTCATTACCATGCGAAGCTTTCAAGGGCCGCGCCGGGCGCGGTTGGGCGCGCGCACGACGCGGGTCATGCAGGAATCTTGCCAACGGACTTCAAACCTTCGCTTTACGTGCTAAATCGCCAAATCATGACCGATCTCGAAACGACCACCCTCGATACCCCTGCCCTGGCGGACGCTGCGGCCGAGGCGACGGCCAATGCCGCGCCGCCGATTCCGCAGGGCGGGCTCGAGGTCATTTCGATCGCCAAGAGTTATGACAAGCGCGCCGTGCTGAGCGACATTTCGCTGACCGTGGGCAAGGGCGAAGTGCTCGGCCTGCTGGGCCCGAACGGCGCGGGCAAGACAACCTGCTTCTATTCGATCATGGGGCTGGTCCGGCCCGACAGCGGACGCATCCTGATGGACGGGATCGATGTCACCAAGCTGCCGATGTACCGCCGCGCGATCCTCGGTCTTGGCTATCTGCCGCAAGAAACCTCGATCTTTCGCGGTATGACGGTGGAGAAGAACATCGCCTGCGTGCTCGAAATGGTCGAGCCGGACAAGGACGTGCGGCGCGCCGAACTCGACCGGTTGCTCGACGAATTCGGCCTCACCCGGCTGCGCGAAAGCCCGGCGATGGCGCTTTCTGGCGGGGAACGCCGCCGCTGCGAGATTGCCCGTGCGCTTGCTGCCAATCCTTCGATCATGCTGCTGGACGAGCCGTTCGCCGGTATCGATCCGCTGTCGATCGGCGATATCCGCGGGCTGGTGTCGGACCTCAGCAATCGCGGCATCGGCGTGCTGATCACCGACCACAACGTGCGCGAGACGCTCGATATCGTTGACCGGGCCTGCATCATCTACGGCGGCCAGGTGCTGTTTGCCGGCAGCCCGGAAGACCTCGTTGCCGATCCCAATGTCCGGCGGCTCTACCTCGGCGAAAGCTTCACGCTCTGATGGCGGACCCGTTGATGGCGTACTGGGCGGGAGGATAGCAATGTCACTGGGGCCGCGCCTCGACCTCAGGCAGAGCCAGACGCTGACGATGACGCCGCAGCTGCAGCAGGCGATCAAGCTGCTGGCATTGTCCAATCTCGAGATCGAAGCCTTCATCGGCGATGCGCTGGAAACCAATCCGCTGCTCGAGGCCGGCGAGCTTACGCACGAGCGCGCCGAGGCTTCCGACGGGCCGGAGGAAGCGGCGCCCGATTCAACCGCCGACGAACTGATCCTGCGCGGGCAGGGCGAGGCCGACGCCCCGCTCGACATCGATCCCACCACGCTCGACCGTGACCGCGACACCGGCGACTGGTCTGCCGCAGGCCCGGGCAGCGAGGACGAGCGTGATCTCGATGACCGAAGCGGCGCGGCCGCCACCCTCGCCCAGCACCTCGAAGGCCTGGCCGGCACCCTCACCCAGGACCCGCAGATGCTGTTCGTGGTGCGCCACCTGATCAACCTGCTGGACGACGCCGGGTATCTCGCGTCGCCGCTGCGCGAAGTGTCCGGCGATCTAGGATTGCCGCTGGCGGATGTCGAAGCGGGACTGGATCTGCTGCAATCGCTCGAGCCGACCGGTGTCGGCGCGCGCACGTTGTCCGAATGCCTGGCGCTGCAGGCGAAGGAAGCTGACCGCTACGATCCGTGCATGGCGCGTCTGATCGATAACCTCGACTTGCTGGCGCGCGGCGAAATCGCCCGGCTCAAACGCATGTGCGACGTCGACGACGAAGATTTCGCCGACATGCTGGCCGAACTGCGCGGCTACGATCCCAAGCCGGGACTGCAAATTGGCGGCAGCGAGCGCGAGCCGATCGTGCCCGACGTCCTGATTGCCCCGGCGGCCGCGGACGGATGGGATATCGCTATCAACCAGGCCACGCTCCCCCGGCTGGTGGTCAATCGCTCCTACTACGTGGAATTGCGTAGCGGCTGTTTCGACAAGGCCTCGAAGGCCTGGCTGAGCGAGAAGCTGGCGGACGCCAAGTGGCTGATCAAGGCGCTCGACCAGCGCCAGCGAACGATCCTCAAGGTCGCCGCCGAAATCGTCAAACAGCAGGAAGCGTTCTTCCGCCGCGGCGTTGCGCACCTCAAGCCGTTGACGTTGCGCGCCGTGGCCGAAGCGATCGAGGTGCACGAAAGCACCGTCAGCCGGGTGACCTCGAACAA
>JBDSDZ010000084.1:0-4893 GCA_039920345.1 Croceibacterium sp.
AGCACGACCTTCTTCTTGCCCGCCTTGGCCTTGAGCGCCCAGCCAACGCCGGGCGAACCGGTGAAGCTGAGCAGCTTCAAACGCTCGTCCTCGGTAAACAGGTCGGCCCCGCTGCGGTGCGCCGGCAGGATCGAAAACGCGCCCTCGGGCAGTACATCGCATTCGGCCAACACTTCGCCCATGATGATTGCGCCCAGCGGCGTCAGGCTGGCGGGCTTCATCACGAACGGGCAGCCCATCGCGATGGCGGGGGCAATCTTGTGCGCGGCCAGGTTGAGCGGGAAGTTAAACGGCGAAATGAAGCTGCACGGCCCGATCGGCACGCGCTTCCAGATGCCCATGTAACCCTTGGCCCGCGCCGAAATGTCGAGCGGCTGGACCTCGCCGTAATTGCGGGTCGATTCCTCCGCCGCGATGCGGAAAGTATCGATCAGCCGGGTAACCTCGCCCTCGGCATCCTTGATCGGCTTTCCGGCCTCGACGCACAGCGCATAGGCGAGCTCGTCGAACCGTTCCTTGAACCGCACGACGCAGTGATCAAGCACGCCCTGCTTCTCATAGCTCGCCAGCCGGGCCATCGGCTCCGCCGCGCGCACCGCCCCGGCAATCCCCTCAAGGATGATCTCCGGCGTCGCCAGCGCCGTGCGAAACGCGACCTTGCCGGTGAACTTGTCGGTCACCTCAAGATCGGTGTTTGGCTGCACCGCCTTGTTGTTGAGGTAGAGCGGGTAGGTGTCCTTGAGTTTCGGCGTGACCATCGGTTTTCCTCGTCATCCCGGCCTAGAGCCGGGATCCCGCTTGTTTCGGTCCCGCCGCGAGAAAAGAGCGGGACCCCGGATCACGTCCGGGGTGACGTAAAAAGGGCCCTACAGCGCCTTCGACAGCTCTTTGATATCCTTGTTCAGGATCTGGTCGTTCTCGGTGTAGTCGACCGGGCAATCGATCAGGTGCACGCCGGGGGTGGAATTGCAGTGGGCCAGCACTTCCTTCAGGTGCGCGCTCGATTCCGCCCGGTGACCAGCGGCGCCGTATGCTTCGGCGTACTTGACGAAATCCGGGTTGCCATAGGTCAGCCCGAAATCCTTGAAACCCATGTTGGCCTGTTTCCAGCGGATCATGCCGTAGCTGTCATCGCGCAGGATCAGCACTGTCAGGTTGAGGCCGAGCCGGACCGAGGTCTCCATCTCCTGGCTGTTCATCATGAACCCGCCGTCGCCGCAGATCGCCATCACCTTGCGCTCTGGATACAGCATCGCGCTCATCATCGCGGAGGGCAGGCCCGCGCCCATCGTCGCCAGCGCATTGTCGAGCAGCACCGTGTTGGGCAAGTGCGCGGTATAGCCGCGCGCGAACCAGATCTTGTAGACCCCGTTATCGAGGCAGATGATCCCGTCATGCGGCATCGCGTCGCGCACTTGCTGGACCAGGTGCGGCGGGAAAATCGGGAAGCGATCGTCGGCCGCCAGCTTGCCGGTGTGTTCCAGTTCGGCCGCGTGATAGGCCAGCATGTGGTCAAAATTCCACGACCGGTTGGGCGTGATGTCCTGCTTGATCTGCCAGATCGCGTTGGCAATATCGCCGATTACCTCGACTTGCGGGAAGTACACCGGATCGACTTCCGCCGTGCGGGTGGAGACGTGGATCACGTGCGCCCCGCCGTTCTTCATGAAGAACGGCGGCTTTTCGATCACGTCGTGCCCGACATTGATGATGCAGTCCGAATCCTCCACCGCACGGTGGACGAAGTCGCCGGCGGACAGCGCCGCGCAGCCGAGGAACTTGGGGTGCCGCTCGTCGATCACGCCCTTGCCCATCTGGGTGGTGAGGAACGGGATGCCGGTCTTCTCGACCAACTGTTCGAGCATCCGCCCGGTCATCTTACGGTTGGCGCCCGCGCCGATCACCAGCACCGGGGCCTTGGCTTTTTCGATCAGCTCCACCGCCTGGCGCACCGCCTTGGCCTCAGCCGAAGGACGCCGCGCGATCGAACGCTGGATCGGGTGCGAGTCGGTCTTTTCCTCGGCAATGTCCTCGGGAAATTCGAGGTGCACCGCGCCGGGCTTTTCCTCTTCCGCCAGCCGGTAAGCTTCGCGCACGCGGCTGGGGATGTTGTCGCCCGCGGCGAGCTGGTGGGCATACTTGGTGATCGGTCCCATCATCGCCACCACGTCGAGGATCTGGAACCGGCCCTGCTTGGATTTCTTGATCGGCTTTTGCCCGGTGATCATCATCATCGGCATCCCGCCAAGCTGGGCATAAGCGGCGGCGGTGACGAAGTTGGTCGCCCCCGGACCGAGCGTCGCCAGGCACACCCCGGTCTTGCCGGTATGACGGCCATAAGTGGCGGCCATGAACCCGGCGCCCTGTTCGTGCCGGGTCAGGATCAGCTTGATCTGCTTGGAACGCGACAGCGAGTCGAGGAAGTCGAGGTTCTCTTCGCCGGGCACGCCGAAGATGTATTCGCAGCCTTCCGCCTCAAGACATTCGATGAATAAGTCCGAAGCCTTCTGTCGCTCGCCACTGTCGGCCATATGCCCATCCCCCCTGATACCGTTGGCAATGCCTAACAAACGTCAGCACCAGAGTCACCGCATCAATAACCGCGCGCCAGATCGACTTGCGCTTCGAGTGCTTCGCCGGTGTGAAACGCGGCGCAATTGCGCAGGAACCGTTCGGCGGCGCGTTGCTGGCTGGCGGGGGTGGGAATGCCCGACAGGTGCATCGTGATGTGCGCGTTATCGAGCGACCACAGCGGATGGCCGGGCGGAAGTGGTTCGGGGTCGGTCAGGTCGAGCAGGGCGGCAGCGATGCGCCGTTCGCCCAGCGCCTCGACCAGCGCGGCTTGGTCCACGCAGTCGGCGCGGGCAAAGTTCACCAGCACCGCCTCGGGTTTCATCGCCGCCAGTTCCGCCGCGCCGATCATGCCCTTGGTCTCGGGCGTTCCGGGCACCGTCAGCACGATCCAGTCGAAGCTGCCGATCTGGCTGCGCCAGTTACGCGGGCGGTGGCTGGAGACCGCAATCACCTCGACCCCGAAGCCGAGCAGCGCGCGCTCGATCGCCTGGCCAATCGCCCCGTGGCCCAGGATCAGCGCCCGGCTGCCGGCAAGGTCGCGCTCGCCCGGCGCGACATCGAGCCACGCGTGCCGGTCCTGCGCCCGCACCACCGCGCGGTAATCCTTGGCGATGGCGAGCATGCCCATGACCGCAAATTCGGACACCTGCTGCGTGGTCAGCCCGGTGCCGCAGGTCAGGGCTACCCCGCGCTGTGCCAGGTCCGCCAGCGGCAACCAGTCGACCCCGGCGTAGGAGGTGTTGAGCCAGCGCAGGCCCGTCGCGCTGGCGACCGAGGCCAGAACCGGCGGTTTGGTATGCAGATCGAACCAGCCGATCTCGGCAGCGGGCGCGAGGGTCACCAGCGCGACGGGCGAATCCCACCAGCGCGGCTCCAGCCAATCGGGCAACCGCCCCTCGAGGATCGGGCGCACACGATCGGGCAGGACCGCAACGGTCAGAGCTTCCACTCCCACCCGAGCGGATCGCCGTCCATCACCTCGACTCCCTTGGCGCCAAGTTCATCGCGGATGGAATCGGAAGTGGCAAAATCCTTGTCCGCCCGCGCGCCCTTGCGGCGGGTAAGGGCAGCTTCGATTTCGGATTCGGTGATGGTTGCGGATTTGGGACGAATGCGGAGGTCTGCACGCGCCAGTCCCAGCAGACCGAGGCCGAGCACCGCGTCCATTGCGCCAATGGCAGCGAGCTTCTCGCCCGGCTCAACTTTCTTCAAAGCTACAAGTTCTTCGAGCACGGTAAGCCCGACTGCCGAATTGAGGTCATCGGACACCGCCGCATCAAACCGCTCGATCAGCGGCGCCACGTTCGCCCCCCCGTCAACCTGAACTTTTTTCAGGGTCCATCCCTCGGTTCTGAGCGGATCGATGGATACTGAACCAAGTTCAGCATAACGGGATTTGAGTTGCTGGATCGCCATCACCAGCCGCTTCAACCGCACCAGCGCCGCCCCCAGCCCTTCCCACGAAAACTCCAGCTCGCTGCGATAGTGCGCCTGCAGGCACATCATGCGGTAGGCGAGCGGGTGGTAGCCCTTGTCGATCAGAAGTTGCAGCCGCAGGAATTCGCCCGAACTCTTGCTCATCTTGCCGGATCGCTCGACCAGGAAGTTGTTGTGCATCCAGATCTTGGCGCCGCTGTTGGCGGGCACGCTGAGGCCATTGGTGCAGCAGAATGCCTGGTTCTGGGCGATCTCGTTCGGGTGGTGAATCTCGCGGTGGTCAATGCCGCCGGTGTGGATGTCGAACGGGAATCCGAGCAACTGCCCGCTCATCACCGAGCATTCCAGATGCCAGCCCGGCGCGCCCTTGCCCCACGGCGAATCCCATTCCATCTGCCGCGTCTCGCCCGGCGGGGTCTTGCGCCAGATGGCAAAGTCGGCCGCGTTGCGCTTGCCTTCGACGGCCTCGATGCGCCCCTCACCCTCGTCGGTGTGAGCCCGCGCCAGCCGCCCGTAATCGGCGACGGTCGAGACGTCGAAGTACAGCCCGCCCTCCAGCTCGTAGCAGTGCTTGTCCGCGATGCTGGTGGCGAACTCGATCATCGCCGGGACGTAATCGGTCGCGATCGACCACTGCGCTGGCTGGCGGATGTTGAGCGCCTTGATGTCCGCCCAATACGCCTCCGTGAAATGCTTCGCGATGTCCCAGATCGACTGCGAGTTGGCCTTGGCCGCCGCCTCCAGCTTGTCTTCGCCCGCATCGGCATCATCGGTCAGGTGGCCGACATCGGTGATGTTGATCACATGGGTGAGCGCATAACCCTTCCAGCTCAGCGTCCGCCCAAGAATGTCCGCAAACACATAGGCGCGCATGTTGCCGAT
>JBDSDZ010000085.1:0-6399 GCA_039920345.1 Croceibacterium sp.
TCGGCGACGACTTTCTGGTGGCCGAGATGGAACCCGTCAAAATTGCCCAGCGCAATCACCGCGCCGCGCAAGGCCTGCGGCACCGGGTCGCGGTGGCCGAACCTCATCACCGCCGCTCGAGCGTCACGAAGGCGTAGGCCGGATCGTCACCCTTGGCCGGGTGGTCCTCGCGCGTCTGCACCTGCCATTCGGGGCCAGGCGCGGCCATGAACACGTCGCCGCCGGTATGTTCGAGCACTTCGGTGATCTCGAGCCGGGTGGCGAGGTGCATGAACATCTCGAACGCATCCGCGCCGCCGATGACGGTGAAGTCGCCGTCGCCTGCCAATTCCAGCGCCTGCTCCAGCGAATGCGCCACTTCGGCGCCCGGCGCGCTCCAGCCCTTCTGCCGGGTGAGCACGATGTGGCGGCGGCCAGGCAGCAGGCCGGGCAGGCTGTCAAAGGTTTTGCGGCCCATGACCATCGGCATGCCCAGCGTGAGCCGCTTGAAGCGCTGCAGGTCCTCGCGGATCTTCCACGGTACGTCGTTGTCTTGCGCGATGGTGCCATCGAGC
The DNA here is from genome assembly GCA_039920345.1 of Croceibacterium sp. Lineage (GTDB taxonomy): Bacteria > Pseudomonadota > Alphaproteobacteria > Sphingomonadales > Sphingomonadaceae > Croceibacterium_A. The sequence goes on from JBDSDZ010000085.1 coordinate 555, forward strand.
GCGCGCGCGACCACGTAGATCACCTGCCGCGCCATCAGCCCAGTTTCGTCACATGGCCCATCTTGCGCCCGTCGCGCGCCTCGGCCTTGCCGTAGAGATGGAGGTGCGCGGCGGAATCGGCGAGGATCGCGGCGGTCTGCCCCGCGACATCGCCGATCAGGTTGGTCATTTGCATTGCGCGGCCAATCGAGGCGGTATCGCCGAGCGGCAACCCGCAGATCGCCCGCACATGATTTTCGAACTGGCTGGTGACCGCGCCTTCGATTGTCCAGTGGCCCGAATTGTGCACGCGGGGGGCCATTTCATTGAACACCGGGCCCTGCGTGGTGGCGAAGAACTCGAGCGTCAGCACCCCGACATAATCGAGCGCTTCGGCCACGGCGCGCGCCAGCCTGCGCGCTTCGGGCACTTGTTCCCCGATCAGCGCCGGTGCGGGCAGGGTCGAGCGCGCGAGGATGCCGTCCTCGTGCACGTTCTGCGTGCTGTCCCAAAAGCGCAGATCGCCATCACGACCGCGCACCAGGATGACCGAAAATTCGGCTTCGAAGCGGACCAGCCCTTCGTAAACCAGCCCGTTGTTGGGCACCCGCAGGCCCGCAACCTCGCTCGCCGAATTGACCCGCCACTGGCCCTTGCCGTCATAGCCGTCGCGGCGGGTTTTGAGGATGCCGGGGGTGCCGGTGCGCTCGATCGCGTCGTGCAGTTCGGCGTCGCTTTCGACGGCAGCGAAAGGCGCGGCGCGGCCGCCGAACTCTTCGGCAAAGCGTTTTTCCCGCAGCCGGTCCTGCGCCACTTCGAGCGCGCGGGTGCTGGGGGCTAGCCGGTCATGCGGAATGGCGGTCAGGGGTGCGACCGGCACGTTCTCGAACTCGTATGTGACCACGTTGCATTCGAGCGCGAACGCGGCAATCGCCGCGCGGTCGTGCCAGTCGCCGCAGGTGAACGCCGTGCTGACTTCGGCGGCGACGCTGTCACGGTCGGGCGAATAGACGTGGCACTTATAGCCGAGCTGCGCGGCGGCCATGGCCAGCATCCGCCCAAGCTGGCCGCCGCCCAGGATGCCGATGGTCGAACCGGGAAGTATCATCCGCTCAGGTATCGGTCGGCGTTTCGGCGACCGCCCCGGTTTGCGCCGCGCGCCACGCCTGCAGCCGGGTGGCGAGCCCCTCGTCCGACAGCGCCAGGATGGCGGCGGCGAGCAGCCCGGCGTTGGTCGCGCCCGCCTCGCCAATCGCCAGTGTGCCGACCGGGATACCCGCCGGCATCTGCACGATCGACAGCAGACTGTCCTGCCCCGACAGCGCTTTCGATTGCACCGGCACACCGAGGACTGGAAGGTGGGTAAGCGAGGAGACCATGCCCGGCAAATGTGCCGCGCCGCCCGCCCCGGCGATAATCACCTTGAATCCGTCTGCCGCCGCGCCCTTGGCGAAATCGACCATCCGTTCGGGCGTGCGGTGCGCGGAGACAATGCGCGCCTCGTAAGCGACGCCCAAAGCATCGAGCACATCGGCGGCGCGCTTCATGGTCGACCAGTCAGACTGGCTGCCCATGACGATGGCTACCGGCGGTTTTGCTGCTGTCCCCATCTCAACGATCCTTCAGGTAATGCCGCTCACCCGCGCGCATTTCCGCGTCGAATTGATAGACGATCGGCTGGCCGGTGGGAATCTCGAGCCCGGTGATGTCCGCATCCGAAATCCCCGACAGGTGCTTGACCAGCGCCCGCAGCGAATTGCCGTGGGCCGAAACGATCACCGTCTCGCCCGCCGCCAGTTGCGGCAGGATCGCGCTTTGCCAATAGGGCAGCACGCGCTCGATGGTCAGCTTGAGGCTTTCCGTCGTGGGAATGGCGATCCCGGCATAACGCGGATCGGCGGAAAGATCGTAGAGCCCGCCGGGGTCCATCGGAGGCGGGGGGACATCGAAACTGCGGCGCCACACCTTGACCTGCTCGTCGCCGTGTTTGGCCGCGGTCTGCGCCTTGTCGAGCCCGGTGAGCCCGCCGTAGTGGCGCTCATTCAGCCGCCAATCCTTGGTTTCGGGGACCCACAACCGCCCGCAAGTCTCCAGCGCCAGGTGCAGCGTACGGATCGCGCGGGTCTGGAGCGAGGTGAACGCAACCGTGGGCAGCAATCCCTTTTCGGCCAGCAATTCGCCCGCTGCGCGCGCTTCGGCCACGCCCTTTTCGGTCAGGTCCACGTCCCACCAGCCGGTAAAGCGGTTTTCGAGATTCCACTGGCTCTGGCCATGGCGCACCAGGATCAGGGTTGCGGCAGTCGGGCTGGGCACGGGAGAGGTCGCTCCTGGGGAATTCACGGAGCGCCACCCGTTAGCGAGGCGGGTCCTTTTTGGGAAGGGGCTGAACCGGCGCCGCCTCCGGTGCCGCCTCCATCGCCCGGGCCTGCGCCTTCCTCAGCCGCAGGTTCTCGCGCAGCTTGGCGGCAAGCCGTTCTTCGCGCGATGGCGGTGCCCGATTGTCACTCATGGTCGCTACCTTGCCGCGATTGCCCGGCGCCCTCAAGCACAGCTTGACATGCCAGCCGCTCCCGACAATAGCGCGCCCCTGTTTTCCGGCGCTGCTGTAGCTCAGTGGTAGAGCGCACCCTTGGTAAGGGTGAGGTCGGGAGTTCAATCCTCCCCAGCAGCACCATTCAAAGCATTCCCGCCCGCGCAAACAAACCCGCGCAAACAAAAAGGCCCCGGTCGAAGCCGAAGCCTTTCGGCGAATGTCTTGGCCTGGCCGGTCTTGCGCCGCGCTAGGCTTAAGGGTCGACTGATCAGTAGATCACGCCGTAGTACGTGTAGACGCTCTCGCCGTAGTTGCGGTCGTAGTCTGGTTCGGCATCGCGCTTGAAGCTGGGGCCCTTTTCGAGCTGCTCCTTGCTGATGTCGACCACGTAGCCGTCACGTTCGGTGTCATAGTCGAGCTTGTCCCACGGCAGCGGGTGGAAGCTTTCACCCATTCCGAGGAAACCCCCGAAGCTCATCACCGCATATTCCGCGCGGCCCGAGCGCTTGCCGATCATCACGTGATCGATCGAGCCCATTTTGTCGCCGCTTGGTGAGTACACCGTCGTCCCCTCGACCTTGTTCGAGCTGATCAAGCGACTGGTTTCGTCGCGCTCCACCGGGCGGCTGCGATCGAATTCGCGACGCTTCTCAAGCGTCGCATCTGAGTAGGTCTGACGGTTCTGGGTTGTCTGGTTCATGTGAGCCATCCTTCCGGTTAGCCAACGAGCGAGCCCGCCCTCGGGTGAGGCGCGGGGTCTAGCGGTCTTAATAAAAGCTCTACCCGCATCAGCGGGGAGCGATGGCCGCCAGCCTCATCGGCCGGTGTACTTAGACAATGGCTGACAAGGCGGTTTCGTTCCGAGAAAGGTTTAAAATCCACAAGTTAGTTCAGCTCGGCGGAACGGCCAGCACATCTGCCCACTCGGGATGGCGCCGGAAAGCGGCTTCGACATAGCTGCACTGCGGCACGATCTTGAACCCCTGCGCACGCGCGTCGGAAATCAGCGCATCGACCAGTTTGGCCGCGATCCCGGTTCCGCGCGCTTCGGGCGGCACGAAGGTATGATCGGCGATCCGCGCCTCGCCGCGCGCGACCCAGGTCAGCTCGGCCTGCCGCGAAGAACCGGGCACTTGGGCACGGTAAGCCCCGTGGGTGGTCTCGTCGCTGCGGGTAATCTCGATCGCGTCGCTCATGTCGGGGTGTCTCCTTCTTGCCTAGAACCTTTCGCCAAGCCATGGCGTTCCGCATGCAATTCCTGTCCGACAACGCCGCCGCGGTCCATCCCCAGGTGTGGGACGCGATGCGCGCCGCCGATGGCGCCGATACGCCCTACGATACCGACGCGCTGAGCCGCCGGCTCGATGACACGTTCAGTACCCTGTTCGGCAGCGACGTTGCGGTGATGTGGGTCGCGTCGGGCACGGCGGCCAACTGCCTGGCGCTGGCGACAATGGTCCCGCCGCACGGCGGTGTGGTGTGTCACCGCGAAGCCCATATCGAGATGGACGAATGCGGCGCGCCGGCCTTCTACACCCACGGCGCCAAGCTGCTGCTGGCCGATGGCGAAGGCGCCAAGCTGACTCCTGAGGCAGTCGAAAGCGTGGTCGGCTCGATCCGCGACGACGTGCACCAGGTCCAGCCGCATGCGGTGTCGCTGACCCAGGCGACCGAATACGGGATGGTCTATTCGCGCGCAGAGATCGCGGCGCTTGTGGCCCATGCGCGGGGGCGCAAGCTGTCCGTTCATGTCGACGGGGCGCGCTTTGCCAATGCGGCAGCGCGTCTTGGGTGCGCCCCGCGCGACGTCTGCGGCGAGATCGATGCGCTCAGCTTCGGCTGCATCAAGAACGGCGGCATGAACGCCGACGCGATCGTGTTCTTCAAGCCCGAACTGGCGCAGGTTGCACGCTATCGCCGCAAACGTGCCGGGCACTTGCAGTCGAAAGGCCGCTTCCTCGCGGCGCAAGTGCTGGCGCTGGTCGAAAACGGCTTGTGGCTGGCCAATGCCCGTTGTGCCAATGCTGCGGCCGATGAAATTGCCAGCGCCGCGGGCGAGCGTCTGCTCCATCCGGTAGAAGCCAACGAGGTCTTCCTGCGCTGCACCGCCGCCGAGCGCGAGGCGCTGCGTGCGCTAGGCTTCGGCTTCTACGACTGGGGCCCCGACGCTGCGCGGATGGTTGCGGCATGGGACACCCGGCAGGAACACGCGCAAGCACTGGGCAAGGCGATTGCCGCGTTGTGACGTGCCGATGAGCACGCCGGCCGGGCCTGACCGCCGCCACTTGCTGCTGCGTCCGCAAGTCGCGCTGCCATTCCTGCTGGTGGCGATGATCTGGGGTTCGACCTGGTTCGTGATCAAGGACCAGTTGGCCGCCGCTCCGCCCAGCTGGTCGGTGACCTACCGCTTCGCGATTGCCGCCGCTGGCATGTTCGTCCTCGCCGCGCTGGGCCGCCGGGGCCTTGGTCTGACCCGGTCGGGTCACGGGCTGGCGTTGGCTATCGGGCTGGCCCAGTTCTGCTTCAATTTCAACTTTGTCTACCGCGCCGAACTGCACCTGACATCGGGCATCGTAGCGGTTCTGTTCGGGTTGCTGATGCTACCCAATGCGATTCTGGGGCGGGTCTTTCTCGGCCAGCCGATTACGCGCCGTTTCCTGGCGGGGTCGCTCGTCGGACTCGCGGGCATTGTTTTGCTGCTGATGCACGAATCTGCCCGCGCGCCGAGCAGCACCATGGTTGGTCTCGGCACAGTGCTGACCGCGCTTGGGATACTCTCGGCCTCGTCCGCCAACGTGATGCAGGCAACCCCGCGGGCGCAGGAGCATCCGCTGCTGGTGCTGCTGGCGTGGGCGATGTTGTGGGGCACGCTGGCCGACGCGGCGATTGCCTGGGCGCTCGCCGGACCGCCGGTGTTTCCCGACAGCGCACGGTACTGGGGCGGCGTGGCCTATCTCGCCATCATCGGTTCGGTGGTGACTTTCCCGCTCTATTTCCGCCTGATCCGTGATCTCGGCCCCGGCCGGGCGGCGTATAACGGCGTCGTCGTGCCGGTGGTGGCGATGGGTGTTTCGACGCTGTTCGAGGGTTATCGGTGGACGGCTCTCGCGCTCGCTGGCGGCGCGCTGGCGCTGTTCGGCATGGTCATTGCCCTACGGGGTCGCAACGCGCCGATTGCAGACACGCCCTGAGCCCGGCGCGGTAATCGGCAAAGCGCGGGCGCCAGCCGAGCACGCGCTTGGCTTTGCCGTTCGCGACCCGCCTGTTCTCGTCGTAAAACGCCCGCGCCGGGGGCGAGAGCGCGGCTTCTTCAAGCGATAGCAGCGGCGGCAC
>JBDSDZ010000086.1:0-23642 GCA_039920345.1 Croceibacterium sp.
CGCGCCGGTCTTCGCCGCCGCCCAGGCCGCGGCGCAGCCGGCCGGGCCGCCGCCGATTACCACCACGTCGGCGGTGTGATAGATGTCGATCTCGCGCGCGTCCTCGCGCACGGTACCGCCGCGCCGGGGCGGTGGCAGGTTGCGGCCCGCGCTTTCGAACACATCGGAGCCGAGGAAGCGCGTTTCGCTGTGTCCCTCGACGCGTTGCAACTTGGGCTTGTCGTCAGATTTATCGGTCACCCAGCCACTCCGCATTTCCAGACATGGACTTCGCCGGCATCGGCATCGATGCGGACCCAATCGCCCGTTTCGATCAGGTCCAGCGGGTCGATGTCGAAATCGGTCATTGTCGGCACTCTCAGTACGACGGCCCCCAGCGCCGCCTTGGTCGTGGTAATCGTGAACAGCAAGCCAAGTGGCGCCTTCCCGGTCAGCCGGGTCATGTGAAAGATACCGGACCATCCCGAAGAGCCTTTGGCGCCAGGGAAGACGAGGATCTTGCCGGCAAAGCTCTGCCCGCGCAGCTCGTGGTGACTTTCGATCACCTCGCCCCGCATCGGATTGACTCCGCCCCAGCCGGAAATGGTTTGCCGGGTCACCAGCGCTTCGCCTTCGCACGTTCCGCCCACGACCTTGCGGCCGCGCAGGATCACGTCGGGCGACTTGAGTGCAGCGGTTACCATCAGTTCAACCTCCCTTGCCATTTGCCGGTGCAGGCCGCGTCGATGCATTCCTGCGTCGTCCCGAACCAGCCTTCGATTCCCATCATGGCGGGAAGGTAATGCGTCTGCTTCGCGCTGTCGAAGGCCGCGACCCTGGTCCCCTTGGGCACGGCCTGACTGATCGCCGAACAAGTGTCGGTCATGAGCTTGGCGCCCGCTTTGCGCAGGATCTCCGCATAACCACTCGCAACCGCCGTTGCCTTCACCGCCCGGCTGGTAAAAATCCATAGCTCGCTGTTTGCGTGAACAGTGCGCCCCTCGAGCATACGCGCCGCTGTGGCGATCTGGTCTGCCGAGTAATGCGGGCAACCGAGCATGACATAATCAACGGTGTCGCTCTCGCCGATGCTGTTGAGCCGTTCGTAGATCGCCGCCCGCTCGCGCAGGCCATAGGTAAAGCGGGTTCCCTTGTCCGGCCCGCCGAAGGCGACCTCGCGGCTACGGGCTTCGGGGGTGATCCCGACCATGTGATACATTTCCACGCCGCCGGACGAGGCCGCTGCCGCACCAAAATGTTTGTGTTTGATGAGCGATGCCTCGCCGATCTTGCCGTCGAGGACGGGGATTGCGTCCTCCACGGCGCCACCGGTGTAATATCCCAGCATGCCCCATTCGAAGATTGAATCGACCGGGACTTCGACTTCGATCGCGTGTTGGCCGATCCGGAATTCGTCGGTGTGGAAGCCCCAATTGGGGATGCGTTTGGCCAGCATCGCGGCGCTGGTTGATTCGCGTCCTTCGCAGTTGGTCCGGCCGCCGATGACCGAATTGCAGAACACCACCGCGCTCGATTCCATCCACGCGCAATGTTCGCCCATCACCGGAACATTGCCGGCGAGATAGGGCGTGCAGGTCTTCATCACCTGGATGCCGTGCCCGGCCACTTCGGCCTCGTCGCTGCGGAAATTGGCAAAGGCCTCTTCGCTCATGCCCTGATCGCGCCACATCTCGGGGTCCATCCCGCCCTGCAGATGGCAACTGAACGCATTCATCCGGGGGACGTCGACCGCTTCATCGGAATCGAGATCGAACCGCGAAAAGACGGCGCGGTAATCGCCTCCGTCCTCGGCGTAGTAGTCCTTGACCCATTGCGGCGAGGAACCGGGCACACCGGCGACATTGTCGGTGTAGACGAAATCCTCAGCACCCAGCGCCTCGGCATAGCGGACTAGCAGGTCCATTGCCTTGGCAACTGCCGGGCCGTCGCGCCCGTCCAGCATCGCCCGTTCGTCGTTGGTGAGGCTAACCATCGTGTCGCTCCATCACTTGTCGATCTCGATCAGGACCGCGCCCGTTGCCATAGGTTGCACATCGCGCCGGTACATTCCAAGCCAACCGTCGGCCGGCACGGGATAGGCGTTTTGCAAACCGGGTCGCCGCGCAAGTTCCTCGGCAGAAACCATCAGGTCCAGGCGCCGCTCTGCCACATCGATCTCGATCGGATCGCCGTTCTGGACTTTGCCGATCGGGCCGCCGACCGCCCCTTCGGGGGCGACTTCCGCCACGGTCAGGCCCTTGAGGCAAAGCCCGGAGAGTTGACCGTCTGTCACGAAGGCCACGTCCTTGGCCAAACCTGCAGCATCAATGGCGAACAGCACAATCGACGCGCCGCCGCCCATGGCCGGGCCGCCTTTCAGGCCCTGGCCGCGCAAGACCAGCACGTCTCCCTTGCACAGCTGGCCTTCGGCAATCGCGGCCATTGCAGCGGCCGTGCTCTCAAACACACGGGCGATGCCAGAAAAGCTTTCGGGGCGCGATCCATCGCGGATGCCGAGCTTCACGACGGCACTTTCAGGTGCCAGCGAGCCCTTCAAAATGGCGATCGAGGGACCCGCCGAGATGGGGCGATCGAGCGGGCGGATGATGTCCTCGTCTGTCACGGTCGCATCGGCCAGGTCCTGGGCCATCGTCAGGCCGGACGCGACGGTCACAGCCAGATCAAGCACCGGCTCAAGTTGCTTGAGCATGGCGCGGGCGCCGCCGGCGTCCTCGAATTGCTCGATCCGCACGCTTCCATTGGGGCGCACCGCCGCAAGCGTGGGTACCGTGCGTCCCATCTCGTCCCAGATCGCATACAGGTCGGTGCTCAATCCGCCTTCAGTAGCGGTCGCCTGCAGGTGCTTGATGGCATTGATCGATCCTGACACCGCAAGGACCATCGCGGCGGCATTGCGGAACGCGCCTTCGGTCATGATCTTTCGCGGGGTCAGATCCTGCTCGACCATGTCCACGATCCGCCGCCCGGCCTGGCGCGCAGCATCGAACATCTTGTCGCTGTTGGCACGCACCGGGGCCGATCCCGAGACACACATGCCCAGCGCTTCCACCACACAGTGCATCGTGTTGGCTGTGGCCATGCCCGCACATACGCCAGGCCCCCGGATGGCCTGGGGAACGATATCGTCAACAGAGTGCTTGGCCGGTTTTCCGAGCAAGGCGCCGACCCCGCCGGAAAACAGGTCCTCGATGTCGACGTGATCGTCACCGATCATGCCGGACGCCTGGTATCCGCCGATGACGAGCAGGGTCGGGATGTTGAGCCGCATGGCCGCCATCAGGTGGCCGGGCGGAGTCTTGTCGCAACTGGTCAGGCAAACCATGCCGTCCAGCAAAGCGGCTTCGACCTGCGCTTCGATGTCATTGGTGACCAGATCGCGGCCGGCGAGGATGTAGCTACCCTGCTTCGCCGCGCCCGTAATGAAGTCAGACGGCGCGGTGGTGCGGACTTCGAAAGGAACGCCGCCAGCCGCACGGACGGCTTCTTTCACGACTTTGGCCACCCCATCGAGATGCGCGAAACACACGGCCAGTTCGGACGAGGAATTGACCACCGCGATCTTCGGCTTGAGCAGATCGGCCTCGCTCAGACCCAGTGCCAACCAGTGCGCACGGCGGACGGGCGTATTGGCGGCAATGCTGCGCAGGATCATTGATTTAGACCTTTTTAATCGAGGACTGGACTGGTCTGCCAGCGCGGCGCGCGCAGGCTGCCATCCAGCCGGTTCGGCGACGACGCCGGCAAAGTTCGACAACCCACGACGAGGTGGGGCGGCCGGACTTGCCAAGCCCGGCCGGGAACGCGGAGATCAGAACTTAGCGCGCAGTCCGCCCTTGAACATGCGGCCAACAGGATTGAACAGGACGTTGTTGCCGGCCCCGTTTGCGCCCGGGAAGCGCGGCGGATCGACGTTGAAGACGTTGTCGACACCGGCATAGATCTCGAGCCCGTCAGTCCACGCGGTCGCCAGTTTCACCGTCGCAAGCATATCGACATAAGTCTTCGAAGGCAGGGTGTTGATGTCCACGCTGTTGGGGTTCGTTAGGGAAAACCCAGGGTCACCCGGCTCGACGAAGGTGGGGAAGAAGAAGCCTTTGTTGATCCAGCGGACATGGGTGTTGAACGAGAACATCTCTCCGATATCGAAGCGGGCATTGGCATCGACGGTCCAGTCCGGAATGCCGGGAGGCGTACCGCCCCGCAGGCCGGTCTGGCCTGCGCGATCGGTTTGGCCTGCCGAATCCACCGTAATCAGGTCCGCCACGTAGCTGGCCAGGACCGACAGGTTCAGCCGGTTGTTTCCGGCAAATGGCTGCGCATAGTGCAGTTCCATATCGACACCGCGCGCGATCAGCTGGTTGACGTTCTGGATGGTGTCGTTGACGTTGGTTACGTTGTTGCCAGCGTCGCGGGTGATCAGCGAACAGCTCAGCGCGTCCCCCGCCACACAACGATTGACGATGTTCTGTTGCCCCAGCGTGCTGATGGCGTCGTCAATTTTGATGTCATAGTAATCGATCGAGGCCCGGAACCTGGCCAGGAAGCCCGCGGCCGGCTGGAACACCACACCGGCGGTGAAGGTATCGGCCTTTTCGGGCACGAGGTTGCCGTTCGAACCGCTGGTAATGGGCACGATGACTTGAACACCGCCATTTCCGGTATCGGTCAGAATACCCGTCGACCGAGTAACCGGACCAAACAGTTCGGAGACGTTGGGCGCCCGGATATCGCGCGACCGGGTCACCCGGAAGCGAACCGCGTCAATCGGTGCCCATGTTCCGCCCACTTTCCAGGTCGTAACGTCGACCTTGCTGCTTGGCTGGAAGTCGCTGGAACGATTGTAATGGGTTTGGCGGATGGCACCATTCACCCCCAGCTCGCGGGCGAAAGCAACGTCGGCCAGCAGCGGCACGTCGATTTCGCCATAGGCTTCGCTGACCTCGATCTTGCCTGAAATCAGCGAGCCATTGCCCGCATTGAAGAAGCCGTTGACCCGCGAAATGGCGTCGGTGTCGCCCGCGACCTTGTCGCTGCGGTATTCCGCGCCGACAGCCACGCCAACCGGGCCGGCCGGCAGTTCGAACAGCGAACCGGTGACGTTGGCGGCGACGACGTGCTGATTGGTGACGTTGGTCTGGAAGCCTTCGCCCGTCACATAGGCCTGGGCACTCGCAAAGTATGGGCCATTGGCGGTGCCGAAGGGGTTGAGCGGCACGCAGGCCGGATCGTCGTTGGCAGTACTGGCATCGGCATTGATGCGGCACACCGGGACGCCGCCGACTGACGTCGCGTCGAGGGCGTTGCGGATTCTTGCTGTGATCGTGTTGTTGGTCAAATCGCTGCGGAAGGAATTGCGCCCGTATTGGTAATAGGCGTTGGCGCTCCAGCTTCCGCCGAGCTGGTATTCCGCCGAAGTGACGACGCGGAACACCTTGTTCCGGACGCTGATCTGTACCGGCCCCACGTCGTTGAAGCCCTTGCCCAACGTGAAGCTGGTTGCCCCGCTGTTTGCGAGGATGGTGGGGATGTCGAGCGTCGGGTCGCTCGACCGCGGGATGAAAGGATTGTCGTTCTTGATCACCAACGCGATGTCGCGATAGGCGGTGCTGCGGTGGCGGCCTTTGCCCTCGCCCACGGTCACGCCGAGTTCGAGCGTCAAATCCGAAGTGGCGTCCCAGGTGAGGTAGCCCATGGTGCTGTAACGCTCGGTCGGCGAAACGATCGGGAAGTCGAAATAGACATTTTCTTCGGCCGGATTGCCGGTCTCGCCGCCGACCATCCAGATACGGTTGGCATAACTGCCGAACTGATACCGGCGAGGCGTGCCGTCGTTGCCGAAGGTGATCCCGTCGATGGGGCGCAGAAACGGCAAATCCCGGCCTGTAAAAGCGCTCGCCGGCGGGGTGGTAATGCCTTGGAAATCGGCTGACCAGACTGCAGCGTTCGCCAGGATGTTGCTGGCCGGACGCGTTGGGGTCTGCCCGGGGGAAAGCGGGTTGCGGCCGACGATGGTCAGGCCGTTGACGCACCAGTCACGGTCGCGGCAGGCATCGATGCCATCGGCCTTCTCCCATTCACCGCCCAGGATAAAATGCAGGTTGGATCCGAAGTCCCATCCTCCGGCAGCGCCGAATTGGCGGGTGAAGTTGTCACCTTCATTCGAAATGCCCAGCTGGCCATTGAATTTGTAGCCCGTGAATTTCTTGTCCAGCAGAAGGTTGACCACGCCCGAAACCGCATCGGACCCATAGACGGCTGAAGCACCGCCGGTCACCACTTCCGCGCGCGACAACAGGATCGAGGGTATCATGTTGGTGTCGACTGTCGCCTGCGTGGTCGAAGGCACGAACCGCTTTCCGTCCACCAGGGTGAGCGTGCGAACCGCGCCGAGGCCGCGCAAATCAAGGATGCGGCCACCCACGACCAGTCCTGCTGCAGGATTAAGGCCCGAGGTTGCGGGGGTCTGCGTTGCCCGAAAGGATGGCAGTTCGTTGAGGGCGTCGCCCAGATTGGTAAGACCGCGATCATCAAGTCGCTGCGCATCGAGGATCGTGACCGGTGTGGGCCTGTCGAAACTGGACTGAATCCGAGACCCGGTCACGACGATCGTGTCGCTGTCAGCGGCAGCGTCTGCCTGCTGCGCCGGACCCGGCGTTTCGCTCGCAACATTCTGCGCGCGGGCTGAGCCACCTGCGACAAGGCTGGTCGCGATGGCCAGGGCGCAAGTGGACGAACGGGCGTTCTTGAAGATCCTCAACATCATTCTTTCCTCTCCCAAGGTCGTGGCCTGTGGCCGTTTTTTTGAGAACCTAATTGGGATTGAGTGCGCCGAGAATAGACCTTAAAGAGAAGTCTGCATTCTCGAAACGAGAACAATGGACACACTGGTCAACGTCAGAACTTTTCTTGCGGCCGCCCGCCTGGGAAGCTTCGCCGCGGCCGCCCGCTCGCTTTCGGTCGCGCCGTCGGTGGTGTCCAAACGGATCGGGCAACTGGAAGAAGAGTTCGAGGCCCAGCTATTCCATCGCACCACTCGCAACCTGCAACTGACTGTGGACGGGGGGAGGCTGCTCCCCAAATGCCAGAAACTTCTCTCCGAGTTCGACGATCTGCGAGACGTGGAGCGCAAGGATGTGGTGCAGGGGCATTTGCGGATTGATGCGCCGGGCACGGTGACCAGCCGGATACTGGGCCCGATTTTCTGCGACTTCCTGGTCCGCTATCCTCGGATTGATATGGATTTACGCCTGATCGATCGCCTCGATAATCCGATCGAAAGGGGATGCGATCTCTCCATCGGCACTCGCCCGTCGACGTTCGAACAGATCCACGACGTTCCGCTGATGCCTTATCCTTGCGCAACCTACGCGAGCAAAGCCTACGTCGAGAAATTCGGAGCCCCGCAAACGCCGCCGGATCTGGCAAAGCATAGTTGCCTGGTCTCTCTGCTCTATGGAACCGTGTGGCATTTCTACGGGAGCCTGGGCGATCTGGCTGTCAACGTACGCCCGCGCCTCTCCGTCAACGATACGATTGTCTTGCGCGAGGCGGTCAGGCGCGATCTGGGCATCGCTGTCCTGCCCTCCTCGCTGGCTGAGAGCGACGTGCGGGCCGGAAAGCTTTTGCGGCTGCTACCGGACTGGCGCCCACCCCCCTTATGGCTCAAAGCCTGGGTGCCAACGCAAAGGTCGGTCAAGCCAAGCGTTCAGGCACTGCTCGATTTCCTGCGTTCTCGCTTGCCCGCCGTCGGCCAGCCGGGAGGCACGTACTTTGCCGGCGAACTGACTCCGCGCGATGGCGAAGCGCCAGCCTGAAAGACACCGGGCCGCCCGAGCGCAGTTCGCTCATCGTTGCCAACACCCATGCCTCGGGCGCGTTTCTGGCTTCCAAGAGAAACGGAACGGTCGCCAAACCCCGCAGCACTGCGCCATCTTCCCTGCGTCAGCTATACGAAATCTGCGCCTCTTCGGAGAGTTTTGCCGCTGCAGCTTTCAGCGATCTTACCAAAACAGGCACGTCGATCTGATGAAAGCGAAGCCCTGGCAGCGTTACGCCCAGGCAGCCGAGCACTTCCTCGTCGGCTCCAAACACGGGACAGGCGAACCCCGCGAGGTCATACGAGGGTTCGAAGTAGTCAGCATAGCCATGCCGACGGATCGCTTCGAGCGCTTGCTTGATTTCATCCCGCGCAGGTAGCGGCACACCGGTGAGCGGACCGGTGTCTTCCTGCTGCAGCACCGCCTCGATCTCATCCGGAGGAAGATGGGCAAGCATGGCGCGGCCCAGTGAGCCCCAGGGGAGTGCGACCTCCAGACCAAGCTCAACAGCGTAACGCAGGCGGTGCGGCGTTTGTACTGTTAGCGCAATCGTGCCGCGTCGGGTGGTCGGGTTGTATAAGACAAGGACCGCCGTTTCGTGCCATTCGCTGACTAGGCTTTCCAGCAACGGACGAGCGCCTCGCGAGATATCGAAGCGGGCAACAAGTTGCGAAGCGAGCAAATAGAGTTCGCGTCCTGGCCGGTAGGATTGGCCAGCGCCGCGTTCAATGAGGCCGCCTTTCAGAAGGATCTTGAGGAGTCGGTGGATCGTGCTGGCAGGCAAGTGGGCGCGAGCCGCCAAGTCGCTTAGCGAGAAGTGATGCGGTCCTGAAGCAATTAGCTTGAGGACGTGGACCAGCCGCTCGCCAGACCCCTTCGGTTCGTCGCTCATTGGCTGGATCTGGATTCCCGAGCTGTCGTGCGCGTGCTGCACGTCAGGTCACAAGTACCCGGTTTCGCCGTGCTCGTCGACGGGATTGCGGTCGTTCTGCGAACACTGGAATTCCAGCAATGTCCCCGACCGGTCGCGCCGATAGGTCACGGTCACTTCGTAAGGTTCCTGAAGCGCTAGCGGGTCGATGATGCGCATCTCATCGACAAGCGTGTCGGGGGCAGTCGGCTCAAGGTGGATGCGTTCGATTATCTGAAGCTTGTCGGAATGCCCGTAACCGGGATCAATATCGAGTTCTTCCGAAATTCCGAGGGTGTCGACAACCAGGGTATCGCCTTCCCAATAGCCCACGGAATGCCCCATGAAGGTAGGGTCAAGATCTTCGGGGTGTCCGCGTCCGTCGGTCCAGATGGTACGTGTCTGCATCCACGCCTCCTGATTGACCGTCACTCGACCGGGGCTGAAAATGAAATCGTAAGGATACTGGGCCAGCCTCATAATGCGCGGCATGCCCGGCGGGCTGCAGTTGGAGCGGCCGCGTGGCACGATCCCATCATGTGCGGCAACCTCGCTCCCCCACTGTTCCTTATGTGCCAGGTATTCACCCTTTAGTCTGGGCGAAGCAGGCCGCGTTGCGCCTTCCATGCGGTTGAGAAACCAGATGCCGCCCCAATCCGGCAGCGCGTCGAGCTCCGCATAATGGCCTTTTGGGTAACTCGAACCGATTTGCGCCGCGTCCTGTGACTGGGCATGCGCCGCTCCGGAAGCGATCAGCACGGCAAGTCCGATCACCAAGCCTTTGGGCGTCAGAAGGGTGGGTCCGCTGGAGCGAGCCGATTGGTGAAGGATCAATCGACGTCGCCCAGCGAAGACCCGTCGGCGAAACGAACGCCGACATAGCTGCCCCCCCGCGCGCCGGCGCGCAGTGGGTGGACATATAACCTTACCCGATCGCCGGGTCTGAGTGACGTGCGCTTCCAACCGGTCTGAACGAGGTTGTTGGGACTCGTCATTTCGATCGCCCAGCGTTCTCTCTCGCGTCCTGCGGCCACGTCCGTTTCGATAAACGCGTGCGGGTTCTGCCATTTGAAGCGGACGATCGTAGCTTCCAGCACCAGTGTCTTGTTCGTATCGAACATGGCATAGCTGTGGTGAGCGAGGCCTGGCGCGGTGACCAAGAGGGCGACGACGGGTAAAAGACTCGCAAGCTTCTTCATGACGATCTCCGCCTCACTAGGCCCGGGGAACATTCACGGGCGTGCCATCTTTCGGCAGGCCGGAATCGAGCACGTGTCCGTTTGACAGCCTGGCGTCGAGGAACAATCCGCCGCGCTGGCCACTGCGGAGTGGATTAAGCCTTAACGTCAGGCTATCGCCGGTTTTCAGGGAGCTTCGTGTCCACCCCTGCCGCTTCAGGTTATTCGGGCTGTTCAGCTCGATGCTCCAGTGGACCGGGGGGCCGCTGCGGGCCGGGACCTCCACTTCAAGAAAAGAGTGCGGATTGGTCCACTGGAACTCGCGGACGGTGCCCTCGATGGTCACGATCTTGTGCTGATCAAACATCGCAAAACTGTGATGCGCCAGCGCCGGGAGGGCAAAGAGTCCAAGGGCCGAGATGCCGATCAGGCCCGCGCATAACCATCTGTTGTTCATTTCGGCTGCACCGCTTCGACACCCGCCGCGTCACGTTCTTCGGCAGCTGCGCTGCCACGATCAGTGCCCGGCAGATTGTCATTGTAGGCGAGGATACAGTTGGACTCGTTGATGTCGGTATAGTCCTGCCGGCTGAAGCGCTTGTTCGAGCGCCACTCGCCGTCCCAGTTCTGCGGGTCGGTCATGACGTATTGCACCTCCATCAATTTGCCGTCGTTCAGCAGCCGGATGCGCTCGGTCATCTCGAACTGTTCGGAGACTGGGATGCCTCGGTCGATCCAGTGGTTGTCAGTTTCGAAGTACCTGGTGTCGACGACCAGCGTGTCTCCATCGAAATGGCCGATCGACTCGCCATTGTAGGTGGGCACGACGAGGTCCGGGTCGGAATGCGGCCGCCCGTCGATGAAGATCGTCCGCACCGAATTGTTGAAGCCGGAAATCATGTAGATCGCGGTCGGAAGCTGGATGAACGCATGCGGCCACACCCGCGTCATGATCATCGGCATGCCCGGCGGGAAGCACTGGCCGATGCTGTCACGATAGGTCTCGTTGCGGGCGGTGTGGAGCGGTCCGTCACGCAGAGCTTCCTGCCCGCCTTCATGGAAGGGCGGGTAAGGAGGGCCGAATAGGAATTTGTTGAAGCCTTCCGACAGGTCGATGAACCATGTGCCGGTGAGATTGAACGGCGGCGCGGGTCGGGGCTGCGAAAGGTTTCCCGGTGCCAGGGCGCCTAGATAATCCGGATGCTTGGGAACCATGCGCTCGAGTTGTTCGGGCGACAGCGGCCTCGAGCGATCAGGCGTTTGAGCAGCCGCCGTGCCGCCACACGAAAGCAGCGGCACAACGACCAGAGCGGAAGCGAGCGTGAAACGGCGACCCATGTTTCCGGCTCTCAAAAGTTGTATTGCAGGGTCAGGCCAAGCTCGCGTGGGCGCGCACGGACCTCTGACAATGCGCTGCGCGGCGGTGCGGCTAGCCCTGTCCCCGAGCCCGAGTCCCAGAACCCTCCGCCGAAGCGCTGCGCATAAGTCGCGTAGACCTTATCGAGCAGGTTGTTTGCGAACACCGTGATCGTAACGGGCAGCTGATCGAGCCTCAGCTGCACCCGCGCGTTGACGATGCCGTAGTCCGGCAGCGTGTACGACGAATCGGTGCCCTCCGTGGGATGGGTCGCCTGCTCTCCCACGTAGGCATAATTGGCATTTACCGTGAGCCTTCCCGCCGGGGTGTCGGGCGACCAGGTTGCGCCGATGTTGAAGGTGGGCGACGGCACGTCCGGGAAAAGATTGACCGTTCCTGCGGGTGCGTTCTTGAGGGTGGCGTTGGTGACGGCCAAGCCTCCATCCAACACCAGATCGCGCGTCAGCGACAGCTGTGCGTCCACCTCGAAGCCCTTCAGGCGCACTTCGCCCTGGTTCCGCACCTGGATAAGGAAGCCAACCGGGCATTGCGGGCTGCCCGCGGGAATGCCGACTAGGGTCCCAGTGCCGCAGGTAACCTGCACCGCCGCCTGCCGGTTTGTGTAGTCCATCAGAAAGACGGTCGGATTGAGACGCAGCCGGTCGAAGAGCGTCATCCTGAGGCCGGCTTCGTAGTTGATCACCTGCTCGTTCGGGATCGGTTGAATGCCTTGGCTCTGTGCCGCGCCGGTCGCCTTGTTCGCGGCCGTCCAGCTGGCGATAGTGTAGCTGAAGGCTCCCGCCTTGTACGCTTTGGAGACGGTGGCGTACGCCATGATATCGTCTGTCAGATGGTAATCGACGGTGCCGCGCCAATCGATCGCGCGGAAGGAATGCGCCGAATGGACGGTGGTCGAGGTGGTGCCCGGCGCGGGGGTAAAGTCGGTCGCGGGAAAGCGGGTTTGTGTGTAATCCTTCCGGTCAACCGCGTCGCGAACGCCCGCGGTAATGTTGAACCGATCGGTCGCATGCCAGGTAGCGTTCAAGAATAATCCAACAGATTCGGAAATCTGCTCCGTGAGCGTGTCTGCCGTGGCAAATAGCCCGGCGTCCGAATTCGGCGGATTGCCGGGATTCAAGGGGTAAACGCTAGTGCCTCGTCGCGTCAGATTGCTGTTTGGCGCCGAAGAATTCTCGCGGAAGTAGTTCCCGCCGGTAACCAAGTCGATGGCGCCGTCAAGGAAGGCGGCGTTGATCTGCAGTTCCTGGTAGAAGACTTCGGAGTCGACGTTTTCGGTCCGGGCTTCAGTTCCGAGCACCTGAAAATCGGTCGTGCCGCGGTGCCGGAGCTTGGAATAGCCCGTTATGGCGGTGAGGCTCGCACCACCGCCGAGGTCGTAAACGAGATTGAGATCGCCCTGCCAATATTTGTCCCTCAGCGACTGATTGCAGGCCGCATCGTAATCTGGATTGAAATCGTCAAGCAGACATAGGCTCGAGGCGACATAGGGATCGCCAGTGACGATACGGGGATCGTTGTACGCCGCCAGCGGAGCCTGTCCCGCAGCCTTGAAGGCATCATTGATCCAGTCCGCATAGTTGCCCTGAAGGACGCCTTCGATCCCGGGCCGCATGTCGAACTCGGTCATGACATACGGAGTGCCGTTTGCCTTGCCTTTGGTGTAGAGGAAACCGAACGTGGCGCGCAGCCGGTCGGTCGGTTCGATCCTGGCCTGGATACGGCCGACGAAATCGCGCTCCTCGCCGAGCTTTTCGGTCCCGCGCTGCACGAAACCACCCTGGCTGAAATAAGCGGCCTGAGCGCGAATGGCGAAGCCATCTGCAACAGGCAGGTTGATCGTGCCCATCACGTCCGCGCGGTTCTGATTGCCGACAGTGCCGCGCACGTAGCCTTCGAATTCATCGGTCGGCTGCTTACTGAAGATGCGGATGGCCCCGCCGGTAGAGTTGCGGCCGAACAAAGTGCCTTGCGGACCCCGCAGGACCTCGATGCGATCGATGTCGAGCACCCGCATTACGGCCCCGCTGGTGCGCGGCATGTAGATGCCATCGATGTAGAGGCCCACGCCGCGTTCGCCAGTCGCTCCTCCTCCGCCTCCGATGCCGCGGATCACGAAGTTGGCCGTGTTGTTGCCACCCCCACGGGACGGCGTGATGCTGAGGTTGGGGGTGAATTTGGCGAGGTCCTCGAGATCTTCGATACCCTTTGCCTGGGCAGCCTCGTCGGTGATTGCCACGACTGAGAGAGGCGTGTCCTGCAAGTTGGTTGCGCGGCGCTCGGCGGTCACGATGATGGCCGTACCGGGGCCGTCTGCTTCCTCGTTCTGTGCTGCATCGCCAGCATCGGAGGTTTTCACGCCGGACGGTTGTGCCTGGGCTTGGCGTTCCTGGGCTTGGGCTGTCCCTGCCGCACAGGCCAACGCTGCAGCGGTGGTCAGAAGCGCCGCCTTGCAGGCGGTTGATCGCGACCGCGCGAATTCACTCTCGTGATAGTTCATTCCACCTCCCCCTCTGTTTTGCTGAGCATGCCGTTCCCGGCGGCTGTGTCAATCGAAATTCCGCATATTCGAACTGAAATTCTTTATAATGGAAAAGTTGGGCAAATCGAGCATTAAATTCCGTATAATAGAATTGTAATGCTATAAAATGGAATCTTATTGACAGAATTTGATCCGCCAGTAGCGTTGCCGGCGGATGAGGCTTCCCGAGAAGCCGTCGTACGGGGGATGGTGTAATGAGGGTCCAGAGCCACTGGTCGAACGGAAGCGCCCTTTCGGTGCTCGTAATTGGCATCCTTGCGGCAGGCGCGCAGCCAGCGGCGGCGCAAGATCAGACGCAGGCCGAATCCTCGAAGGACGACGACAGTCAAGCTGATGACCAGGGCAACCAGATCCTGGTGACGGCGCAGTTCCGCGAGCAGCGGCTACAGGACGTGCCCATCGCTATCACCGCCATGACAGGCGAGATGCTCGAGCAACGTGGCCTGGGCTCGTTGGCCGATCTCGGCGGTTACGCACCTAATGTTACGCTGAGGCAGGCGCCAGCGACGTACGGCCCGGCGGTAGCGGCGTTCATCCGCGGCGTCGGCCAGCGCGACACCACGTTCGCACTTGAGCCAGGCGTCGGAATCTATGTCGACGATGTCTATCTGCCGACACTGCACGGATCGATGCTCAACCTGGTCGATCTCGAACGCGTGGAAATCCTCCGCGGCCCGCAAGGTACGCTAGCGGGGCAAAACTCCATCGGCGGCGCGATCAAGCTCTATTCGAAGAAGCCGAGCGACACGCCCGATGCGCTGATCTCGGTGACCGTCGGCAGCTTCAACCGCCTCGAAGGTCGCGCTGCCTCCAACTTCACGATCGTGCCGAACCATCTGTTCGCGCGGTTGTCATTGGCCGCGGTGCACAAGGACGGCTACGTAACTCGCTACGACTACCGATGCACGCACCCCGGCTCCACGGTGCCGAGCAGTGTCACCAGCACCGATTGCAGGCTCGGCAAAGAGGGCGGCAAAGCCTATGCCGCCGGCCGCCTGGCGCTGCGCTGGGAACCGAGCTCGGCCGTCACCGTCGACGTCGTCGGTGACATCACGCGAGACGACAGCGGCCCCGGCCCAACGACGCTACTGTATGTCGGTCGACCCGCGGTGCCGGGCTCAATGCTGACTGGCGTCGCGACCCCGCCGCTGGCGGCATACACCCTTAACGGCAATGTCTACGGAACCACCACGGGCTCGCCCTTCGTCAGCTATTCGCCATACGGCAATTTCGCCCAGGACACGTTTACCAACAGCCGATACGTCAGTTACGAGAACTATGCCGATCTCGCCCCGCGCGATGGCTCGGCTCCGTGGCAAGCGCCGCTCAAGGCCGCAATCAACACCTGGGGCCTCTCGGGCACCATCAGTGCCGACTTGACAGATCACGTCAACCTGACGTCGATCACGTCCTATCGCCAGTTCGATGGAGAGTACTCGTCCGGAGACGGATCTCCGCTGACGCCGACGCTCCAGGCCAGCCAAATCTTCAACCACCAGTTTAGCCAGGAAGTGCGGCTTAATGCCGAGATCGCCGACAATCTCAATGTCACCGTCGGCGGCTTCTACCTCGACAAGACAAGCCGCAATCGCACGCGCGTGACGTTGACCACGCTGGGCTTTATCGAGGACAACTCGGTCCCTTCGACCACCAAGGCGGTGTTCGCCAATGCCGAGTTGACCCCAATCCCGCCGCTGACACTGATCGGCGGCATACGTTACACCGATATCGAAAAGACCTTCATCTACGGCCGATTTGGAGTGCCGGGTTCGTCGACTGGCGGGGCCGTGCCTTCAGCGCTCGCGCCGCTGAACGGGCTGCGCGGCAGCTTCAAGGGGGACCGCGTCGACTACCGAGCGGCGGCGCAGTTCCACTTCACGGATAACGTGATGGCCTACGCGCAATTCTCCACGGGCTTCAAGAGCGGCGGCATTAACCCGCGGCCCTTTTTCCCGGCGCAAGCACTGCCGCACGACCCGGAGACGCTCAGGGCGTACGAGGCTGGGTTCAAGACCGACTTCTTCGGTCGGCGCCTTCGCTTGAACGGCGCCGCCTTCCTCAACAAGTACGAGAACATTCTCGTCACCGTCTCCAGCTGCCCGCTTCCCGGAGTGCCCGCAGCGCCGTGCGCGCTGCCGCTCAACGCCGGAGCCGCTGACGTGAAGGGCTTCGAACTGGAGTTAAGCGCGCGGCCGATCGACGGGCTGTCGATTGACGCCTCGCTCGCGTATCTCAACTTCAAGTACACCTCGATCAGCGCGATTGCCGCCAGCGCCGGGATCGGACTCGAGGATGAAGGTGTCTATATCTCGCCGTGGCAGTGGAGCATCGGCGCGCAGTACGACATCGATCTCCATGGCATTGGCACGCTGACGCCGCGCGTCGATGCCACCCACGAGGACGCGTTCAATCGCAACTCCAACAACGTCGACGCGGTGACCGGGGGACGTGACATTTTCGGTCTGATCAAAGGACGGACTCTGGTCAACGCGCGCCTGACTTACGCGACAGCCGACGGCGACTGGGAACTCTCGGGCGAGGTCCGCAACCTGACGGACAAGTTCTACTACTCCGACATCTTCGACAACCGCGGCTCGACCAACTCCATCCAGGGCTCGCCGGCCGAACCGCGGACGTGGGCGATGACGGTGCGTCGCCGTTTCTAATCCAGCCGTAAGCAGGGAATTGTCGTGATCATCACAGAAACTATGGCAGCGGTGACGCCGCCCGAGCCGATTGTCGCGGGGCTGCCAATGCCAGCATTCCGCCGCATTGAAGTCCAGCCGATCACAGGTGCCTGTGGCTGCGAGATTTCAGGCGTGGACCTGCGTCAGCCGCTGAACGACGAAATTCTGACTGAGGTCATGAAAGCGTTCGAACACTTCCTGGTGATCGTCTTCCGGGACCAGAATCTGACGCCCGAACAGCACAAAGCGTTCACGCGGTATTTCGGGCCGATCACCGAACTTCCCCAGGCGCCGACATACGGAGACATCCATGATATGCAGGAAGTGCGGCGCGAGGCCGACGAGCCCGAAAACGTGGTGCCGTCGTTTGAGCACTTCCACACCGACAGCCCATTCCTTCTGCGGCCGCCATTGTGCGTCGTGATGCGTGCCCTTGAGGTCCCGCGGTACGGCGGCGACACCGCTTTCTCAAACGCTTACCTCGTCTATGAGCAGCTTTCCGAGGGCATGAAAGCGCTCTTGGACGATCTACAGGTTGTCTATTCGGGCAAGGAAATATGGGCCCGGAACGAGTTGCTCCCTCCCGAGAAGCGGTTGCGCTTGCGCGAAGAGCACGGCTTCAAGGAAGACGAACTCGAAAACATTCATCCGGCTGTGCGAATACACCCGGTTACCGGGCGGAAGGCACTGTTCGCCACAACAGCTTATTTCCAGCGGTTCGTCGGCTGGAGCGAGGGGGAGAGCCGGGCGCTGCTCGACTACTTGCAGAAGCTCGCACAACACCTTCACTACCATTGCCGGGTGAAATGGCGGAAGGACACCTTGCTGGTCTGGGATAATCGCTTCCTGCTCCACCGCGGCGTGCATGATTTCCAATATGAACGACGGCATTTGGTGCGCACGACCGTTATGGGCGAAAGGCCCCTCGGCCCTCGCGACTGGCCGGCGTGACAAGGGTTGCCTGGCTATGAAGGTCAGCACGGCCGTGGCCGAGGTGCTCCGGCGCGAGGGCGTCGAGGTCATCTTCGGCTACCCGCGAAACGCTGTCCTTGAAGAAGCGGCAAGTCTCGGCATCCGGCCAATCATAGTTCGCCAGGAGCGTACCGGCGTGCACATGGCTGATGCGCTTTCGCGTCTGACGCGAGGCCGCAAGATCGGTGTCTTTGCCATGCAGCACGGCCCCGGCACCGAAAACGCCTACGGAGGCGTGGCTCAAGCCTACGCTGAATCGGTGCCCGTCCTGGTCCTGCCGCAAGGCTATGCCCGGCGGATCGCATTCGTGCCGGACAACTACAACAGCTCGATCTCGATGCGCGACGTGACCAAGCATGCCGAACCGATCACGGATGCTCGGGAAGTAGGAAACGTCCTTCGACGTGCGTTCACACAGCTGCGTAATGGCCGAGGGCGACCTGTGCTGGTCGAGATGCCGTGGGACGTGCTTGACGAACAATTGCCCGCTCCCTTGGACTATGTTCCAGTGGTTGGTTGCAAGACAGCGCCCAGCGCTATCGAAGTCGAGGTCGCGGCCCGGCGTCTCGTCGAGGCCACGCGACCGCTGATCTTCGCCGGCCAGGGGGTTCATTGGGCCGGAGCATATGACGAACTGCGGCAGCTAGCCGAACTGCTGGGGGCGCCCGTGGCGACTAGCCTTGCCGGCAAGAGCACTTTCGATGAAACACATCCGCTCGCGCTCGGAGCAGCGGGTGCTGCCTTGCCTGGCCAACTGCGGCATTTTCTCGATCGGGCCGACCTCATCCTCGGCATCGGCTGCAGCTTTTCCGAAAGCGCTTTCGCCGTCGGCATGCCTTCCGGCACGCCCATCATTCACGCGACGCTGGACCCAGCCGATCTCAACAAGTCGGTGCGTTGCGAGCAGGGCCTAATTGGGGATGCGCGGCTCACCCTGGAAATGCTCGTTGACTGTTGCCGCACGCGTCTCGGCGCCACACGCGACATAGCGCCGGTCGGCCGGGAAATCGCAAAAGCCGAAGCGCTCTGGTTTAAACAATGGCAGCCGCTGCTCGAATCTGATGCGGCCCCCCTCAATCCCTATCGCGTGTTGTGGGAGCTTCAACGGACTGTTGATGTCGCCAATACAATCATCACGCATGACGCGGGGAGCCCACGCGATCAGCTAACCCCGTTCTGGAAATGCACCACGCCGGGAAGCTACATCGGTTGGGGCAAGTCCACCCAGCTCGGCTACGGCCTTGGCCTTGCCTTGGGGGCAAAGCTTGCCTGCCCCGACAAGCTGTGCATCAATGTCTGGGGCGATGCCGCCATCGGCTTCACCGGCATGGACTTCGAAACCGCCGTGCGAGAGCGGCTGCCCATCCTTTCGATACTTTTGAACAATAGTGCGATGGCAATCGAGCTGCCGGTGATGCCGGTCGCGACAAGGGACTACCGGGCAACCGACATTTCGGGCGACTATGCCGCCTTTGCTAGGGCCCTTGGCGGGTACGCGGAGCGCGTGGAAACCCCCGAAGGAATCGCGCCCGCGATCAAGCGCGGCGTCAAGGCGACGCTCGAGGGCAAGCCTGCCTTGCTCGAATTCATCACTTCGTGCGAAACGCGTATCTCGAAGGGGTAATCCTCATGGCCGACGGCTCTCTGTCCTCACCGCTGCCCAGCTCGGCATCACCGCCGAGTACGGCCACGGCGGCCGTGAATGACAAAGACTGGACCTTCGCCACTTCGTATAGCCTGGCCTTCCTCACCTTTGTCTCCGCGTTCAATTATCTCGACCGCTCGCTACTTGGCCTGGCGCTCCCGGCGATCAAGTCCGAAATGCAGGTCAGCGACACTGCCCTCGGCCTCGTTTCGGGGCTCGCCTTCGTTTTGTTCTATTCGCTTCTTGGCGTGCCGATTGCCTGGCTCGCCGATCGTTGGAACCGGCGTAACATCATCGCGATCGGGTTCGCCTTCTGGAGCCTGATGACGATGCTTACCGGATGGGTTGCCGGCATCTGGCAGCTCGCCGCCGCCCGATTCTTGATGGGCGCCGGAGAAGCCTGCGGGCTTCCTCCCTCCAATTCGATGATTTCCGACCTGTTTCGCAAGGAGCGTCGACCGCTCGCGCTGTCCTTGTTCGGCATGGGTAATTCCATCGCCCTGATGGTGTTTTTCCCGCTGCTCGGTTGGCTTGGTGAGCGTTACACTTGGCGCGCCATGTTTGTCGTCGCAGGCGCGGTCGGCCTCTTGTTCTCCGGGCTTTTCTACTGGTCTGTTCCCGAGCCGAGACGTTCCGCCGCAAGTGCCACCCGCGCTGCCGCCCAAGAAGGCCTGATCGCGTCGCTGGCGGTCCTGGCGCGGATTCGCGCCTACGTGGCGCTGGTGGCCGCAGGCACCTTCATGGGCCTCAACGTCTTCGCCGCGAGCGTGTGGACGCCAACCTTTCTCGAACGCGTACACGGTTTGTCGCTGGGCGAGGTGGCATCGACGATCGGACCGATCCGCGGTGCATTCGGCCTCGCGGGGGTCCTGCTCGGCGGATTAGTCATCGACCGGCTCATTCCGCGCGCGCCTCGCTGGCGAGTGAACATTCCTGCACTTGCCTGTTTGCTGCTTGCGCCGGTGGAAATCGTCTTCCTGATGGCAGACGAGCGCTGGGTCTGGCTCGCGGCCTATGCGGCGTCGGCATTCCTCACGCTGGTCCATCAGGGCCCGGTGTTCGCACTCGTTCTCGAGATCGTTCCGGCTCGAATGCGTGCCGTGGCGATTGCGACACTACTGCTTTGCTCGGCGTTGCTGGGCCAAGCGATCGGACCTTTGCTGGTCGGTGCGATCAACGATGCGTTGGCCCCGACGCTCGGCGCGCTCGCAATCCGTTATTCGATGCTGATCCTTGCAGCGACAGCGCTGCTGGCGGGCTTCGCTATCCTGGTGGCTGGTCGATGGCTTCAAGACCAGGACCTGAAGGCCGCCGATGGATCGGAGTGAGCCCGCTATGCCCGCAGGCGCCGATCACCCGTTCGCACCGCGCTTCGAGTTCGCCTTTACCGTGAACATTGAGCTGACCGCGTCCGTCTGGCTCAAGCCTTCGAGCATGGGTGCAACAAGGGCGGGTATTTGGGCGGCGTCAGGCACTTTCGAAGGTCCGCGTATCCGCGGCCGCGTGTTGCCGATGAGTGGCGGGGATTTCCCGCTGGTACGCCCCAACGGCGTGATCGACTTCGATGCCCGCTATTTCCTCGAGGCGGACGACGGCACGCCAATTTACCTGCAAAGCCGCGGCTATCGCTGGGCCGAGGATGACGCGATGGAGCGGATCGCGCGCAACGAGCCCGTCGAGCCGCACGAATACTATATGCGCGTCTCACCGAAGTTCGATGTCCCCGATGGACCGCACGCCTGGCTCGGAAAGCACATCTTCGTCGGTGTCGCGGAAAAGATCCCCAAGGCGAACCGCATCCACTACTTCATGCTGCTGTAGCCCCGTCAATCCTTGCCGGGATGACCGGCACCAGCAGGTGGCTGTCGTATTGACCGCCCGTGTGGATCACGTGCCCGCCGAGGTTACGCAGATCCTCGTGGCGCGCGAATGGCAGGTTCGGCAGGGCGTCGCGGTAGATGTCCATTCCCTTGACCACGACCCGCAGGATTTCCCCTGGACGGAAGAGCGTGGCGGAAGGCCAGATTTCAATCTCGACAGCCACGACCTCGCCCGGTTCGAGAAGCTGCTCGTGCAGGTGCGTGTGAACCGGCTGCCAAGGCGCCGATCGCACTGGATCCAGTGCCCGGTGGCTCGCGCGCAACCAGCCGAGCGCGACGGGCCCGTTGTCGTAAAAAGCATAGAAGTGGAAGCCGACCGTGGCGCCCTGCGCATCGACCTTCTGAAGGGCGACGAACAAGTCCATGTCGTCGCCCTGTTCGGCTTCGATCCACAGTTTCAGCTTCATGTAACCGGTGAGTTCCGTCTCGGCGGCGAAGGTGTAATCGAAGATGGCTTCGCCCATTTCGTCGACCGATTCATAGCGCACGGCCGCCTCCGTCGCACGCGGCGCGTCGTCGAGCGAACCTGTTTCCGCGTTCAGGTAAAGCGGCCGGTAGTCAGTGCGGGCGAGAGGCCATTCGTCTTCGGCTCGCCAGCGTGAGTCTTGCGTGCTCTCGCGCACCTCCAGTCGCACCCGTGGCCAGCTCTTGACGGTGTTGTCCTGACCCATCAGGAAATGGTCAAAGAAGGCAGCCTGCTTCTCTCGGCTTTCCGGCCTGTAGTAGTTCGCCCACTTCTTCTGCCCGTGCACCTCGAGCCACTTTTGGGACGAACGCATCCGCCGCCACGCCTCGATCGTCCCGCGCGTATGCAGGCCCTGGTCCGACCAGCTAGCGACCACGAAAGCTGGCGTTTCGATCGCTTCGAGCGCGATCTCCTTGCTACGCCAGTAATCGTCATACAGTGGATGCGCTTGTACGTTAGCGCCTGTGTCTTCAGTGCGGTTGAGCGAGAAGCGCAAGTTGTCCGAGCCCCGCGGTAAGAAACCGGTTTCGCGGATGCCGCCGTGGTAAGCG
The DNA here is from genome assembly GCA_039920345.1 of Croceibacterium sp. GTDB lineage: Bacteria > Pseudomonadota > Alphaproteobacteria > Sphingomonadales > Sphingomonadaceae > Croceibacterium_A. Next base: position 22,024 of record JBDSDZ010000086.1, read on the forward strand.
AACTCGCGGTACCAGTCCGAGAATCCCTCCCAAGGATTGATGGCGGCAAGATGGGGCGGGTTCAGCGAGGCGACTAGGTACTGGATGGCCGCGAGGTAGGAAACGCCAGTCATCCCGACCTTGCCGTTGCTCCACGGCAAGGTCGCGAGAAATTCGATGCAGTCGAAGCAGTCCTCGCCCTCCCCAATCCCGTTGTGGCGCAGTTCCCCGTCCGACAGCCAGGCACCGCGGGGATCCGGGTAGACAACCGCATATCCGCGCGGGCACCAGAACTTCGGGTCGGGTGCCTCGAAGGCAGTGAAGCGCGATATCCAACCGGGCTCTACTCCGGCCGGCGGCCAAAGCTTGTCGGACAGGCCGTGCTTTCCGTACGGGCTCCAGCCCAACAGGATCGGCAGGCTCGTATTTCTTGCTGCCGCGGGCCGATAGATGTCGACGAGGATGATCACTCCGTCGCGCATGGGGACTGGAACGTTGCGCTCGATCAACAGGCCTTCGTCTTGCCAGCGTTCGTAAGCCCGCGAAGGTAGTGGGGGTTTGTTAGGTGCGCTTGCCGGGTCCACCCCTTCGCGCATGATAAGCTCGCAATTTGACACTCAAGCTCCCTTGCCAATTATCCCGACAGCCGGTGGAATGCACAGGCAATATAAGCGATCAGCGTATTCAACCCGCGGCGTGCTCGGAATTCCGACCAACAGCGGCAGAGTGCGCCCAATCTATCGCACGTCTGGGGCTTCGGGTCCGCTGGGTCTGCGGATGACGAAATGGCACAGGAGATGCCAAAAGACAACTATCTGTTCTCTATTTGTTTTCACTCCTTCCACAGCGCAGGCAGAACTGCGCCCCTTTCAGGGGGCAGGGTGCCCGAAGGCGAAATTATGTCTGCTTGGGTGACTGTCTGGTGCGGTCGAGAAGACTCGAACTTCCACGGGCTTTCGCCCACAACGACCTCAACGTTGCGCGTCTACCAATTCCGCCACGACCGCACATCGACAAGGGCGTGAAGCACGGCCCCCGGCTGGTAGGTGCGCGCCCTTAGCAAAGCGGTCATACCCCTGCAAGCGCGCGCGGCGTAACAATCTGCGCCAGAGGTCGTGCCATCCGTGAACATACCTAAGGGGGCGTTTGCAAGTTTGGTAAAGTTGGCGGTAATAATCTCCGCCCATGGTTGCTCCTGCCCTCTACCTGCTTGCGGCACTGCCCGCCGTTGCTGCAACCGCGCCGGCGCACGGCGTGGACCTAGTGAGCGCACAAGTTGCCGTTGAAATTCTTCGCCCCGTAATCGTGCGGCAGGCGCGCGGCGCGGTCGAGGGTGGGCTTGAAAATGACGATGCCGACACGGCGCAGCACCAGGTCACCCGCCGCAAAGGACTGGTCCTGATCGAATTTCAGTAAACGGTTTAGTAGCTCGGCTTCCAGCCGATTTCGGCGAATTTGGCCGAGCGCGGTACATCGGTCACCGCTTCGTTGACCGTGACCGTTTCGCCCGGCGCAAGGCTGCGCTTGGGCGGCTGCACTTCCCAGCTATAGACAATCCGGTCACGCGCATCGCGCAGCACGATCAGGATCGGCGGCACGCTCCGGGTCGCCGCACCGGTATTGGTAATCGAGCCGCTGGC
>JBDSDZ010000087.1:0-37576 GCA_039920345.1 Croceibacterium sp.
GACGGGCTGACCGGCCTCGCGCCAGACACCGGCGCGCAAGGGATTTTTCCCAAGTTCAAGGCGACCGGCAACCTGACCTACAACAACGGTCCGTTCTCGATCTTCTTCCAGGGCCGCCTGATCGGCAAGGGCAATCGGACTTACCTGATTGGCGGGGCCCCAGCAGTCGAAGGGGTCAACATTGCCGACAACTCGGTGCCGTCGGTGTTCTATGCCGACATCCGGCTAGGTTACGAATTCGAACTGGGCGATTCTTCGGCCGAGCTGTGGGGTTCGGTCACCAACCTGCTCGACCGCGATCCGCCGGTCACGGGGTATTATTCGACCTTCACCGGCAGCTCGACGCAGTACAACGCGGGACTGTTCGATGTGCTCGGGCGCCGCTTCACCGTCGGGGTCAAGCTGCGGATGTAATCGGGACTGGAAGTTGCGGGCTTTGCCGGGCCATACAAGCTCCCGGCCCGGCAAAGCCGCAGCGGTGGCCCCGACTTTGTCCCATGGCAGAACGGGGCCGCTTGACGAGAGGGACGCAAAACCAATGACTGACATTTCAAACGGTCCGCGGATCACCCGCCGCACGGCGCTGGCCGGCGCGCTGGGCGCGGCCGCAGTGGCGGCGACCGGCCGCCCCGCGCTGGCGCACGGGACCGGCCGCCCCGCGCTGGCGCACGATTCCACCCGCCAGCCCAACTTCCTCTACATCATGGCCGACGACATGGGGTACGCCGACCTGTCGTGCTACGGCCGGATCGAATACCAGACCCCCGTGCTCGACCACCTCGCGCGGCAGGGGATGCGGTTCACCCATGCCTATGCCAACAGCGCGGTCTGCACCGCGACGCGCGTGGGCCTGATCACCGGCCGCTATCAGTATCGCCTCAAAGTGGGCCTGCAAGAGCCGCTCGGCGGCGACGATGTCGGTCTTCCGCCCGAGCATCCGACAATAGCCTCGCTGCTGCGGGCGAAGGGTTATCATACGGCGCTGATCGGCAAGTGGCACATGGGCGGGCTGCCCAAGTACGGTCCGATGAAGAGCGGTTATGACGAGTTTTGGGGCAACCGCGGCGGCGGGGTCGATTATTTCACCCATAGCATCGGCGGTAAGGAAGATCTGTGGGACGGCGAAACGCCGATCCACGAAGTCGGCTATTACACGACGCTGCTGGCTGACCGCGCGATCGCGCAGCTGGCGGAGCGCGCCGAAGCTGGCAAGCCGTTCTTCACCAGCCTGCACTTCACCGCGCCGCACTGGCCGTGGGAAGGCCCGAACGACCAGGCCGAATCCGACCGGCTTGCCAGCAAGACAGGCCCGGGCCTCCACATCGACGATTTCGACGGCGGCAACATGGCGACGTACGCTGCGATGGTGACCGAGCTTGACCGGCAGATCGGACGCATCCTGGCCAAACTGACCGAACTCGGGCTCGACCAGAATACCGTGGTGGTGTTCACCAGCGACAACGGCGGCGAGCGGTTCGCGTTCAACTGGCCGTTCACCGGGCGCAAGACCGAGCTGCTAGAAGGCGGCCTGCGCATTCCCGCGATCGTCCGCTGGCCCGGCGTGACCCTGCCCGAAACACAGAGCACGGTTCCGATCATGTCGATGGACTGGCTGCCTACTTTCGTGGCTGCCGCTGGCGGTGCGCCCGATCCCGCCTATCCGACCGACGGCACCGATGTCCGCGCGGCGCTGTTGGGGCAAAACCTGCCCGAGCGGCCGCTGTTCTGGCGCTTCAAGAACAAGGACCAGAAGGCGCATCGCAGGGGCAAATGGAAGTACCTGTCGATCGGAGGCAACGAATTCCTGTTCGATGTCGTCGCCGACCCGCTCGAGCGCGGCAACTGGAAGGAGCGCGAGCCGGAACGGTTCGCGCAGATGAAGGCGGCGTTCGACGCGTGGGACGCAACCATGCTGCATGATCCCGATGCGCCCAGTTACGGCTTCCCGCCCAACGAACTGGCGGACCACTTCGGCTACGACAGCTAGCCGGAGGCTTCGACTTCGGGTTGCGGGTGGTTGGGCACCAGGATCATCGATTCGCCTTCGAGCCGGACCGACGCCAGCCGCGAGAGGAAATTCATCCCGAGCACGTTGGTCGAACCCAGGCCCGGCGCAATCACCGCGTCGAGCCCGCGCGCGACCACGTTGCCGAAGCGCATTTCGTCGATCGTGGTGAGCTGGGCCGTGACCGTTCCGTTGGCGGTCTGCATCTGCACCGGCAACCCGACGCCGCGCGGGTCGAGCCCGGCTGCAGTGGCGGTGTCGGCCGAAATGGCGGTCAGCGTGGCACCGGTATCGACCAGGAAATTGGCCGGGTGTCCGTTGATCTGCGCGCGCAGCCAGTAATGCCCGTCAGGCGCCCGCTTGAGTCGTGTTTCGCCGCCTTCGACGACCTGTTCGGGCAGGCCGATCTGCGGCAGCGCGAATTCAAACCGCGAATCGAGCCGCGAGACTTGCAGCACCACCAGCACGAGCACGCCCATCAGGCCCAGCGTACTGCACGCGCGCAGCAGTCTCGCCACCACCGGCAGTGGCCGCATCAGCAGCGAGCCGAGCACCCCCAGCACCATCGCCGCCACGGCTGCCATCAGCAGGCCCGAACGCGGCAGGTTGTGGATGCTCTGCGACAGCTGATCCCAGATCGGGGCGAAGTCCATCGCGTACATATAGGATGGACCGGCTTGCTTGGCGATGAGCGCGAGTTATGGCTGGCGGATAGTGGCCGAAAGGGGTGTGGATGCGCGGCGAGGCGGACCTGATTGTGATCGGTGGCGGTTCGGCCGGAATCGCCTGCGCGGCGCGGCTGGCGGAAGGCGGGCTCAAGGTCCTGCTGGTGGAAGCGGGCAACGACCACCATGATCCGCGCATTGCCGTGCCCGCGTTGATGAGCGGGATGGTCCACAAGCCCGCGTTCGACTGGTGCTATTCGGCCGAACCCGATCCGTCGGTCGGTGGACGCCTCGATGTCTGGCCGGCGGGCCGGCGGCTCGGCGGCGGCAGCGCGATCAACGGGATGATGTTCATTCGCGGGCACCGGTGGGATTACGACAACTGGGCCGCGCTGGGCGCAACCGGCTGGGACTATGCCAGCGTGCTGCCCTATTTCCGCCGGCTGGAGCACAACGAGCGCGGGGTGGATGAATGGCGCGGGCAAGGCGGGCCGATCCACGTCTCCGAAGTCCGCTCGCGCTACGCGATCACCGACCAATGGATCGAGGCGGCGGTCGAAGCCGGAATCGAGCGTGCGCCCGATCTCAACGGCAAACTGGCGGAGGGTGTGGACCACATCCAGCTATCGCAGCGCGCCGGGCTGCGCTGTTCGACCGCGCACGGCTATCTGCGGCACAAGCCCGCCAGCCTCGAAGTCCTGACCGAGGCGCAAGTGCTGAAGATCGAGGTGACCGACGGGCGCGCAACCGGCGTGACGCTGCGGCGCGGCGGCGACGTGCGCACGATTTCTGCGCGGCAGGGTGTGGTGCTCAGCGCCGGTGCGCTCAATACGCCGCGTCTGCTGATGCTCTCCGGCATTGGCCCGGCGGAGCATCTGCGCGGACACGGCATCGCCTGTGTCGCGGATGTCCCGGGGGTTGGGCAGAACCTTCAGGAACATGTCGGCTGCCACCTGGTCAACGCGGTCTCTGCCCACACGCTCAACAATGATGCGCACGGATTTGCCGGCGTGAAGCAAGTGCTGTCGCTGCTGTTGGCGCGTAGCGGCGCGCTGACCACCGGGATCGGCCATGCGCAGGCGTTCGTCCGCAGCCGTGAAGGCTTGCCGGCACCCAACTTGCAACTGGCGTTCAGCGCCTTCGCGTTCGAGATCACGCCTGATGGCAACCTCGCGCTGGGCAAACAGGCGGCGGTCAGCACGTTCGTGGCGTTGATGCGACCCGAGACGCGCGGCCAGATTTCACTGCGCTCGGCGGACCCCGACGCGCCGCCACTGATCGAGCATCGCCTGCTGGGCTCGGAGGAAGACGCCGTGCAACTGGTCGAAGGCCTCGAAATCGCCCGCCGGATCATGGCCCAGCCAGCCATCGCGCCGCATGTTACGGCCGAGATCAGGCCCGGCGCGGCGGCTGACAACCCGCAAGCCTTGCGCGGCTATGTCGGCGCGGCGGCGTTCCCGATGTACCACCCGGTCGGCACCGCCAAGATGGGCGCGGCGGACGATCTCATGGCCGTGGTCGGCCCCGATTGCGCGGTGCGCGGGATTGCCGGGCTGTGGGTGGTCGATGCCTCGATCATGCCGACAATCCCGCAAGGCAACACCAATGCCACCGCAATCATGATCGGCGAGCGGGCGAGCGACCTGGTGCTGGCGCAACTCCGCGTCGCTGCTGCGTGACAGGCCGGGGCGGGGTCGCTAGGCCAGCCCGGTAGCGACTTAAATTATCGGAATGAGACCATGCGCGCAGTCAAGCACTCCCTCGTCGCTCTGGCCCTGGTCGCCGGGGTCGCGGCCTGCACCCAGTCATCCAGCGAGGCGCCGCCACCGGCAGCGAGCGCGAGCGACGGCTATGATCTTGCCGCGCAGCAGGGCAAGCTGGCGGTAATCGAGATGGCCCCCGACACCGCCTATCTGAGTGCGGAGGAGCGGCAGGTGGTCAACCTGCTGATCAAGGCGTCGGGCTACATGAGCGAGATTTACCTGCGCCAGCGCTATGCCGACAACCCGCAAGTGCGCGCCGCGATAGAGGCCAGTGGCGGACCAGACCAGCCGCGCTTGCTCGACATGTTCGACCGCAACATGGGCCCGTGGGACGAACTGGCCGAACTGCGCCCGTTCTGGGGCACCAACACGATGCCCGATGGCGCCGGGTTCTACCCGGTCGACCTGACCAAAGCGGATTTCGAAAGCTATTTGACCGCGCATCCCGACCAGAAGGACGCGCTGACCAGCCCCTACACCGTGGTCAAGCGTGAAGGTAATGGCCTGGTCGCGGTGCCGTATTCGGTCGAATACAAGCAGTGGCTGGAACCGGCCGCGGCCCTGCTGCGGCAGGCGGCGGGTGTTACAACCAACGCCAGCCTCAAGCGCTTCCTCACCCTGCGCGCCGATGCTTTTGGAAACGACGACTACTTCCAGAGCGAGCTGGCGTGGATGGACCTGTCGGGCACCCCAATCGAAGTCGCCATCGGGCCGTACGAGACCTATACCGACCGGCTGATGGGGTCGAAAACCTCGTTCGAAAGCTTCGTCACGCTAAGAGATCCCGAAGCGTCTTCCGCGCTCGACAAATACAAGCACTATTTGCGTGACATGGAAGGCAACCTGCCGATCGATGACCGGTACAAGAACCTGCGCCGCGGGTTCGAAAGCCCGATCGCGGTGGCCGACCAGGTCCACGGCGGGGGCGACAACATTCCGGGCCCGCAGACCGTCGCCTTCAACCTGCCCAACGACGAGCGCGTGCGCGAGGCCAAGGGCGCCAAGAAGGTGATCCTGTCGAACGTGCTCGGCGCCAAGTACGAACGCATCCTGCAGCCGATGGCATCGCTGGTGCTGGCCCCGGCGCAGGCCTCGCTGGTGTCGAAGAAGTACATGGAATTGGAAACGCTGTTCCACGAACTGTCGCACAGCCTCGGGCCGGGCACGATTACGCTGCATGGCCGCCAGACCACGGTCGATGCCGAACTCAAGGAACGCGCCTCCGCGCTGGAGGAGAGCAAGGCCGATGTCGCGGGCATGTGGAACCTGCTGTTCATGATGCGGAAGGGCGAACTTCCGGCCGCCGAAAAGAACCAGATGTTCGCAACCTATTTCACCGGAATCTTCCGCTCGATGCGCTTCGGTACCACCGACGCGCACGGCGAAGGCGCGGCGCTGCAATACGGCTATCTCAAGGGCAAGGGTGCGTTCGCGTGGGACCAGGCGGCAGGCCGCTATGTCGTCGATCCGGCGAAGATGGAAACCGGTATTCGCGATCTGCTGCACGACCAGCTCACGCTGCAGGCAACGGGCGATTATGCCGGCGTCGGCACCTTCTTCAGCAAATGGGCCAAGCTCGACGACCACGCCAACGCCGCGATTGCGGCGATGAGCGCGATCCCGGTCGATATTCGCCCGGTCTATCCCTCGCAGATCTGACCGGGGCGGCTATTTCGCCAGTTGCGCGGGGATGAAGTCGTCCTGCACGGCCTTGGTCAGGAGGCTTACGGGCAGCAGCCCCTGGCCGACGATGAAATCGTTGAACGCCAGGCGGTCGAACTTGTCGCCCAGCGCCAGTTCGGTCGCCACCCGCAAGTCGGCCAGCTGGCCATAGCCGTAGAAATAGCTGCCCGCCTGACCGGGCGCGCGGAAGGTGTAACGGTCGACCTCCTGCTTGACCATCGAGGGTGAGAAGCGCGCTTCGTCGGACAGGATATGCTGCGCCGTCGCCATGTCGGTCAGCCCGAGGTTGAGCATCGGGTCGAGCATTGCCCGGCTCTGCCGCAGCAACCGGTGCTGCAACGCGATCAACTGGCCTTCCACGGGCTCGTACGGCAGCATCTCGGCTTCGGCATAGAGCGCCCAGCCTTCGACATTGACGCTGTTGAAAGCGTACAGCGCGCGGGCCTGGCTGACCCCGGTCTCGACCATCCGCGCGAACTGCAATTCATGCCCAGGGCGGCCTTCGTGCGCGCTCAGTGTCCAGGCGGCAGCCGCGAAGTTGAAGTCGTTCGGCTCCTGTCCGGGAACAGGCGAAACCGCCGTTGTCAGCACGAACGTGCCGCGCTCGCCCTGGTTGCCGATCAGCCGCGGGGGCAGCATGTGCGGCGCCGGGCTCGCCGCGTTCTCCGCGTCCGAGCCGAGCCGCATCAGCACCGGGTAATCGGGCAGGGTAACGATGTGTTCGCGCGCGGCGATCTGCTGGATCTGCCCGAGCACTTCGGCATAGCGGGCTTCCATGTCGGACTGCGGAATCTTGGTCTTTTTCAGTTCGTCGATAACGCTCGGGTAATCGGTCACGGCAAAGCCGAACTTGGCTGCCACCACCGGACCCAGCGCTTCCATCTGCTGGCGGGTTTCATAAAAACCACGGCGGGCGCGGGCGATAAGCTGTTCGGGCGGCAGGTCGATCCCGACCGCCTTCAGCCGGAAAGCATACATTTCGGGTGGCAGGCGGAAATCGGGGCGCGCGGCCGTCAGCACGGTGGAGCGTTCCCAGGCGGTGTAGTCGGTGAACTGGCGCTCCATCGCGTCGAGTGCGGGCGCGGCGCCTTCGATATGGTATTTCGCAAACAGCTCGCGGATGCCGGCGACATAGGTATCGGTCTTGGTGAGCGTGTCTTCGATGCTGCCGCGATAGGGGCCGACCTTGCCCGCGCCCTGGCTATCCGCCCAGCGCGCTTTGGCCAGCTCGGTCAGCGGCGTGGTCCCCGGATAGAGCCCGGTATAACGTTCGAGCAATTCCTTCGCCCGCGCCCGCCGTTCGGGCGTGACCTGGTCGTCGAGCACGCCGTTGAGGTTGCCGAATATTGTTTGCAGGATGTCGTACCAGTCGAGCATCAGGCGATCGCTGATCTGCGTGCCTTCGATATCCTGGCCGATTGAATCGATCAGGATCTGCAGGTCCTGCTTTACCAGCGGATTGCTCTCGCGCGCCTGCGCGGCCTGGAATTCGGCGAGCTTGCCCTGCTCGGCGGCAATGAAGCGCTGCGACAGGTTAGGCCCAAGGTCCAGCGCCAGCCCGTCGAACTGCTCGAGCCCGGTTTGCGAGGCCCCCTCGGGCGAGAACTGGCCCTGCAGTTCGAGCAGTTGCTGGGTGTAGCCGTTACTGGTGTCGATCCACGCGGTATCCGGCGCATCCTGCGCTGCGGCCGCCTGCGGCAAGCCGAACAGGATAGTGCCGGCCATCAAGGCGCTGGCGAAATGACGTGGCATGGCTGGAAAACTCCCCGATCCCGAAAGAGGGGTTCATTCCACGCCCATCGATGCGCGGCAAGCCGCCCGTTCTACCGAGCGTTATCGGCCATCGACCACGGTCGTCAGATCCTGTGGACCCAGCCGTGGGTGTCGGGTGCAGTGCCGCGCTGGATGGCCACCAGCCGCTCGCGCAGTTTGCTGGTCGTCTGCCCGGGGCCGCCGCTGCCGACGGTGAATTCGCCGTCTGCCGAAGCCACCGTGCCGACCGGGGTGACCACCGCCGCCGTGCCGCAGGCAAAGGTTTCGAGCAGGTGCCCGCAGGCGGCATCGGTGCGCCACTGATCGAGGCTGTAGCGCTCCTCGCGCACGGTCAGGCCTTCCTCGCGGGCAAGCACGATCAGGCTTTCGCGCGTAATGCCGGGCAGGATCGTGCCGGTCAGCGGGGGGGTCAACAAACTCCCGTCGTCGAACACGAAGAACAGGTTCATGCCGCCCAGTTCCTCGACCCATTTGTGCTCGGCCGCGTCGAGGAAGCACACCTGGTCATGACCGCGGGCAACCGCGCTGGCGTGCGGCACCAGGCTGGCGGCGTAGTTGCCGCCGCACTTGGCCGCGCCCGTGCCGCCGGGCGCGGCGCGGGTGTAATCCTGCGAGACCCAGATGCTCACCGCCGGCACGCCTGCCTTGAAGTAGTTTCCAGCCGGGCTGCAGATGACCATGAACTTGTAATGCTTGGCCGGGCGCACACCCAGGAACGCCTCGTCGGCAAACATGAACGGTCGCATATACAGCGAGCCGCCATCGACCTTGGGAAACCAGTCCTGGTCGGCCAGCGCCAGCTGGCGCACGGCTTCGATGAAGGCTTCTTCCGGCATCGCGGGCATCGCCATCCGCTGCGCCGAGGCATTGAACCGGCGTGCGTTGGCATCGGGCCGGAACAGCGCCAGCGCGCCATCGGCCAACCGGTAAGCTTTCATGCCCTCGAAGATTTCCTGCGCGTAATGCAGCACGGCGGCAGCCGGATCGAGGCTGATCGGCTGGCGCGGGCCGATCGTGGCATCGTGCCACCCGCGCCCCTCGCTCCACTCGATCATCACCATGTGATCGGTGAACACCTTGCCGAAACCGGGATCGGCAATCGCCTGCGCGCGGCTTTCGCCCGGAACCGGGGCGGGATGGGGTAGGCGGCTGAAATCCAGTGCGGGCGCGTCGGCCATGATCGTCGTCTCTCCTTGGCCCAGCGGTTAGGACGCAGGCGATGGAGAGGCAAGGGGGTGGGTCAGACAGGAGCGCTCTCGCCGCGCGCCTGAAGGCCGCTTGGCAAACCGGCCTATCCGATGCAAACTCTTAGCCAACCAAGAATATCGGGACTCGCAGTCCCGGCTGAGGGGACAACGTCATGCACATGCAGCCTCGCCTGCTCGTACTTTCCGTGCTCGTTCCGCTATCGCTTCTGTTCGGCGCGGCAGCTCAAGCCGATGCGCCGGAAAGCCATGCACACGAACACGCAGAGGCTGCCACTGGCACTTCTGCCGATGTGGTGAGGCGAATGCTCTGGTCCAATCCGGCTTCGTGGCCTGACGGAAAAGTGCCGCGCGCAGGCGACGCGGTCACGATTGGCCGCGACATGGACGTGGTCCTCGACGTCAATCCGCCAGCCCTGCGCAGCTTGACGATCGACGGCAAGCTCAGCTTTGCGGACGATCGCGATATCGGGCTGCAAACCGAGTGGGTCTATCTGCAGCGGGGCGAACTGGACATTGGCAGCGAAGCCCATCCCTACACCCACAAGGCGACGATTACCCTGACCGACAACGTCCCCGATGAAGACATCAATACCATGGGGGACCGCGGGATTCTGGTCATGGGCGGCACACTGAGCCTGCATGGTGACCGCCAAAACACCTGGACCAAGCTTGTCAGAACCGCCCAGGCCGGCAGCGCTCAAGTAGAAGTCATGGATGCCAGCGGCTGGCGACGCGGGGACGAGATCGTCCTGGCCTCGACCGACTTCGACCCCAGGCAGGCAGAAAAGCGCACCATCGCCGCCATCGACGGAAATACGATCACGCTCGATCACAAACTGGACTTCATGCACTACGGCGAGATCACCTACGGCGTCGACGAGCGGGGCGAAGTCGGCCTGCTGACGCGCAATATCCTCATCCAGGCCTCGGAAGACGCGGAAAGCTCCTACTTCGGGGGGCACATCATGGCGATGCCCGGTTCCCAGCTGCAGATTTCCGGGATCGAGTTGAACCGCATGGGCCAGCACTTGCACCTCGCCCGGTACCCGATCCACTGGCACATCGTTGGTGAGGGCCAGGGTCAATATATCAAGAATTCCTCGATCCACGACACCTACAGCCGTTGCGTAACGGTGCATGGCACCAACGACGTGCTGGTGGAAAACAACGTCACCTTCAACACCGTCGGTCACTGCTTCTTCCTCGAAGACGCGGTCGAGACGGGCAACCAGTTCGTCCACAACCTGGCGATCATGACCAAGTGTCATCCGACCCTGCCGTGCATACCCACCAACCTGGGTCCCGCCGGAGATGCGGGGGGACCGGGTGCGGGAGCGGCCGGACAGGCTTCCAGGGATATCCTGATCCCGTCCGACAACACCGCGTCGTCGTTCTGGATCACCAATCCGGACAACATTTACCGCGATAACGTGGCCGCGGGTTCCGACGAGGTCGGCTTCTGGTTTGCCTTGCCCGAACATCCAACAGGAGCGCACGAAGGCAAGGAGGGCACGGCGAATATCTTGCCACGCCGAACGGCCGTGCGCGAATTCAAGGGCAACACCGCGCATTCGAACTTTGACGGTTTCATGTTCGATCGCGGCCCCAAGCCCGATGGCACGTTCAGTGTTGGCGGCAGCAACTACCATCTTGCCTTTGCCGATCCGGCGGACCCGAACAGCGCGCTCAAGGGGTCGGTGTTCGAGAATTTCACCAGCTACAAGAACCGGCATGGCGGCGTCTGGGGCCGCGGCGAGCTGCACCTGTTCAAGAACCTGCGGGTTGCCGACAACGCTGTCGGGTTTACGCACGCGGCTTCTGCAGTCGGCCGCACCGACTACACGTCACGGGTGGTCGACTCGCTGTTCGTGGGCGAAACCGCCAATATCGGTAATCCCCGTACGGCGCAGGAAATCGCTTATGGCCGCAGCATGCCGAACGGCATCGCGGATTTTCCGATCCGCGGTTACGAATATTACGACATGCGCCATGATGTGGTGAACACCACCTTCGTGAATTTCCAGCCCAACGCCACGCGCGATGCGGAAGCAATCTCCTACCTGATGTACACCAGCTTCGGGATGAGCAGCGAGAACGCCATCGAGGGTGCGACATTCGTCAACTCCAAGCCGGTCGATTTCCCGCCGGTGGTGCGCCGATGGTCATCTGATTTCGGACGCAGCAATGCCTGGCGGGGCGCGGCGATCCACGACAAGGACGGCTCGGTCGGCGGGGTCCCCAATTCCTACATCGTCCTCGACAACGGAATCGCGTCGGACGAGCAAGCCTGTGAGATCAAGCCCGAATGGCATGCTGCCATCTGCCGGGGTGACTTCGGGCACTTCAATCTCGGCGGCAATTTCGGGTTCGGCGGCGAAGCGATTACCGATCCGGTCATGCTCAGCCGCAACGGGCGGCGGTGGGAATACACCGGGCAAACCACAATCCGCAGCGGAGCCGAGGTAAGAGTAGAGACGGCCAGAAATGCCCTGTCCCTGACCCTGAACGAAATGGACAATGGCTCCTCGGTGATTTTCGAACTTCCCGGTTTTACCACCACGACCGGGGGCACGCCGGAGGACAGTCTCGCCGCGCTTCGCGCCGCCAACGGCACCGCGTACTTCAAGGATGCCCACTCACTGTGGGTTAAGCTGGTGGTCGATAATTCTGCCGGCAACACTGTTACCATCGGCAGGCCGGGCGCGGGCGTGAGCACAGTTGGCCCCGGTCCCGGGGGCGCTTTCGCGGCCGGAGCCAGCCTCGACGTCAGCCGGGAACCCCAACCCGGCTGATGCTGCCTTCTGGTTGATCGGCCGCCGCCCCGTCATGCTCAGAGCCTTCCGGCACGTTTGAAACGCGCGGGATAACGGCTTGGCAAATGGGCCTATTCGTTGCAAACTCTTGCTTAAATAAAATGGCGGAACTCAAAGTTCCGGCTGAGGGGATCACCGTCATGCGCATTCAGTCTCGCCTGCTCCTGCTGTCCTGGCTTCTTTCCGTCTCGTTGTTGCTTGGCGCAGGCACGCAAGTATTCGCGCAGGAAACCCACGCCATGGCACACATGGACGCGGGCACCGATGCGCCTCGTCCAGCGGTCAGGCGATTGCTTTGGTCCGATCCTGCCGCTTGGCCCGACGGGAAAGTGCCGCGTGCAGGCGACGCCGTCACCATTGGCCGCGACATGGACGTTGTCCTCGACGTCAATCCGCCGGCCCTGCGCAGCCTGACGATCGACGGCAAGCTCAGCTTTTCGGACGATCGCGATATCGGGCTGGAGACCGAGTGGATCTATCTGCAGCGCGGCGAACTGGACATTGGCAGCGAGGCCCATCCCTACACTCACAAGGCCACAATCACGCTGACCGACAACGTCCCCAACGAAAATATCAACACCATGGGAGACCGCGGCATTCTGGTGATGAGCGGCACCCTGGAACTGCACGGTGACCGTGATCACACCTGGACCAAGCTCGCCAGCACGGCCGCAGCCGGCAGCACTCGCCTGGAAGTCCTCGATGCCAGCGGCTGGCGGCCGGGTGACGAGATCGTCCTGGCCTCGACCGACTTCGACCCCAGGCAGGCAGAAAAGCGCACGATCACCGCCATTAACGGCAACGCGATCACGCTCGATCGCGCACTGGCATTCATGCATTTCGGGCAGATCACTTACGGTGTCGACGAGCGGGGCGAAGTCGGCCTGCTGTCGCGCAATATCCGTATCGAGGCTTCGGAAGACGCGGAAAGCTCCTATTTCGGCGGGCACATCATGGCGATGCTGGCATCCCAGATGCATGTCTCGGGCGTCGAGCTCAATCGGATGGGGCAGAACATGCACCTCGCCCGGTACCCGATCCACTGGCACATCGTTGGCGAAGGCCAGGGGCAATATATCCAGAACTCGTCGATCCACGACAGCTACAGCCGCTGCGTGACGGTGCATGGCACCAACAATGTGCGGGTTGAAAACAACGTGACCTTCAACACCGTGGGCCACTGCTTCTTCCTCGAGGACGCGGTCGAGACGGGCAACCAGTTCGTTCACAACCTGGGGATCCTGACCAAGTGCCATCCGGACGACACACCCTGCGTTCCGACAAATCTGGGCCCGTTCCTGGCAGAAGGCGGCAAGAACTTCGATACGGCCGGCCAGAGCGCCAACGATATCCTGATCCCGTCCGACAATACGGCGTCGACGTTCTGGATCACCAATCCGAACAATATTTACCGCGACAACGTGGCCGCGGGGTCCGAAGCGACGGGCTTCTGGTTCGCCTTGCCGGAACATCCGACGGGCGCGCATGAAGGCACGGAAGGCAGCGGGAACATCTGGCCGCGCCGAATGGCAATTGGCGAATTCAAGGGCAACATCGCCCATTCGAACTTTGATGGCTTCATGTCCGACCGTGGCCCCCGGCCCGACGGCCATTTCGCCACCGGCGGCCATATCGCGCTTGCCAACCCCACTGACGCGACCAGCCCGCAGGTGGCGACAGTCATCGAGGATTTCACCAGCTACAAGAACCGCAATAGCGGCATGTGGGCACGCGGCGAGATGGACCTGTTCAAGAACTTGAAACTGGCCGACAACGCCATCGGCTATACCCATGCGTCGGCCAACTTCGGCCGTTCCGCCTATACCTCGCGCGTGGTCGATTCGCTGTTCGTGGGCGAAACCGCCAATATCGGTAACCCCACGACGCCGGCTGAAATAGCTTACGGCCGCAGCTTGCCGGAACCCGAACTCGCGGATTTCCCCATCCGCGGTTACGAGTTTTACGATTACCGTCATGAACTGGACAACGTCACCTTCGTGAATTTCCAGGACAACGCCACGCGCAAGACGGGAGCGATCTCTTACCTGCTGTTCACCAGCTTCGGAATGAGCACCAACAACACTATCCAGCGCGCACGATTCATCGATGCCAAGCCGGTGTATTTCCCGCCGATGGAGCATAAGTGGAGCAACGATGATTACGGCAATGGGACCTACAAGACCTCGGTGTTCCATGACCTGGACGGCTCGGTAGGCGGGGTCCCGAACTCCTTCATTCTCATCAACGATGAAAGTGACGGAATGGCGATCGATGGGTCCTGTGAGATCAAGCCGACCTGGAATGCCGCAGTGTGCCAGGGCGATGTCGGACGCTTGTCCGTTGGCGCCCCTGGTGGCGGCGCCCCCGGCATCCCCGGTTTTGGCGGCCCTCCTGACGCAGGTCCTGCCCGAGGCGCAGGTCCCGCTGCTGCCGCTGGCCCCGGCCCCGCGCTTGGCGCCGCCCGTCCTGGCGTGCCCGCCGGTCCGGGCCGCGGCGTCCCGGCGGGACCGCCTCCGCCGCCCGTCGTTCTAAGCCGCAATGGCGCGCAGTTCACCCTGGCCGGGGAAACCAACGTACGCGCGGGTACCGAGATCAAGGTGACCACCGCAAGGCCGTCCGTGGCGGTGAATGTGAAGGAACTGGATAGCGGCTCGTGGGTGATCTTCGAGCTGCCGGGTTTCACCACTGCAGCGTCGGGCACGGAGCAGAGCAGCCTGAATGCCCTTCGCGCAGCCAGCGACACCTCGTATTACAAGGGCAACGGCTCGCTTTGGGTCAAACTTGTCTCCACCGGAGACGTGATTGGCAGCGGCCCTGATCGCGGCCCTGGCAGCGGGGTCAGCCTGCTGGCCAGCCGGTAAGCGGGATCCGGTCGTCTGAGCAATAGCCCCCCGGCACAGGCCGGGGGCTTTTCACGTCGGAGGGCCGTGAAAATGAGAAGGGCCGCTTTGGCTAAGCCAAAACGACCCTTCGCATGGTCAGCGGCCAGATGAGCCGCCCACGAAGCCTTTATCGGCGAAAGTAAAGTCTACCGATAATGCTCCGCAAGGGTCGTTACCGACCTCCCTGCTGAACCATGAGACATCGGATCACCTCCTTTCGCGCTTGGAAGCCAGACCCGTCGCTTCACCGCGGGTCAGGCCGACGTGGACCGCTGGCCTGCCTCGGAATGTGAGTCAGGAACGCGGTTAACGCAAGTCTTGTAATTTGTTTTTTCCCCGTCAGAATGAGTCCTTCGTGCCGCGCCAGGCGAAGCACGCCAAAACCCCCTCAGCGGCAGTCTTCGATTACCCGGGTAACCTCGGGCCATGACGGCACGTACAGCGTCGACAATCCGCCGATCTCGATCGCAAACCGGCCCCTGGAAAACGCCATCGCGTCGAGCAGCGGATCGCGCGCCGCCAGACTGGTGACGATGGTCGGCGGATCGCTGCGCGCGGGCGAGGCGTCGAGGCTGCGTTCGACCGTCTCGGTGCGCACGATCAGCGGCAAGGCAGCGACCGCGCTGCCAGCCCGGGCAATCTCCACCGCGCCGCGCGCCCGGTCGCAGCGCAAAGTCAGCAGCGGCGCCGCGCCCGGCTGGCCGAAACGCGCGGTGCCGGCGGCATATGTCCAGTCACCCGGCGTGGCCGGCGCGTCCATCCAGTTGGCGAACACCGCCGGCGGGGCCTGCACCACCGGGGTGGGTGCAGGCGTGGGCGCGGGGGCCGGGGTGGGTGTCGGTTGGGGCGCGGGGACGCAGGCCGCGAGCGCGAGGCAGGCGAGAACGGCGGTGGAGCCAAGGCGGCTCGCCAGCAGGTGCGGGCGGCGGGTCGTCTTCATCACTTTGCTCCAGATTGATTGCATTCAACAGGCTAACAAGCCGCTGGCCTGCCCGGTTCCATCGCCCTATCGGCTTGGCGATGACGGTAAAGAGGCGGATCGACCAGTTGTTGGTGGAACGGGGGCTAGCCGAGAGCCGCGCCCGCGCGCAAGCCTTGCTCATGGCCGGGCTGGTGTTCATCGGCGGCCGCCGGATCGACAAGGCCGGGCAGCAAGTGGCGAGCGATGCCGAGATCGAAGTGCGCGGGCGCGATCATCCGTGGGTCGGGCGCGGCGGGGTCAAACTGGCCCACGCGATCGAGCATTTCGGGCTCGATCCCAAAGGCGCGGTGGCGATGGATATCGGCAGTTCCACCGGCGGTTTTACCGAAGTGTTGCTGGCCAACGGCGCGGCGCATGTATTCGCGGTCGACGTCGGGACCAACCAGTTGGCGTGGAAGCTGCGGCAGGACAATCGCGTGACCGTGCTCGAACAGACCAACGCCCGCGCGCTGACGGTGCAGCAGATCGATCAGCGGTGCGACTGGGTGGTGTGCGACGCCTCGTTCATCGGCCTTGCCAAAGTGCTCGAAGTGCCGCTGATGTTGGCCGAACCGCGCGCCACGCTGGTGGCGCTGATCAAGCCGCAATTCGAAGTCGGGCGCGAGGAAGTGGGCAAGGGCGGCATCGTGCGCGACCCGGCGCTGCACGCCCGGGTGTGCGAGGAAACCCGCGCCTGGCTCGAGCAAGGCGGCTGGCAAGTGGATGGAATTATCGAAAGCCCGATCGCCGGAACCGAAGGGAATGTGGAGTTCCTGGTCGCCGCGCGGCGCGGCTGATTGCGCGCCGGGCCGGTCGCCGCCACTATCCCCTTCGAATCGCTTGGAGCCATGATGAACCGTCTCGCCTCGCCCGCCCAGTTGCGCGCCAGTTATGTCCGCTGGGCGTTGGCGCTTGCGCCGCTGATCGTGCTGCTCGGCCTCGCGTCGGGCGTGCTCGGCGGCAGCACCGCGCAGAGCCCGTGGTTCGAGGCGCTGCGCAAGCCGGCGATTTTTCCGCCGCCGGCGCTGTTCGGGATCGTCTGGACCGTGCTCTACGCAATGATGGGCTTTGCGCTGGCGGTGGTGTGCAATGCCGGGGGCGCGCGCTGGCGGGGCCCGGCGGTCCTGGCGTTTGTCATCCAGCTGGCGGTCAACCTCGCCTGGTCACCGGTGTTTTTCGGCCAGCACCAGATTACCCTCGCCCTTGGCATCATCCTGGTGATGGACGCGCTGGTGATCCTGACGACGGTGTTCTTCTGGAAAGTGCGCCGGGTGGCGGCCTGGCTGCTGCTGCCGTACCTGGCGTGGATCCTGTTTGCGACGGTGCTCAACTGGGCCTTTCTCGACCTCAATCGCGATCTTGACGGGGTGCGAATGTCGAGCGCAGTCGAGCGGTTCGAACTCTAGCCGCTTGTCATCGCGTGAAGGGCGGACCACATAGCGGCCATGCAAAGCGAAAACCCCCTGATCGCCGACTTCGTCAAGATGGCCAACTCTGCCGCGGGTACACTCGCCGGCATGACCCGTGAGGCGCGCGATGGCGCGCGTGAACGGATGAAAGAGGCGCTTGGCGGGCTCGACTTCGTGAGCCGCGAGGAATTCGACGCGGTCAAGGACATGGCCAGCAAGGCGCGCGAAGATTACGCCACCCTCGAAGCGCGCATCGCCGCGCTGGAAGCCAAGCCCAAGTAATCCTCTCCGGACGGGGGAGGATCGTCTAGAGCGCCCCGATGCACCTTCGGGCCCCCGCGATACTCCTGTCCACCCGCGCGAACGGCGAAACCGCCGTGGTTGCGCGCATGCTGACCGAGCAGCACGGCGTCGTTGCGGCTTATGTTGCGGGCGGGCGCGGACGGCGGCTGCGGCCGGTGGTGATCCCCGGTAACCTGGTCGACTTGCAATTGTCCGCTCGGTCTGACAGCCAGTTGCCGTTCGCCAGCGTCGAATTGCTCGAAAGCCGCGGGCCGTGGTTGGGCGAGCCGCTCGCCGCGGCCGCGATAAGCTGGGCTTGTGCGCTGACAGCTGTCGCACTGCCCGAGCGGCAGGCCTATCCGCCGCTTTACCAGGCGCTTGCCGGGCTGCTCGATGCGGTGTGCCATGCGCCGTCGGCGCGCGGCTGGGCGGCGGCGCTGGTGGGTTACGAGACGCTGCTATTGCGCGAGTTGGGTTACGGCGGCAGCGCGCGGCCAGACGGCGATTTTGCCGCAATCCTGGCGGCGATGGACGCGCTGGCAGGCCCGCTCGACCACTACCTGCTTGCCGACCGGCGCGGCGATGTTATGGCCGCGCGCGCTCGCTTGCGTGAATTGCTCGGACGGATCGACACATGAAGATTGCCTGCCTTGCCGGAGACGGGATCGGCCCCGAGATCATGGCCGAGGCGCGCCGCGTGCTGGCCGCGCTCGACCTGCCGGGCCTGACCATCTGGGAAGGCGATGTCGGCGGGATCGGCTATCGCCGCCATGGCCATCCGCTGCCGCCCGAAACGCTCGAGATGGCGCAGGCGGCGGATGCCGTGCTGTTCGGCGCAGTCGGCGATCCGGCGTGCGATAATCTCGAGCGACACCTGCGGCCCGAACAGGCGATCCTCGGCCTGCGCCAGGCGCTCGGCCTGTTCGCCAACTTGCGCCCGGCTACGATGTTTCCCGGCCTCGAAGACCTGTCCGCGCTGCGACCGGAAGTTGCCCGCGCGATCGACCTCTTGATCGTGCGAGAATTGAATGGCGACGTCTATTTCGGCGAAAAGGCCATCCGCACGCTGCCCGACGGGCGCCGCCAGGGTTTCGACCTGATGTCCTATGCCGAGGACGAAATCCGCCGCATCGCCCACGTGGGCTTCAAGGCCGCGCAAGGACGCAAGGGCCGCCTGTGCAGCGTCGACAAGGCCAACGTGCTCGAAACCAGCCAGTTGTGGCGCGACGTGGTGATTGAGGTTGCGGCCGAGTATCCGGACGTCGCGCTCAGCCACATGTACGTCGACAACGCGGCGATGCAGCTGGTGCGCAATCCGGGCCAGTTTGACGTGGTCGTGACAGGCAACCTGTTCGGCGACATCTTGTCTGACCAGGCGAGCATGTGTGTCGGCTCGATCGGCTTGCTCGCCAGCGCCTCGCTCGGCGAAACGCATACCGAATTCGGCACCAAGGGCCTGTACGAACCGATCCATGGCAGCGCGCCCGATATTGCCGGGCAGGGCAAGGCCAACCCGATGGCGATGATCTTGAGCCTGGCGATGATGCTGCGCCATTCGTTCGGCCGAGAAACCGACGCCGCGCGGATCGAGGCGGCGGTCAGCAAGGCGCTGGCTGACGGAATCAAGGGCGCCGATCTTGGTGGCACGGCGGACACCTGCGAAATCGGTGAGGCGGTACTTGAGCGCCTCTGACTTCGCCCCTGCGGCGCTTGAGTTGGCAGTCGTCCTGCCAACTTACAATGAGGCGGCCAACATCGCGCCGATGGTCGCGCGGCTCGAGGCGGCGCTTGGCCCCACGGGCTGGGAAGCGATCTTCGTCGACGACAACAGCCGCGACGGCACAGCCGATGCGGCGCGCCTGATTGCGCGGAGCGATCCGCGTATCCGCGTCCTCGAACGGATCGGCCGCCGGGGACTCGCCAGTGCCGCTATCGAAGGGATGTGCGCCACCGCCGCGCCAATCGTCGCGGTGATGGACGCCGACCACCAGCACGATCCTGCGCTGCTGCCGCAAATGCTCGAAGCGCTGCGTTCGGGCGAATACGATCTCGCCTATGCCTCGCGCTTTGCCGAAGGGGCCAGTGCCGCTGGCCTGTCCAGCGAGGTCCGTGAAAAGGGCTCGCGGCTCGCCAACCGGCTCGCGCGCAAAGTCACCGGCGTGACCCTGTCAGACCCGATGAGCGGCTATTTCATGCTGCGTGCCGAAATCTTGCGCAAAGATGCGCATCGCCTGTCGGGCATCGGCTTCAAGATCCTGCTCGACATTCTCGCTACCGTGGAGACCCCGCTGCGGATCAAGGAAATCCCGCTCGATTTTGCCGCGCGCGCCGAAGGGGAAAGCAAGCTCGACCGGACGGTCGTTTTCGAATTCCTCGTCGGGCTTTACGACAAGTGGCTCGGCCGGATCATCCCCACCCGTTTTGCCCTGTTCGGCACGGTCGGCGCGCTGGGCGTAGTGGTCCACATGGCTGTGCTGAGCACCTTCCTTGCTGCGTTCGGCGGGTCGCTGCGCGAGCACCTCGTGACCGATTTCGAGATCGGCCAGACCTTCGCCGCGCTGGTGGCGATGACATTCAACTTCGCCCTCAACAACTCGCTGACCTATGCCGACCAGCGGATGCGCGGGGCTGGGCCATTGCTGAGAGGCTGGCTGCGCTTCGCCGCGACTTCGTCGGTCGGCCTGCTGGCGAATGTTGGCGTTGCCGCAGTGCTGGTGCGGTTCAACGTCCACCCCTACCCGGCGGCGCTGGCTGGCATCGTGGTTGGATCGGTGTGGAACTACGCTTTGTCCAGCCGCTTCGTCTGGGGCCGCTTCTAGTAAGCGCTCATCTCCAGCTGGGCAGCCAGGTCCAGTGTTCGAATGACATGTGCCCATCCAGCGGGGCGGCCGTCAGGATGGGCCAGAAGATCACGAACAGCACCACCGAGATCGCCGGGATCAGCAGCGCAGACTTGCGCCAGCCGCTGCGCCACACGGCATCCGCCGACAGCGCCAGCGCGGCCAGCAGGAAACAGCTCGGCAACAGGTAGTGATAGTAGAACTGCACCGGCTTGGGAGCGATGATCCACATCCCGATCGCGGCGGCATAGAGCACGAACACCGCCAGCGCGTCGCGCCGCTGCTTGGCGATTCCCGCCCAGCCGCACCACACCAGGCCGAACAATCCGGCGAGCATTGTGAAGGGGTTGCCGACCATCAGCACCCCGCGCTGCGCGCCGTCGCCGAATTCGTAATAGAACCAGATCGGCCGCCAGTTCGCGACCCACTGCCACCACGTGCTCATGTAGACGTGCGGCTGGACCACCTGTTCCTGCAGTTCGAGCATCTTGCGGTGAAGCTCGATCAGGCCGCCGGGACCGATCCCGCCCTTGGCGTAAAAGTAGAACGGCCAGTAGCTCAAAGCATAGACGGCCAAAGGCATCAGACCGAGCCATACGCTGGCTTCCACCAGGGTCATGCCACCGACTGGCGGGCCGCGGTGGCTCAGCAGGAAACGCCAGCCGCAGGCACGCACACGCAGGATCAGGAACGTCACGCCGGGCAGCGCGGCAATCGGGGCCGCGTTCCATTTGCATGCGACGGCACAGCCGAAGGCTGCACCGGCAAGCGCCAGCCGCCAGCGCGCGGCTTCGTTTTCGCGCACCGCGCCGGCGCACATCCACACCCCGACAAGCGTGAAGCTGATCATGAAGATGTCGAGCATGGCAATGCGCGACTGCACGAACAGCCCGAAACCGGTCATCAGCAGCACGCCGTAAGCCAGCGTGGCGAAGCGGGCGAGCGAGGCGAACCACATCGCCCGCATCGCCGCGAACAGCGCCAGCGTGCCGAACAGCGCCGGCATGACCCGCCAGCCCAGCGTGCGGTCACCGAACAGGGCCATGCCGAGCGCGAGGATTTCCTTGGCGAGCGGCGGGTGCTCGCGGTTGAGCGGGTGCGACAAGTCGAGCACCGTGCGCGCCGCGGGCAGATAATGAATTTCGTCAAAGAACGGCTGCGAAGGGGTCAGCAGGCGCACGCACAGCAGCGCAAAAAAGAGCAGCGTTAGCGCTGCGGTCCACCCGATTGGGTCCCGAGCATGGTATGGCCGAATCTCGGGGAAGGGGTTCATCCGTGCCGCGGATACGACCGGCCGTGCAAAACCGCAACATTGCGCAGGAAACCTAATTGTGTTTATTGCGTTAGACCTGTAGCCGACCCCTGACCCGATGGGTCGACAGCTTAAAGGAATGTGCACGATGCTTCGTAAATTGGTTCTCGCCACAACGGCCGTAACTCTCGCAGCGGCCCCGGTCATGGCTCAGGCCGCGCCCGTCCGCGCCTCGTCAACCGTGTCTGGTGACGAAGAACTGGGTGGGGGCAGCTTTCTCCTTCCGCTTCTGATCTTTGCCGCCATTTCTGCCCTGATTATCATCCTCGTGAGCGATAAAGACAACGAAACCGCCGTCAGCCCGTAATCGCCTGACGACAGGTTGGAATTCGAAAGCGGGGCCTCACGGTCCCGCTTTTTCGTTATCGGGCAGGGCTTTTCGTTGCCTTGCGGGGGATTTTTCGTTGCCTAGCAGGGCTGGGCAACCCTAGAGCCGGGTCATCATGAAGAAGACCACCGGCCAGGATCGCACCGTTACCTCCAAATGGCGCCCGCAGACCCGGGCGGTGCGCGCCGGAACGTGGCGCTCTGAACACGGCGAGACCAGCGAAGCACTATTCCTGACCTCCGGCTATACCTACGACGATGCCGCCACGGTCGCCGCGCGCTTTGCCGGCGAGGCCGAAGGCATGACGTACTCTCGGTTGCAGAACCCGACCGTGGCGATGCTCGAAGAACGCATCGCCATGCTCGAAGGCGCCGAAGCGTGCCGCGTGCAGGCCTCGGGCATGGCGGCGATGACCACCGCGATGTTGGCCCACCTGAAAACCGGCGATCACGTCGTGGCCGGGCGCGCCGCGTTCGGTTCGTGCCGCTGGCTGGTCGATACCCTGCTGCCCAAGTTTGGCATCGAGACCACGGTGATCGACGCGCGCGACAACCATGCCTGGGAAGCCGCCATCAGGCCCAACACGCGGATGTTCTTCTTCGAAACCCCGGCCAACCCGACGATGGACGTGGTCGACCTGGCCTATGTCTGCGGGCTGGCGAAGTCGCACGGGATCACCAGCGTGGTCGACAACGCCTTCGCCACCGCCGCACTCCAGCGGCCGCTCGAATTCGGCGCCGATGTGGTCGCTTATTCGGCGACCAAGCTGATGGACGGGCAGGGCCGCGTGCTGGCCGGCGCGGTGTGCGGTTCGAAAGACTGGATCGACAACGTGCTGCTGCCATTCCAGCGCAACACCGGTCCCAACCTGTCGCCGTTCAACGCCTGGGTGGTGCTCAAGGGGCTCGAAACGCTGAACCTGCGGGCGCACCGGCAAAGCGAAAACGCGCTCAAGGTCGGCGCCTTTGTGGAAGGCAGGGTGCCAGTAATGCTGCACCCCGGACTGGCCAGCCACCCGCAGCATCAACTGGCGATGCGGCAGATGGATGCGGCGGGTCCGATCTTCAGCTTCGTGCTTGATGGTGGGCGAGCGCAGGCGCATGCGCTGCTCGATGCCTTGCAGCTGATCGACATTTCCAACAACATCGGCGATTCCAAATCGCTCGCCTGCCATCCGGCCAGTTCGACCCATGCCAACATGGGCGCCGAGGCGCGCGACGAGATGGGGGTGAGCGAAGGCATGATTCGGATCAACATCGGCCTTGAAGACCCCGACGACCTGATCGAGGATCTCGACCAGGCGCTGTCGCACGCCGGACTGTAGGCGGAGGCGTGGCTTGAGCGACCTGAGCGATTTCTACAGCGCGTTGGTCCAGTCCAACGACGATGCGATTGTCTCCAAGGACGTCAACGGGATTGTCATTGCCTGGAACCCTGCCGCCGAGCGCCTGTTTGGCTGGACCGAGGCGGAGATGGTCGGAAATTCGATCCGCCGCCTGCTCCCGCCCGACCGGGAGAACGAGGAGGACGAAATTCTCGAACGGGTCCGCGCGGGCGAGCGCGTCGGCCAGTTCTTCACCAAACGGTTGCATAAGGACGGCCGGCTGCTCGATGTGTCGGTCACAGTCTCGCCGGTGCGCGACAGCAGCGGCACGATTATCGGCGCCAGCAAGATTGCGCGCGATGCCGGACCCATGCTCGAAAGCCAGCGGCGCCTGCGCGAAAGTGAAGAGCGTTTTCGGCTCTTGGCAGAAAACATTTCCCAGCTCGCCTGGATTACCCACGCCGATGGCAACATCTTCTGGTACAATCAACGCTGGTACGATTTCACCGGCACCACGTTGGAACAGAGCGAAGGGTGGGGCTGGCGGCAGGTTCATCATCCCGATCACGTTGACCGGGTGGCCGAACTCTGGGGCGCGGCGCTCGCCAAGGGTGAAGGCTGGGAGGACACTTTTCCGCTCCGCAGCAAGCACGGCGAGTATCGCTGGTTCCTGTCGCGCGCGATGCCGATCCGAGACGACAAGGGCCAGATCGTCAACTGGTTTGGCACCAACACCGACATTACCGCTCAGCGCGAGCAGGAGGAGCAAATCCGCCTGCTCATGATGGAGGTCAATCACCGCTCCAAAAACATGCTCTCCACTGTGCAGGCGCTCGCCCGCCGCACCGCGCCCGACGACGCCGGGTTTATCGCCCGCTTCGAAGATCGCATCAGATCGCTATCGATCAACCAGGATATCCTCGTGCGCCGCGAATGGCGCGAAGTGCCGATGGACGAATTGGTCAGCCATCAGCTCGCCTTCCTGCGCGGTTCCGCGGGTGAAGTGGTGACGGGCGGCCCGGATTGCGCGCTGACCCCGCGCGCAGCCGAAGTCGTCGGCATGGCGCTGCACGAGCTGGCGACCAATTCGCTCAAATACGGCGCGTTGTCGGCGGCTCGGGGAAAGGTCGCCATCGAGTGGCACTGCACCGACAGCGGCTTCGACATCAGTTGGGATGAAACCGGCGGCCCGCCCGTGCAGCCGATCGAACGGACGGGCTTTGGCACGACACTGATCCGCGATGTCCCCAAGCACAATCTCGAGGCCAAGGTGGACCTGACATTCGCACCGGCCGGCCTGCATTGGTCGCTCGCTTGCGCCGCCGATGCACTGGCAAGGCTACCCACCGAGGCCTGAAATTGCGTGCGCAATTCGCCGCAACGCCTTTGACCCGGGCGGTAAACGCACTAGGCTTGGGGCATGCAGGATGTTCTCGCCAACCTGTTCCAGCACGCCGCCCTGACGCAGGGCGTGACCGTGCGCGTGGCCGTCAATTACATGCCCGACCAGTCACGCAGGGCGGCGCGGCGCTGGTTCTGGGTCTATCATATCCGGATTGAGAACAACCGCGATGACGCGGTGCAATTGCTCACCCGGCACTGGCGGATCACCGATTCGCGCGGGATGGTCAGCATGGTGGACGGCGAAGGCGTGGTGGGGGAGACGCCCGAACTGGCGCCCGGCGCGACCCACGATTACGTTTCGGGCTGCGAATTGATGACCAACATGGGATCCATGGAAGGGCACTATTCCTTCATCGCCGCCGATGGGGCGCTGTTCGATGTGGCCATCCCGTTCTTTCCGCTGGCCGCACCCGCTCTCGACGAATGAGTTATCCTGCGACCTCATAACAAGATGACGGCTTGGGGGATGTCACATGAGCGGCAAACGCTTGCGCATAGTGGCGGCAGGAGCGGCCTTGCTCGCCCTCGCGCTACCGGCATTCGCCCAGGAAAGCGTTGGCAACCCGCCGCCGCGCGTTACCGGATGGAGCGGCGGTCAGTAGCCACGCGGCGTTATTCGCCGCCGTCGTCGCTTTCCCTGCGATGGCGCTGGATCATATTATTGGACTCGACAATCAAACGGTCAGTCTCGGCCACGCTCGCCCGAAGTTTTTCGTGGCTGTTGGCAACTTCGGTGGCGTGGCGCGCCTGCCGCGCATTGCGATTTTCGCCGGGTGACTTTCCGCGCACGATCCGTCGTTCCAGCTCGTTGGGAGAGTCGAGCGACTCGCCACAGTCGTCGCATTGGACCGGGTCGTCAGAAGCTTTCGGAAATTTAAGTCGGTTGCTGCCGCATTCGATGCAACTCAAGTCGGGAAATCGTGAACTCATTGGAAATTACCCCGTTAGTCAGCGCAACCACGCTATAATTGGCGCCTTTCACTTCTGACAATTTACGGACGGCGATGCTGTTCCCGGCGCTGACTTGGCATCAGGTCACACCGGCCAGACCCACGCGATCAGCGGCACGCCAAGGGCGACCACCAGGATCGAAAGCGGCAATCCAAGCCGCCAGTAATCACCGAAGCGATAGCCGCCGGGTCCCATCACCAAGGTGTTACACTGGTGGCCGATGGGGGTCAGGAAATCGCACGCCGCGCCCACCGCCACGGCCATCAGGAAGCCATCGGGGCGATAGCCGAGCTGGGTCGCGAAATGCGCCGCGATCGGAGCCATTACCAACACCGTGGCCGCGTTGTTGAGGAACGGGGTCAGCGCCATGGCGGCGACCAGGATCAGGCCGATCGCGCCGAGCGGGGGTAGCCCGCTGGCCAGGCGCGACAACCCGTCCGCAATAAGGTCAGTCCCGCCGGTGTGCTGGATTGCCTCGCTGACCGGGATCAGCGCCGCGAGCATGATCAGGATCGGCCAGTCCACCGCGGTATAGGCTTCGCGCAAGGGCAGCGCGCCGATCATCACACAGGCCGCCGCCGCGCCGAAGAAGGCAATCTGCACGGACACCAGCCCGAACGCCGTCAGCGTCATGGCCACGCCCAAAATCAGCAGCGGCAGGATCGAACGAGTGAGGTTGCCGAGCCGCACTTGGCGTTCCGCCAGCGGCAGGCAGCCGAGTTCCTGCAACTGCCCGGGCAGCTGGGACAGCACGCCCTGCAGCACGATCATGTCGCCCGCGCGCAAGTTGATGTTGCGCAGCCGCTCGCTGAAACGCACGCCGCAGCGGCTCACTGCCAGCAAGTTGAGGCCATAGTGCCGGTGCAGCCCGAGCCGTCCCGCTGCCTGTCCGATCAGGGTCGAGCCGTGGCCGACGACCGCCTCGATAACGCCGATTTCCGCGCCCTTGGTGTCGTCGGCGAAGGTGCGGTCCTTCCCTTCGAGCTCAAGCGACTGCTTGGCGATGGTGCGTTCAAGCGCGTCGGGCGCGCCCTCCAGCAGCACGATATCGCCTTCGCGCAACACTTCGTCGCCGGCAGGGTTGGGCTGTCCGTGGCGCAGGACCGAGGAAATCGTCACCTCGTCGTCGGTCTCGGCGTCGAGCTGGGCGACCGAGCGGCCCTCCGCCGCCGATCCGCCGACCACCCGGGCCTCGGTTGTGTAGGCCTGCGCATTGAGCGCTTCGCCTATTGCCAACGCGGGTGTCTGTCCGGTTGGCAGCAGGCGGTAGCCAACGCTCAGGAAGGCCACGCCAGCGACCATCAGTGCCAGGCCGACGGGCAGGTAATCGAACATCGCAAACGGATGCCCGGTCATGTCCTCGCGCAGGGCGGACACGATGATGTTGGGCGAGGTCCCGACCAGCGTCATCAGTCCGCCCAGCAGCGAAGCGAACGCCATCGGCATCAGGTAGCACGAGATAGATGAGCCGGATTTCTTGGCCATCTGGAAGGCGATCGGCATCATGATGGCCAGTGCGCCGATGTTCTTCACAAACGCGCTCATCACCGCGACGGCCGCGATCAGGACGAACAATTGCGCACGGAACGAAGTCAGGCGCGGCGAGATCGTGTTCACCGCGCGCTCGATGACGCCCGATCGGGCGACGGCTGCGCTGACCACCAGTGCGCTGCCGACGATGATCACGATGTCGTTGGAAAAGCCGCTGAACGCGCGTTCGGCCGGAATGACTCCCACCACGATACCCGCCAGCAGGCCGGTCACCGCGACCAGGTCGTAGCGCCAGCGCCCCCAGACGAACAGCAGCATCGTCCCGGCCAAGACCGCGAAGCTGAGCCCTTGTTGCAAGGTCAATTGTGCCGAACCCCCTGTTGCGAGTCAGAAACACCGCAACGCCGATATGGCTCCCGCATTGCCGACGGCACCGTCAGGCCCTAAATGCCGCCAGCCATGAAGCGTACACACCTGCCCCTCAACGCCCTGCGCGTGTTCGATGCCGCCGCGCGGCACCTCAGCTTCACGCGCGCGGCGGATGAACTGGCGGTAACCCCGGCGGCGGTTGGCCAGCAGATTCGCGCGCTCGAGGATGTGCTCGGCGTGGTCCTGTTCCGCCGCACGTCAAAAGGACTGGAACTGACCGACGAGGCCGAAGCCGGGCTCGATTCCTTGCGCGAAGGTTTCCTGCGGTTCGAGGAAAGCGTGCAGGCGATGCAGGCGGGCCAGTCGAGCCACCACTACACCATCGCCGCCCCGCGCGAATTCTATGCCCAGTGGCTTGCCACCCGGCTGGCGGGCTTCCGCCGCGCCCATCCCGAAGTGCGCTACCTGCTGATCGGCGGTGACGAAGTCGATTTCACCGAGGCCAACCTCGATGTGGCGATACGGCTGGTCGAAGGCCCGGACGACCTCGAGGGCGTGCAACTGGCTCCGGCGCAAAACGTAGTCGTGGCGACCGACGATGCGCCGGACGAATGGATCGGCTGGAGCGGGGCGATGCTGCCCGAAGGGTTCGAACCCGCGTTGCAGGCGGGCAATGCCGGACAGGCGCTGGCGAGCGCGCTTGCCGGATTGGGCAAGGCCACGCTGCCGCTGCTGCTGTGCGAAGAAGCGATTGAATCGGGGCGTCTCAAGGTGCTCGAAGGGCCGCAGGAAGGCCGCCGAGCCTACTGGCTGGTCGCGCCGCGGCCGCAATGGCGGCAGAAAAAGGTCAAGGCGCTGATCGAATTCCTGACCGCCTGATCGGTTTTTTCATTCCGGCTTCACCTGCTGTTAACCCGATTTGAGGCATACAAGTGCTTGAAAAGTACCGTGAACAGGTACTGGATTCGGGATCGCACATGCAACTGACACGGCGCCACTTTGTTGGCGCCGCCCTTGCCGCGACCGCAGGAGCATCGGCCATCAGCGTCCTCGCTGCGGCCAGGCCAATGCCGCCCGTTCCTCCCGCTGCCCTGGCTCAGGCCCGGGCCCATGTGCGGCAGGACGAACGGCCGCCCCTGCTGGACGAGGCGCTGGCGGCGCTTGATTCGCATTCACGGCAAGTCGCTCGGCGCGACCGGCTGGCGCTGGTCGATTTCGACCTCACATCGCGCCTGCCGCGTATGCACCTGGTCGATGTTGAAGGTGGGCGGATCGAGCGCAGCTTGCTGGTCGCTCACGGCAGCGGCTCGGATCCTTCGGCCACCGGCATGTTGCGCCGTTTTTCCAATGATCCAGGTTCGAACGCCAGTTCGCGCGGGGCCTTCGTGACGGCCACCGCCTATTACGGCAAGCACGGCCTGTCGCAGCGCCTGATGGGCCTCGATCCGACCAATAACCGGGCGCTTGAACGCGCGATCGTGCTGCACGGTGCCCAATACGTCGACCCGGCCCTTATCGCCTCGCAAGGGCGCATTGGCCGCAGCCAGGGCTGCTTTGCCGTTGAACCGGGCGAAATTGCCGCGCTGATGGAGCAGCTTGGCGAAGGCCGCCTGATCTACGCGAGCAAGCTGGTTTAACGGCCGCGCCCCGCGGATTGACGCGGGGTTGGCGAAGCCGCAGGTTTGCCGCCGATGTGCAATCTCTATCAAATGACCAGGACCCAGGCCGAAGTCGCGCGGCTGTTTTCTGCCGACATGGGTGTAGTCGGCGGCAATCGGGGCGAACTGGTGTTTCCCGGCCAACCCGGGCTGGTCATGGCCGAAGGACGGCTGCGGCAGATGAGCTGGGGCTTCCCGCTCGTGCTCAAGGGCGCGAAGGGCCAGCCGCTCAAGCCCAAGCCGGTCAATAACGCGCGCACCGACAAGCTGGCCGGGCCGTTCTGGCGGCCCAGCATGATGGCGCGCCGCTGCCTGGTGCCGGTCAGCGCCTATGCCGAGGCCGAAGGGCCCAAAGGCGGCAAGACCCGCACTTGGATGAGCCTGCCCGATCCCGCCGCCGCGCCCGAAGGCCTGTTCGCAGTCGCCGGGCTGTGGCGCCCGACGGCCGAATGGGGCGATTGCTATGCGATGGTGATCGACGAAGCCTGCGTTGCCGTTGCCGACGTGCACCACCGGATGCCGGCGATCCTCGCCCCGGCAGACTGGGACGGCTGGCTCAACGGAACGCCCGAGCAGGCCGCGGCGCTGTGCCGCCCGTGGCCCGGCCCGATCACGGTCGAGCGCACGCCCCAGAACTGGATTCGCGGGTGATCGGCCGTGACTTGCCTTTGCCAACCGCTTGCCGCGCGTCGTAAGAGAAGGCCTGCGTTGCAGATTCGGGGGAATGCATTGATGTCGGGCCAGTTCACGCCGCGTTTTGCGCGCGCTTCAGGTGCGGCGCTGTTCGCCAGCGTCATGCTCGCGGGCGCTGCGCAAGCACAGGACCGCAACCTCGACACCGAACCTTCGGCGGGCAAGATTTTCAGCGGCGATTTGGCCGAGACGGACAAGACCACCCAGTTCGCGCTGACCCTGCGCGCGGGGCAGGCCGTCGACCTGACGGCGGCACCGGTAGACGGTGCCGATCCGTACCTGCGGGTCTATGATGCCCGGTCGGATGCGCTGCTGGCCGAGAATGACGATTCTGACGGGCTCGGGGCGCATGTGCAGCTCTATTCGGAAGAAACGAAGCGGCTCCGGATCGAAGTGTCCAACGCGGCCGTCGATGGGCCGCAGGGCACGATGAAGTTCGAACTGATCGTGCGGCCCTCGGACTATCGGCCCAAGCCACCGCTGGAGATTGCGCTCGGGCAAAAGTTGAGCGGCAGCCTGGCCGGCGGCGAGGATCAACTGTTCCGCTTCCACGCCGAGCGCGGGCAGTTGTGGCAATTTACGATGAACCGCGCGCCGGGCTCTGAGCTCGACCCGGCGGTAGAGGTCTTTGCCGGAAATAGCGCGGCGGGCGACGCGCTGGCGAGCGATGACGACAGCGGCGGCGGGCTCGATGCGCGGGTGCGCTTCCTGGTCCCGACAACCGGCGACTATGTCGCGCGCGGCTACGCCGTTACCGAAACAGGGGGCGACTATGTGTTCGTCGCCGGCCAGGCAGTGCCGGCCAAACCCGCCGAACTGCTCGACATCGATGTTGGCCGCCCGGCCAGCGACACCATCGACGCCGACGTGCCAGTGCGTTTCTATCGCCTCAGCCCGCGCGCCCGCAGCGCCATTGCTGCAGCGCCGGGTGCAGTCGTGGTCGAACTCAACCACGTCGGCGGATCGGACGAGGGCGCGCTCGACCCGGTGCTCGACGTGGGTTTCGAAACGCCGCTCGGGTTCTCTTCGGTCCTCAACGATGATGACAGCGGCGGCGATACCGACGCGCGCATCCTGCTCGACGCCTCCACGCTCACCCCGACCTGGCTCGAAGCCCTGCGGATCAGGGCGAGCGGCTTCCTGCAGACCGAAGGCGAATACGAACTGACCCTGCGAACCGATATCGGCGACTGACCCCCGCCACACGCCTGCTCCCAACCGAAGGATTGTCCGTTGAAGCCCACTATCCCCGCCGTGCTTGCCGCGCTGATCATCGCCGCGGCCCCGATTGCCGCCTCTGCGCAGGATGCCCCGGCGGTTGATCATTCGCAGGACATCGCGTGGCACAACACCCAGATGCTGGCGCTGGCCAGCCGCCAGGCAAGCGACGGGTGGTACTACCTGCCCGGCGGCGTGCTGTGGAAACGCACCCGGGGCGATGGCAGCGGCGCGCATCCCACCGTGCAGGACACGGTTACGCTGCATTACGCCGGCCGGTTTATTGACGGGCAGGAGTTCGACAGCTCCTACACCCGCGGCCAGCCCGCCACCTTCCCGCTCAGCGGATTGATCCGCGCCTGGCAGCTTGCCGTGCCGCAGATGGGAGTGGGCGATATCATCGAGATCGCGGTGCCTGCTGCGCTGGGCTACGGCCCGGCCGGGCGCGGCCCGATTCCGGGCGACGCGACCTTGCTGTTCAAGATCGAATTGCTCGGCATTGCGGGCCGCTAGGCGCCCGGTTCACAGCTTGTTAACGGCCCGTGGCAGAGCGGGCAGGCCTGTTTACATGACATTCGCGAGGGGGATTTCGATGCGCATCGTTCTGGCCGGCCTGGGGGCCTCACTCATTCTCCTCGCCCCGCTCCCCGCCTTCGCGCAAGCGAGCACTGAAACCGACAATGTCGAAGGTTTCGACCACCTCAAGCCCGGCGAAGCGCGCCCGGAAATCGGCGAATCCGTCAAGCGCAGCCGGTTCGATAACGCGGTCGAAAAGATGTTCGGCACCGCCGACACCAATCGCGACGGCATGGTCACGCTGGACGAGCTGCGCGCGGTTATTGCCGGACGCAAGGAAGTGGCCATTACCGATCGGTTCGGCTCGATCGATACCAATCGCGACCGCTCGCTGAGTTACGAGGAATTCGCCACATGGCAGCGCAGCCTTGGCTCGCTCGTGCTCGGCAGTGGGGCGACCGCTGCCGGGACCGGTATCGTGCCCGAAGACATCCCGCCCGAAATCTCCGGCGGTGCGGGCAGCCAGGTCCTGGCGCAACTGATCACGCCGCTTGGCACCACGGTGATCGCCTCGGCCAACACCGACCATGATGCCGGCGCCTCGCTGGCCGAGGTCCTGGCGTATGAAGGGCGGCGGTTCGATGCCGTCGATACGAATCACGATTCGTGGGTCACCGAAGGCGAACTGCGCGAGTCCCAGACGCGCCGCTGAGCGTCGCATCGGGCGGTAGACTCGACCTGCCGCATCGCAACATCGCATCGTCGCGCAGTTCATCTGCGGGCAAGCAAGCGGGGCCGATTCCGCCGCCGTGCATTCAATCCGCACGCAAAAGGAATCGTCATGAGAAAAATTCTAGCACTTGCTGCTGTCGCAACCTGCCTCGCGGCTACGCCTGCCTTGGCGCAGCAAAACGTCGCCCCCGGCGGCCTCTATGTTGGCGCGATCGGCGGCTACGAAGGGCTTAACCTGGACTCGGCCGATGGCACCGCCAGTGCCAGCGCGGATTCGGCGGTTTACGGCGTCAATGCCGGGTATGACCTCAGCCTCGGCAGTGCGTTCGTCGGCATCGAAGGCGAAGTATCGACCAGCACCGGATCGACCCAGTTCCCGTCCACTTTCACCGGCGCGCGCGATGGTCTCGATGCCAACGGTCAGTACTACGTCGGCGCTCGCGCCGGCTTCGCGCTGACGCCCGGCATCGCCGCCTACGGCAAAGTCGGCTACACCTCGCTCAGCACCAAGGCGTTCACCTCGTCCGGCTCGCTCGCCGAACTGAAGGACAACACTGGCGGCCTGCGCTTCGGCGGCGGCGTGCAGGTGCAATTGCCCGGCCCGCTCGAAGCTCGCCTCGAATACCGCCGTTCGCGCTACAAGGACGTCAACAGCGGCACCTATGGCGATGCGACCACCAACCAGGTTGTCGCCGGGCTTGGCGTGCGGTTCTAGCCAGAATGAAAGGGCCGCATCGCAAGGTGCGGCCCTTTTCTGTCCATGGTGCGCTTGCCGGTCCGGCAATTTCTCATACCGCCGGATTGCTGTAGGAAGTTTCGCGAGATCGAATGATCCGCACACTTCAGGGGAGACGCGCGATGGGCTGGCCGCCGAAATTTTCTTCGCGAACCATGGTGATATTTGCCAGCAGCGTCTCCGTCGCAACCCTGGCCACGTTGTTTGCCGGACCCGCTGCACATGGCGCGGGGGAAGATTCTGCCGGCAGGTGCGCCGCGTTGGCCAATGCCATTCGACCCGGCTTCGAGATAACGCAGACCGTCCTGGTACCCATCGGTCCGGCACCTGGGCCCCCAGCGGCAACTCCAGCGACACTTCCCGAACACTGCATGGTGCGGGGCCTTATCAATCGCCGGGTCGGTGTGGGTGGGCGCGCGTTTGGCATTGGCTTTGAACTGCGCCTGCCGAGCGACTGGAACGGCCGCTTCTTGTTTCAGGGCGGCGGCGGACTTGATGGCCAGGCCTCACCAGCGATTGGCAATATTGCCAATTCCGCCGGGATACCGGCGCTGGCCCGTGGTTTTGCCGTGGTCTCGAC
Organism: Croceibacterium sp.; assembly: GCA_039920345.1. Taxonomy (GTDB): domain Bacteria; phylum Pseudomonadota; class Alphaproteobacteria; order Sphingomonadales; family Sphingomonadaceae; genus Croceibacterium_A. The sequence goes on from JBDSDZ010000087.1 coordinate 33,597, forward strand.
AGACAGCGGTCACGAAGGGTCGCTGATCGATGCCAGCTTCGGCCTCGACCAGCAGGCTCGGCTTGATTACGCCTATAATGCGCTCGACAAGGTCACGGCGGAAGCGAAGCGGTTGCTGCGCGTCTATTACAACGCGGCGCCAGCCTATTCCTATTTTCTCGGGTGTTCCAACGGTGGTCGGCAGGCGCTGGTCGCATCGCAGAGCCTGCCGCTTGAATTTGACGGGATCGTCGCTGGCGACCCGGCGATGAGCTTCTCGCGGCTGGCGCTTGGCGAGGTCTGGAACATGCAGACTGTCGCCCGCATTGCGCCGAAAGACGACGCCGGTCGGCCGATCTATGCGCGAGCGTTCTCAAGCGCTGATCTGCAACTGGTGAAGACGGCGGTCCTGAATCAGTGCGACGCGCTGGATGGCGTTGCCGATGGCATGATCAACGACTGGCAGGCCTGCAGATTTCATCCGCGCACACTCACCTGCGCCTCCGGCCAGACCGCCAGTTGCCTTAGCGCAGCGCAAGTAAGTGTGCTGGACGACCTGATGCAGGGTCCGCTTACGAATACCGGCATGCATGTCTACGGTCCGTTCAATTATGATACCGGAATCGCTTCCTCGGCCTGGCGCGGAATGCGACTTGGCACGTCCGAGACAGGGCAGCCGAATTCGGCCGATTCATCACTCGGGCTCGGGCAGTTCCGTTTCCTGCAGCTTACGCCGCCCGATCCGACGTGGGATCCTCTTTCGCCCTACACGGTGGACGAAATGCTTGAACGCATTCGCTACCAGGGCGGGATCGGCGACGGTGACAGCCCGCTGCTCTCGACATTTGCGCTGCATGGCAAAATGATCGTCTACAACGGCCTGTCGGATCAAGGCATGTCAACGCCGCACATCGCACGGTGGTACGAGACGATGCTCCAGTCGAGCGGGCCGGGCGCAGCTGATGCCGTGCGATTGTTCACCGTGCCGGGCATGCTCCACTGCGGCGGGGGTGAAGCGACCGACAAGTTCGAGATGCTCGATGCGATTTCAGCGTGGGTCGAACGCGGCCAGGCGCCCGACCGGATCTTGGCCAGCGGCGCGACGATGCCTGGCGTGACCCGCCCGCTGTGTCCCTATCCGCAGGTGGCGCGTTACACAGGTGGCAACCAAAGCCTCGCGGCCAGTTTCGAGTGCCGCCGCTAGCGCGCCACCTTTCAGTACCCCTTGTGCTGGTATGACCACGCCGAGACGAGGCACAGGCGGCAATTGTCGCCGCTGAAGGTTCGGCCCGCTGCTTCGTCTCCGCGTAGCCGCCAGGCGAGCCAGTCAACCGTGATGCTGGCAGCGGCGCCGCCGAACGGCTGGTTGAATGTGCCGCCGTGACCGACCGGCAAGTTGACGATGGCCACCGGGATGTGGGTGATCCGCTCGAAATCGTCCATCCCGTTGGCGTAGGCGATGTCGGTTTCGCCGCCCTGCAGATACAGCACTGGTTGATGCAGTTTCAGCAGGGCGGACTTGTCGAGCGTCATGCCCGGTATCTTGGCTGCTTCATCGGGCAGGATGCCGGTATTGTCGCCGATGACTGTCTGCACCCGCAGGTCGGCCCCGACCTCCAGCGCCTGAATGCCGCCGCAGCTGTGACCTGCCGCCGCAATGGCCGAATGATCGATCGTCCCGCGATATTTGCTGCCTTCGGCTCCGTCCTGCGCCAGTGCCCAGTCGATCGCGGCAGTCATATCCTGGGCAGTGGTGGGGGGTTGTGACGGCTGTCCCTGGACCGCTGCGGGCCGCGCTTCGGCCCGTCGTTTTGCTTCTGCCGGCTCATAGCCCGACGCCACGACGAGATAGCCATGGCTGGCAATCTCGAGCAGGTAGGCCGCATGCGGCGCGGGATTATCGCTGCAAGCTCCGTTGCCCCAGACCAGCACGCCAAGTTTCTGGCCCGTTGCGCGTGGCAAGGTCGCCGGCCTGAAGATGACATGCCCCGGGAGAGTTGGATCAACCTCGCTGATCGCAGGCCAGGGTCCGCTACCCCCGGTTGGCCGATCCTGCGCCGATGCCGTAGTGGTGGCAGCGACCAGCGCTGCTCCTAGCAACGCGACCTTCAAGCTCATATGTCCGCTCCCTGTTTTGCCAGCTGGTGCATGACGTGTCATTGTTGGTCCACTGGCGCAACGCAAGTTCCAGCCTGCAATCGGCGTGGGCGCCTCGTCCCTCATGCTTGACCCTCCTGCTTGACCCCTCGGGCGAATCCCCTTAAGGGCCCGCCCATCCGGAGCAGGGTCCGCCCCGCATCGGATAAATAGAGCTGAACATTGCCGGTCATGTCCTCCGGGCGTTTACGCCAAAGGGCAGCCGTCAAAGTAACCCGGTGCTTGCACCTGGTGGAGCGTTTCAGGTTCGCGCGATCGCCCCGGAATTCCGGGCCGCGGCGTGCGCGACCTTTCTCCTCCACCTTGTATCGCAGGCACCAGCCGGGTTCCGCCTGCTGAATTGACGCGGCCCACGCCGCGCACCGTTCAGCAAAAGTGGGAACCGGTTTTGCGCCCGGAAGGGTGCGGCGGACGGGCACTTTCGCCCGGCCGGACAACAAGGTGAAGAGAATCTATGCCGACGATCAACCAGCTGGTCCGCAAGGGCCGCGAGCTGAAGCGGGCCAAGAGCAAGGTCCCCGCGATGGAGCAGAACCCGCAGAAGCGCGGCGTGTGCACCCGCGTTTACACCACCACTCCGAAGAAGCCGAACTCGGCGCTTCGCAAGGTGGCCAAGGTCCGCCTGACCAACCAGCGCGAAGTCATCGCCTATATCCCGGGCGAAGGACACAACCTGCAGGAGCACTCCGTGGTCCTGATCCGCGGCGGCCGTGTGCGCGACCTTCCGGGCGTGCGTTATCACGTGCTGCGCGGCGTGCTCGACACCCAGGGTGTCAAGGACCGCAGGCAGAGCCGTTCCAAGTACGGCGCCAAGCGGCCCAAGTAATTTGAGTGCGGCACCAGCCCGCTCCCCCTCCCAGCCACCCGATATCATACCGGGTAGCGTATCGGGTGGCTGGGAGGGGGAGAGGGCCGGTACCGAGTTCCACTCCGAAGGAGTAGTTGAAGATGTCACGTCGTCGTCGTCCCGAGAAGCGGGAAATCCTCCCTGATCCCAAGTATGGTGATCAGATCCTGTCGAAGTTCATGAACAACCTCATGCTCGATGGTAAGAAGTCCACGGCCGAGCGTATCGTCTATGGCGCGCTGGAAACCGTTGAAGGCCGCGCCAAGTCGGATCCGATCGCGCTGTTCCACGATGCGTTGACCAATGTCGCTCCGGCGGTCGAAGTGCGTTCGCGCCGGGTCGGTGGTGCCACTTACCAGGTGCCGGTCGAAGTCCGTCCGGAACGCGCCCAGGCGCTGGCCATTCGCTGGCTCATCTCGGCCGCGCGCGGCCGGGCGGAAACCACCATGGCGGCCCGCCTTTCGGGCGAGCTGATGGATGCCGCCAACAACCGCGGCAACGCGGTCAAGAAGCGCGAAGACGCCCACCGTATGGCCGACGCCAACCGCGCGTTCAGCCACTACCGCTGGTAACAAAGGTGCTGCGGGCTGGCCTCGCGCGTCTTTAACCGGTTGCATTAAGTACCATATGGGGGCTGCCTTCCGGGGCGCCCCCACGACATTACCGAGGAATATTTCCATGGCCCGCGAATACCCGCTGGAACGCTATCGCAACATCGGCATCATGGCGCACATCGACGCCGGCAAGACCACGACGACCGAGCGGATCCTGTATTACACGGGCAAGTCCTACAAGATCGGCGAAGTCCATGACGGCGCTGCCACGATGGACTGGATGGAGCAGGAGCAGGAGCGCGGGATCACCATCACTTCGGCCGCCACGACCACCTTCTGGTCGGCGGATGACGGCGAAGGCCCGAAGCACCGGATCAACATCATCGACACCCCCGGCCACGTCGACTTCACGATTGAAGTCGAGCGTTCGCTGCGCGTACTCG
>JBDSDZ010000088.1:0-8660 GCA_039920345.1 Croceibacterium sp.
AACAGCGTCACCCCAAACCCCGCGATCAGGTTGGCGATGGTGAACCCCTGTTCGCTGCTGTCATCACCGCGGCGTCAGCGGAACCGGCCCCCGCGTGTCGTATTGCACCGGGCACCCCATCACGAACCGGCCGCCCTGCTCGGTGGTGCGGCAGTATTCGACCGCCGCTTCGATCTGGCGCTGGTCGTTGGCCAGCGTCTGTTCGATCGACAGCGGCCCTGAACCGTGGACCGAAATGTCGGTTAGCGGATCGAGCCGGTAATGCGCGATGTTGGCGGCGAGCGCGCTGCCCCAGAAGTGGAGCTGCCACCCCTCGTCGCCGAAATCGCCCTCGAGCATGACGCGTTCCCTGGGCAGGTAGGCGAACACCCCGTCGGGCATGTGCGCGTGTTCGACCACGCGATATATTTCGAGGCGGTGCACGGCGTCTTCGAGCACCAGCCTATCGTCAACCGGAGTGAACCGGAGCGCGTGCGGATGAGCGCTCAGCGCGTCGGGATAGTACAGCGCCTGCCGCGCGGCGATTTCGCGGATCACCCCTTCGTTGCCGCGCTGCGAGATTACTTCGAGCCCGCGCGACAGCGCCGCCCTGAGCCCGCCGGTGTGGTCAAAATGGTGGTGCGATACGATCACCGCGCCGACCTGCTTGCCGGGGACGAGCGCGTTTGCCGCATCGATCCGGGCCAGCGTCTGCGCCTCGCCGCCATAGGCTTCGAACATCACCAGCCGGTTGGCGAATTCGATGACGGCGCCGCCGGCAGTGCCGACGCGCACGTCCCACACGCCATCGGCGACCTTGCTGACCTGCACGGTGGGCGGGGCGGAGGGCCCCGGGGCGGCTGGCGCAGGGAAGGCCGGAAGCTGCGCCGCCGCCAGGTTGACCCGATACGAATCGACCTGGAACATCAGGCTGGTCTGGTGGCGCCAGTCGATCTGCTGCATCAGGCCGAGCGGGAGCTGGACGCCGTCAACCGATGTGTAGCCGGTGAACCACGCGGTGGTGGTCAGGTCGCCGAGATTGGCGTGCCCGCTGATCCAGCGCGTGAACCGGGGCAAGTGAGTCGTTGGATCGATGCCGATCCATGCCGGGCTGACTGCGCCCTCTGGCGTGAACTGGACAACGATCGTTCCGTCCTCAGTCGAGACCGCGCCCAGCCGCGACCCGGCGTCGAGCGCTTCGAGCAGCGCAGTCAGCGGAAAATCGAGCATCGCGTCGCCGGTCTGCAGCACGGCACTGCGGTTAAAGTTCAGGCCGAAGAAACCGGCGAAGGGAAATTCCTGGGCCCAGCGTTCCTGATAGACCGCGCGCTCGCCCGCCAGGTCGAAGGTGCGCTGGACATCGGTCAGCGCCTGCCACTTTGGCGGTGCGTTGACGTCGCCGGTCAGGTTGCCCCCGCCCTGAAAATAGAGCCGCTGCCCGAACCCGGTCAGGACGAGGTTGTCGAGGCCCTCGATCTTGTCGCGCCCGCCCATCGCTTCGGCCGCCTGTTCGAGCACGGCCCGCGCTGGATCGTTCGCCTGCGCCGCAGCCCCACCGGGTGTTGTGAAACCGCAAATCAGGGCGAGCAGGCCGCAGGCGAGGCGAGACATGCCCATTACACCGCCCCCGTCTTACGCGGCGCGGTTTCCTTCAGGAACAGCGCCACCACGAAGCCGACGATCAGGCTGGCGATGGTGAAGGTGAACACGTGCTCGATCCCGTTTGAGGCAGCGATCTGGCCGGCGATCGCGGGCGCCACGCCGCCGCCAAATACTTCGCCCGCGCCGATCACGAGGCCTGCCACCGAGGCGACCATGCCCAGCGGGGCGGCTTCGGCCGCGATCGGACCGGCGAGGATCGCGAGGGCCGAGAAGTTGAACAGCGAGGCGAAGAACAGCAGCCAGAACAGCGCGGACTGATTGCCCCCTCCGGCGTGCGCGAACAGATACGTGAACACCGCAGCGAGGATGTAGGAAATCAGCGTCGCCAGCTTGCGGCCGATAAAGTCCGACACGGTCGGCATCGCAAACTGGCCGATCGCTCCGCCAAAGCCGACTGCCGAGAACACGAAGCCCATCTCCTGCGGCGAAAGCTTGAGGTAGTCGGTCAGGTAGCTGGGTGCCATTGCGGCGAGCACGAACACCCCGCCCATCGCGCACATCAGCGTGAGCATGGCGAGCGGCACGTTGCGATGCCTGAACAGGTCGGCGAAGCTGGGGCGCGCCACCGGCGTGCTGCCGGCGGGCAGGGCGGAAGGCTCGCGCACTACGAAGAACATCGCCGCGGCCATGATCAGGCCGGGGATGCCGACCAGCAGGAAAACGGTGCGCCAGTCGGTCACCAGCAGCATCTGGGTGGCGATGATCGGGCCGATGGCATTGCCGAACAGCGAAATCATGCACTGGAAGATGCCGTTGTTCATGCCGCGCCGCTTGGGGTGCGAAGCTTCGACCGCCACCGCCACGCCGATCGAGGCGACCGGCCCTTCGGCCAGGCCCATCACCGCGCGGATCAGGAGCAGGCTGACGAGTCCGCCGACCATGCCGGAAAACGCCGACATCAAGGAGAACACGATCACCGCCGGTATCAGCACCTTGCGGCGGCCGACCCGGTCAGACAGGAAGCCCATCGCAAAGGCGGAAATGCCCCAGAACACCGCCAGGATGCCCACCAGGTTGCCCAGATCGGCATAGGTCAGGCCGAGCTCGTCCATGAACGCGGGGAACAGCACCGGCAGGATAAAGCGGTCGAGCCCGACCAGCCCGAAGGTCAGGCTGAGGATCGCGATGATCTTCCATTCGTAGCCGGTATCCCAGCCTCTGGTGTCCTGGTGCATGCATTCCCCCTTGCTGGCCCACCGGTTTTCCCGGCGCGGCGCTATCCCTCTGGCGCGCGTTCTATCAGCGCGCCGGGGCGTCGTCGATTCCCCGCTCGCGGCAATTTAAGGCACCCATTGTCGCTCCGAGCGTTGACGGCACTGACGCTTTGACGGGGGACACTTCATGCTCACGCGCTTTCGCGCGATCTGGCACCGGGTCAACGCCAGCTACTGGTTCTATCCGGCGCTCTTCTCGCTTGCCGCACTTCTGCTTGCGTTGGCGACCATCTGGCTCGACCGCAACGGCTGGGCCGGCTGGCTGAGCGACGTCAAGGCGATCCAGCCCGCCCGGCCGCAAGGCGCAAGCAACATGCTGACGGTCATTTCAGGCTCGATGATCGGAACCGCCGCCACGGTGTTTTCGATCACCATTGCCGCGGTAGCCTATGCCAGCGGCAATTACGGACCGCGCCTCCTGACCAACTTCATGGAAGACAAGGGTAACCAGCTCTCGCTGGCCACCTTCATCGGCACCTTCGTCTACGCCATTACCGTGTTGCGTTCGGTCCGCGCTGAGGGCGAGCGGTCGGCGCTGGTGCTGACCGACAGCGATCAGTTGCCCGGCTTCGTGCCGCAACTGTCGCTCCTCATTGCCTTTGCCCTGATGGTGGTTTCGATCATGGTGCTGGTCTACTTCCTCAACCACATTCCCGATTCCATCCGGATCAACAACGTGCTCCGGGGCATCGGTGTGCGGCTGCTCAAGTCAATCGACAGCACCTTTCCGGACCCGGACAGCGGCGCGGGGGCGATCACCCGACCGAGCGGCGAACCGGTCCGGGCCAGCGAGACCGGCTACATCCAGTTGATCGATTTCGCCCGCCTGCAACGCATTGCGGAAAAGCATGGCGGCCGCATTGCGCTGGCTGTGCGCACCGGCGATTTCATTCATCCGGGCGTCGCCATCGCCTACTGGTGCCCCGGCCTAGCTAGCACTGATGGCGTGTCCCCGGTCGATGACATTCGCGAAAGCTACAGCCTGGGCAGTTCGCGCACGCCGCATCAGGATCTCGAATTCCTGATCGACGAGCTGGTGGAGATCGGGTTGCGCGCGCTCTCGCCGGGGATCAACGATCCGATGACGGCGATTACCGCGCTGCACTGGCTAGGCGCGGCCACGGCTGAATTGGGGCAGCGCGACTTGCGGCTGCGCAGCGATCTCGATCGCAGGACCGATGAACGCCTGATCGTGCCGATCGCCGACGATTTTGGCCACTTCGTGGCGCGAGGCTTCGGCGCGATGCGCAGCGCCGGGGCGACCAACCGGCTGGCGGCGAACGCGATGTTCGAAACCCTCACGAATGCAGCGTCGGTGCTGGATGACGAGACACGGCTCGCGACCCTTCGGCGCGAAGGCGACCAGCTCGCGCGGCAATTCCGCGAACATCTCAAGGGTCCCGAACTGGAACTGGCCGAAGCGCGCTACGCCAGTTTCCAGAACGCCCTGAGAGGCTAATCGCCCATCAGGTGCAGCGCCACCTTGCGCTGGTGCGGGCGGGCGCGATGTTCGGCCAGGAACACGCCTTGCCAGGTGCCCAGCAGCATCCGCCCGCCCGACACCGGGATTGCCAGGCTGTTGCCGGTGAGCATGGCCTTGATGTGCGCGGGCATGTCGTCCGGCCCTTCATCGTCGTGCTCGTAGTCCGGCCCCTCGGGCACCGCGCGGCCAAGCCAGCGCAGCACATCGCGGTGGACCGCGGCCGAGGCGTTCTCGGTGATCAGCAGGCTGGCGCTGGTATGCTGGCACAGCAGCGTCAGCAGCCCTTCGGACAAGCCGGTGTCCCGGATCCACGCGTCCACCTCGGCGGTGATCTCGCTCAGGCCCGCGCCGCGTGTTTCAAACTGCAGGATGGCGAGCGCCTGGCGCATCATTCCACCGGCAGATCGAACATCAGCGCGCGGACGTATTTCACCGGCGGTGAGCCGTGCGCCAGCACCGCGTCGTTATACCGCCGCAGGGTGAAGCCGCTGCCCCAGCGCTGCATCGCCTCGCGGCGCAGCGCCATGTGCTCTTCGTAGCCAGTGAAATAGCTCAGCAGCTGGACCGACGACAGGTTGGCGCGGACCCATTTGCCGGCGGCCTCGCGCTCCTGCTGGAAAGCGCCGGTCATCATCAGCGCCATCGCCTGATCGCGGGTCATGCCTTCGGTCTGGATGCCGATGTCAAGCAGGGTGTTGGTGATCGAGCGCAGGCGCATCTTGAGCATGGTCAGCTTGAACAGCTTGCCGTCGGTAGTCGCTTCGCCGCCGAGATAGCCCTGCTCGGCCATCATGTTCTCACCGTAAACCGCCCAGCCTTCCACGAACGGTCCCGATTGCAGCACCCCGCGCAGCGGATCGTCATTCTGGTTGGCATGGTCGAGCTGCAGGTAATGCCCCGGCATCGCTTCGTGGATCGACAGGTCGTGGATCATGTAGAGGTTGTATTCGGTCAGGAAGCTGGTCGCCTGTTCGTCGCTCCATTCGTCGGGAATGGGCGAGACGGTGTAGAAGTTGGGCTGGTCTTTCTCGAGCGGACCGGGCGGGTTGTCGTAGGCGACCGAATTGCCCTGGTCGAACTTGGGCATCGGCACCACCCGCACTGGCGCGCCGGGCATTTGCACGAAGCCCTTGGCGCGCACAAAATCGGTCGCCTGCGCCAGCGTTTCGCGCGCCACCTGTTCGAGCGTCGAGCGGGTCGCGCGCTTTTCATAGCTTTTCGCCAGCCCGCATTCGATGGCCTGCTGCTGGGTGCCGTGGTCGCATTCAGGAAAGGTCCGCGACAAGGCTTCCATCTGCAGCCGCGCATCATCGAACGCGGCCTGCGCGCTGGCCTTGAGTTCGGGCCGGGTCATCGTGCTCATCAGCTGGAACGCCATCTTGCGGTCGTAACGTTCGGCACCGAGCCGAAAGTCGCCCCGGGCATTCGGCACCAGCACCGTGTCGAGCCATGTCTGATGCTCGGCCAGCGCCGGGCGCAGCGCGGCCAGCGCCGCATCGAAACGCGCGCGCGGCAGCCCGCTGCGCTCGACCTCGGGCAGCACGATGCTGTCGATGATCTCCGTGATGCCGGCGTTCTGCCGCGCGACCGTTTCGGCATGAACTTTCGGCACCCGCGCCGGATCAAGCTGGCGGCGCGCTTCGGCGAGGAAACCGGGCAGCGCCTCCATCCGCGCCGTCAACGCCGCAAACCGCACTGGCCACGGCGCGAAATCGCGCGAGACCAGCCCGTAAAGCGCGTTCGAAGCCGCGGAATTGTAGACTTGCGGGTTCCACGCCCATTCCTGCAGCGCCTGCTCGGACCACAAGTCATAGCGCAGCGAATTGTCGAGCAGCGCGGCGTCCACCTGGTTATCGCGGCTCAGGCTGGTGCGGTCGATTCGGCCGAGCGCGGCGAGCAGCGCTTCGGTGCTGGCGTGCGAGCGTGCCCGCCCGGCGGCGCTGACATCGGGCAGCTTGTCGTCATACCGGTGATCGCCCAATTCGGTCGCGGTGACCGGGTCGAGCGAGGTCAGCGCCTCGATGTAGCGCCGCCCGAGCGCGCTGAAGGCGGCGTCCTCGCTGGGCGTGCCCGGCACCGTCGCGCAACTGGCGAGCAGCAGGCTGGCGGCCAGGGCCATCGATTTTCGGATCAAGTTCGCGCTCCCTCGTTTGCCGCGTGGCTATCAGTCGTGCGCGGCCGCGTCGATGCTCGGCATGACCCGCTGGATTCCGCGCCCGGCTTGCGCCACAACCTGCCCAACAAAAACAGGAGAGAGCGATGCGCGCGATGGAGGCATTGGGCATGGGTCTGGCGCTGGTGCTGGCGGCGACCCCGGCCATGGCCGAGATCAAGCAGGCGCAAACCACTGGCGGCATGGTCGAAGGGGAAACCGTCGGCCCGTTGTCCGAATTCAAGGGCATCCCGTTTGCCGCGCCGCCCGCCGGGGCCAACCGCTGGCGCGCGCCGCAGCCGGTGATCCCGTGGGTGGGCACGCGCAAGACCACCGCATTCGGCCCCGCCTGCATGCAGGGCGAACAACTGGCCCGGCAGATGGGCTCGACCGCGCCGCTATCCGAAGATTGCCTCTACATCGACGTCTGGACCCCGGCCGGTGCGGCGACCGACAAGCTGCCGGTGATCGCGTGGATCTATGGCGGCGGGTTCAATTCGGGAATGAGCAGCGTGCCGTTGTACGATGGCGCCAACTTCGCCAAACAGGGCGTGGTGTTCGTTGCCATCAATTACCGCGTCGGGCCGTTCGGCTTCCTGGCCACGCCCGAACTCAGCGCCGAAAGCGGCCACGGCTCGGGCAACTTCGGCCTGCTCGACATCGTCAAAGGCCTCGAATGGGTGCGCGACAACGTCGGCAATTTCGGCGGCGATCCGGCCAATGTCACGATCATGGGTCATTCGGCGGGCGCGATGGCAGTCAGCAACCTGCTTGCCTCACCGCTTGCCAAGGGATTGTTCGCCAAGGCGATTGCGGAGAGCGGATCGAGCTTCGCCCCGCCGCAGACCGCGCCCGGCCAACCCGGCAGCATGCTGTCCGCGCTTGCCTTTGCCGAAACCAACGGCAAGTCCTGGCTCGACAGTTTGGGCGTGCATAACCTGGCGCAGGCGCGGCAATTGCCGGCCGATGTGATCGACGCGGGCCAACGGGCAACCGGCGCGCCGCGCTTTGCCCCCACGGTGGACGCTTATGTAATACCCGGCGACCAGTCGGCGCTGTGGCAGGCGAGGGAGTTCAGCGACGTACCGGTGCTGCTGGGCACCAATTCGTTCGAGTTTCCCTCGCGCAGCCCGACCACCCCGGCGGCGTTCGAGGACATGGTCCGCACCACCTACGGCAGCGCCGCCCCGGCGATCCTGAGGGCCTATCCGCACCGCTCCGATGCCGAGGCGCAGAAGGCCGCCGGGATGCTCGGCAGCGACGGCACCTTCGGCTGGAACGGCTACACCTGGGCCCGATTGCAGAGCCAGAACGGCACCGCACCCGTCTATGCCTACTGGTTCCACCGCCCCACCGCCGCCAGTCCCGATGGCTCGGCCCACGGCAGCGAAGTGGCGTTGGTGTTCGGCAACGAAGACGCGCGGCGCGGCGGCTGGAGCGCCGAAGACCGCGCGCTGAGCGAGGAGCTGCAAGGCTACTGGGTCAACTTCGCCAAGACTGGCAACCCCAATGGAACCGGGCCAAATGGTGTAGAACGGCCGCAATGGCCCGCCTTCGCGTCGGGCAAACCCACGGTGATGCAACTGGGGGCCGAGAGCAAACCGATCCCGGTCCCCAATGCCGCGCGCCTCGCCGCGCTCGACCAGTACTTTGCCGCGCGCCGTAACTAAGGAGATTGCGCCATGACCAAGCCCGCCTTCCTGCCGCTCATCGCGCTATGCGCCCCCCTGTTCGCCCCGCTTTTCGCCCTGGCCGCGTGCAATTCCCAGCCCACCGTGGAGGCGACCAACGCCAGCGTGGAAGATGTCGCCAAACAAGTCGCCGATGCCAGCGGCAGCGACAGCTTCGTCAGCCCCGGCAAGTGGCAGTCGACTTATACGATCGAGGAAATGACCATGCCCGGGATGGACGCTTTGCCCGCAAGTGTGCGCGCGCAAATACGATCCCGCACGCCCGGCCCCCAGACCACCGAATCCTGCCTCACCGAAGCCGACGTCAAGAACCCCAGGGAAAAGCTCTTCGCCCACGCGCTCAAGGACTGCACCTACGACCACTTCCGCATGGCCGGCGGCACGATGGATTCCGAAATGACCTGCACCCTCGGCGGCGCCAGCACCAAGATGACCATGACCGGCACCTACGCCCCCGACCACTACACCACCCACACGAC
>JBDSDZ010000089.1:0-4096 GCA_039920345.1 Croceibacterium sp.
TTCATCGTCACCACGCCCGACCATGCGCTGGCTTCGGCCGACAAGGTCGATGCGGACCGCGCAGCGGGCAAGCCGCTGGGCACGATGGCCGGTGTCCCGATCGGGATGAAGGACCTGTTCGCCACCAAGGGCGTGCAGACCACCGCGGGCAGCCACATCCTCGAAGGCTTCACGCCCGAGTACGAAAGCACCGTGTCGCAGAAGCTGTGGGACGCTGGCGCCGGGATGCTCGGCAAGCTCAACATGGACCAGTTCGCGATGGGCTCGTCCAACGAGACCTCGTACTTCGGCAACGTGATCAGCCCGTGGCGCCAGCAGGGCGGAAACGCGGCGCTCGCCCCCGGCGGTTCGTCGGGCGGATCGAGCGCGGTGGTCTCGGCCCGCATCGCGCCGGCAGCCACCGGCACCGACACCGGCGGATCGATCCGCCAGCCCGCCGCGCTGACCGGCATTTCCGGCATCAAGCCGACGTATGGCCGCTGCTCGCGCTGGGGGGTTGTCGCCTTTGCCAGCAGCCTCGACCAGGCGGGGTCAATGGCGCGCGACGTCACCGATTGCGCGATCATGCTGGAAGCGATGGCCGGGTTCGATCCCAAGGATTCGACCAGCCTCGATATGGCCGTGCCCGCATGGAGCAGCTCGCTCGATCCCAGCCTCAAGGGCAAGCGCGTGGGCATCCCGCGCGAATACCGGATGGACGGGACCGACGAGGAAATCCTCAAGTCGTGGGAGCAGGGCATCGCCTGGCTCAAGGATGCCGGGGCCGAAGTGGTCGATATCAGCCTGCCGCACACCAAGTACGCGTTGCCGGCCTATTACATCATCGCGCCGGCCGAAGCCTCCAGCAACCTCGCCCGCTATGATGGGGTGCGTTACGGCTTGCGCGAACTGCCTTCGGGCGCGGGCCTGCAGGACATGTACGCCGCGACCCGCGCTGCCGGTTTCGGTGACGAGGTCAAGCGCCGCATCCTGATCGGCACTTACGTGCTCTCGGCCGGCTTCTACGATGCGTATTACACGCAGGCGCAGAAGGTCCGCACGCTGATCGCGCAGGATTTCGAGAAGGTCTGGGCGCAGTGCGACGTGATCCTGGCGCCGACCACGCCCAACGCTGCCTTCGCGCTGGGTGACAAGATGGACGATCCGCTGGCGATGTACCTGAACGACGTGTTCTCGGTCCCCGCCAGTCTTGCCGGCCTGCCCGCGATGAGCGTGCCTTGCGGACTCAACTCGGTCGGCCTCCCGCTGGGCCTGCAGGTTATCGGCAAGCCGTTTGACGAACAGGGCGTGCTCAACGCCGGCCTCGCCATCGAACAGCGCGCCCAGTTCAGTGCCACGCCGGAGAAGTGGTGGTAGCCAGCGCCGCCGAGATCGGCCGCTTGCCCGATCACGGCCGCTTCGTGGCGCTCGATTCGCTGCGCGGGTTGGCGGCGCTGTCGGTGCTGTTGTTCCACACCGGCAATTTCGGGCTGATTGCCGGGCTGGCGGTGTTCCAGCATTCCTGGTTGCTGGTCGATTTCTTCTTCGTCCTGTCGGGCTTCGTGATCGCCGCCAGTTATGGTGACCGGCTGGCCCAGGGCTTTTCGCGCGGCAAGTTCCTTGCGCTCAGGCTGGGGCGGGTGGTGCCGCTGCACCTGGCGGTGGTGGCGGTGTTCACAGCGGCAGAGTTCCTTGTCTTCCGGCCCTGGCTGCACGAACGGCATGACCTGTGGCACTTGCTGCGCGGCGCGCTGCTGCTCGATGGTTTTGCCCAGCACACTGGTAATTTCTTTGCGCCGGTAAGCTGGTCGATCTCGGTCGAGATCGTGCTCTATGCGCTGGCGGCGCTGCTGTTTGGGCGCGGGCGGCTGGGCGCGGTGCTGGCGGCCGGAATGGTCGGGGCGGCGCTCGCGGCCCTTATGGTGCAATGGAACGAGCCCGGGTTCAGCTTCCTGATGCAGCGCGGCGTGCTGGGCTTCGGCCTCGGCGTGCTGTGCTATGCGATCCACCGGCACCGGGGCAAAGTGGCACCGTCGGGCCGGTTGAGTGTGGCTGAAATCGCTGTCGCCCTGGCGATAACCGCCTTGCTCCATTTCCAGCCGTTCGGGAACCGGACCATCGTGGCGGCGGACGGGCTGTTTGCGCTCGCCGTGCTGGCCTACGCCCACGATGGCGGGTTCGGCAGCCTCGTTTTGCACTCGCGCCCGATGGTGTGGCTCGGCACGCTGTCCTACTCGCTCTACATGACCCACCTGATCGTGATCATCGCGCTCAACCGGGGCCTGCCGCGGCTGTTTACGGCGTTGGGCCGGACAGATTTGCTCGCCGCCAAGCCTTCGACGTTCGGGCTGCTGAGCGTTGAACTGGGCCCGGTTGCCGATACCGCGCTGACGCTGGCGCTCCTCGCGCTGGTACTGGGAATTTCCGCGCTGAGCTGGCGCTGGCTGGAGGAACCGGCCCGGCAGTGGTCGCGCCAGCATGCCGCACGCTGGGGCGTGCGCGGCGAGGAGCGCGGGGCGCTGGCGATATGACTTTCCACCACGGCAAAGCGCCCTTATCGGCGGGGTCATGACTGAATCGACATATCGTGTTCGCGGCGAAACCGGTGACTGGGAAGTGGTCGTCGGGCTTGAAGTCCATGCTCAGGTGACCAGCAACGCCAAGTTGTTTTCCGGCGCCTCCACCCGCTTTGGCGCCGAGCCCAATTCGCAGGTCAGCCTGGTCGACGCGGCAATGCCCGGGATGCTGCCGGTGCCCAACCGCGAATGCATCCGGCAGGCGGTGCGCACGGGCATGGCGATCGACGCGCAGATCAACGCGTGGAGCCGGTTCGACCGCAAGAACTACTTCTACGCCGATTTGCCGCAGGGTTATCAGATCAGCCAGCTCTACCACCCGCTGGTGGGCGAAGGCGCGCTGACCATCGATGCCGACGAAAAGGCCGGCATTCCAGGCGAAAAAGTAATCGGGATCGAGCGCATCCATGTCGAGCAGGATGCCGGCAAGCTGATGCATGATCAGCACCCGACGATGTCTTACGTCGATCTGAACCGCAGCGGCGTAGCGCTGATGGAAATCGTCAGCCGCCCCGACATGCGCTCACCCGCCGAAGCCGGGGCCTATGTACGCAAATTGCGGTCCATCCTGCGCTACGTCGGATCGTGCGATGGCAACATGGAAGAAGGCTCGATGCGGGCCGACGTCAATGTCTCGGTGCGCAAGCCGGGTGACGACCTCGGCACCCGGACCGAGACCAAGAACGTCAATTCCGTCCGCTTCGTGATGGCGGTGATCGAACAGGAAGCCCGCCGCCAGGTGGACCTGATCGAGGACGGCGGCACGGTGGTGCAGGAAACCCGGCTGTACGATCCCGACCGCAATGAAACCCGCTCGATGCGCTCCAAGGAAGACGCGCACGATTACCGCTATTTCCCCGATCCCGACCTTCTGCCGCTGGAGCTGGACGAGGCGTTCCTGGGCGAATGTCGCGCCAGTTTGCCCGAACTGCCCGACGCCAAGCGCGCGCGCTATACCGGCGAACTGGGACTGAGCGGCTACAACGCCGCCGTGCTGACCGCCGAAGTGGACACCGCGCGCTGGTTTGAAAACTTATTGGATGGTTTGCAGCGGCCGGACCTCGCCACTGAAGCTGCGAACTGGGTAACTAGCGAACTGTTTGGCTTGTTGAACCGGACCGGGCGGTCAATTGCCGATAGTCCAGTGTCGGTTCGTCAGGCGGTGGAACTGCTATCGCTCGTAGCAACTGGCACAATTTCCAAATCGATGTCCAAACAAGTCTCTGAGATTATGCTCGACGAAAATGATGCTTTGTTTGGATCTGATCCTTCGACAATCGTCGATGAGCGCGGTCTCAAGCAGGAAAGCGACAGCGGCGCGATCGAAGCGGCGGTGGATGGCATCCTTGCTGCCAACGCCGACAAGGTGGAACAGTACCGCGGCGGCAAGGAAGCGCTGTTCGGGTTCTTCGTCGGCCAGACGATGAAGGCGATGCAGGGCAAGGCCAACCCGCAAGTGGTCAACGAAGTGCTCAAGGCCAAGCTGGGTTAGAGCGCTTTTCCGTCCAAAGGGGGATCCGTGGACCTGAGCAGGCCCGAAG
>JBDSDZ010000090.1:0-27878 GCA_039920345.1 Croceibacterium sp.
CGACCAGCATTTCGCGCAGACGGTTATAGGTCGCGCGGTTGAGGATGCCGCGCTCGTCCTCGCGGTCCTTGGCGAGGCGTTCGATTTCCTCGTTCTGGATCGCACGGGTACGGTCGTCGATCTCGATACCGTGGCGGTTGAACACCCGGACCTCGACGATCGTGCCCGAAACGCCCGGCGGCAGCTTGAGCGAGGTGTCGCGCACATCGCTGGCCTTCTCGCCGAAGATCGCGCGGAGGAGCTTTTCTTCCGGCGTCATCGGGCTTTCGCCCTTCGGCGTGATCTTGCCGACCAGGATGTCGCCCGGATGCACTTCGGCGCCGATGTAGACGATGCCCGCCTCGTCGAGGCTGCGCAGGGCTTCCTCGCCGACGTTGGGAATGTCGCGGGTGATGTCTTCTGGCCCGAGCTTGGTGTCGCGCGCCATGACTTCGAATTCTTCGATGTGGATCGAGGTGAACACGTCGTCCTTGACGATGCGTTCGGAGATCAGGATCGAATCTTCGTAGTTGTAGCCATTCCACGGCATGAAGGCGACGAGGCTGTTACGGCCCAGCGCCAGTTCGCCGAGATCGGTCGAAGGACCGTCGGCGATGATTTCGCCCTGCTCGACCACGTCGCCCACCTTCACCAGCGGACGCTGGTTGATGCAGGTGTTCTGGTTCGAACGCTGGAACTTCTGCAGGTTGTAGATGTCCACGCCGGGGTTGCCGGCATCGACTTCGCCCGAAGCCCGCACGACGATGCGCGAGGCATCGACCTGGTCGACCACGCCCGAACGGGTGGCCGAGATCGCGGCGCCCGAATCGCGCGCCACGGTCTCTTCCATGCCGGTGCCGACAAACGGCGCTTCGGCGCGCAGCAACGGCACCGCCTGGCGCTGCATGTTGGAGCCCATCAGGGCGCGGTTGGCGTCATCGTTTTCGAGGAACGGGATCAGCGACGCGGCAACCGAAACCAGCTGCTTGGGGCTGACGTCCATCAGCGTGACCAGCTCGCGCGGGCTCATCACGAACTCGCCGTTCTGGCGGGCCGAGACCAGCTCTTCGACGAAGCTGCCGTCCTTGTTGAGGTCGGCCGAGGCTTGCGCCACGGTGTGCTTCTGCTCTTCCATCGCGGAGAGGTAGCTGACCTCGCTCTTGACCTTGCCGTCGACCACGGTGCGGTACGGGGTTTCGATGAAGCCGTACTTGTTGACCCGCGCAAACGTGCTGAGCGAGTTGATCAGGCCGATGTTCGGGCCTTCCGGCGTTTCAATCGGGCAGATGCGGCCATAGTGCGTCGGGTGAACGTCTCGCACTTCGAAGCCGGCACGTTCACGCGTGAGGCCGCCCGGCCCGAGCGCCGACACGCGGCGCTTGTGAGTCACTTCGGACAGCGGGTTGGTCTGGTCCATGAACTGCGACAGCTGGCTCGAACCGAAGAACTCGCGCACCGCGGCGACCGCGGGCTTGGCGTTGATCAGGTCGTTGGGCATCACGGTGCTGACGTCGACCGAGCTCATGCGCTCCTTCACCGCGCGTTCCATCCGCAGCAGGCCGACGCGGTACTGGTTTTCGAGCAGCTCGCCCACCGAACGCACGCGGCGGTTGCCGAGGTTGTCGATGTCGTCGACTTCGCCCTTGCCGTCCTTCAGGTCGACCAGTTCCTTGACCACGGCGAGGATGTCTTCCTTGCGCAGCGTGGTCACGGTGTCTTCGGCATCGAGCTCCAGACGCATGTTGAGCTTCACGCGGCCAACCGCGCTCAGGTCATAGCGCTCGCCATCGAAGAACAGGCCTTCGAACAGCGCTTCGGCGGTTTCCTTGGTCGGCGGTTCGCCCGGGCGCATCACCTTGTAGATCGCCTCGAGGCCTTCCTCGCGGTTCTCCGCCTTGTCGGCCAGCATGGTGTTGCGGATCCACGGGCCGGTGGTGACGTGGTCGATGTCGAGCAGCACAAGCTGGTCGATCCCGGCCTTGTCGATCTTCTCGAGGTTTTCCGGCGACACTTCTTCGCCCGCCTCGATGTAGATGCGGCCAGTCTTGTCGTCGACCAGGTCAACGGCTGAATAGTGGCCGAAGATTTCCTCGGTCGGGATCAGCAGCGTGGTCAGGCCGTCCTTCTGCGCCTTGGTGGCGGCACGCGGGGAGACCTTCTGGTTGGCCGGGAACACTTCTTCACCGGTCTTGGCATCAACCAGCGGGAAGCCCGGCTTGAAGTTGCGCCACTGGTCGGCAACGAACGGGATCTGCCAGCCTTCGCCAGCCTTGCCCGAGGCGCGCTTCCAGCTCACCGTGTTGTAGAAATAGTCGAGCATCGCTTCGTCATCGAGGCCGAGCGCATAAAGCAGCGCAGTCACCGGCAGCTTGCGCTTGCGGTCGATGCGGACGTTGACGATGTCCTTGGCGTCGAATTCGAAATCGAGCCACGAACCGCGATACGGGATGACCCGCGCGGCGAACAGGAACTTGCCCGAAGAGTGGGTCTTGCCGCGATCGTGGTCGAACAGCACGCCCGGTGAACGGTGCATCTGCGAAACGATCACACGCTCGGTGCCGTTGATGATGAAAGTGCCGTTCGTCGTCATGAGCGGCATGTCGCCCATGTAAACGTCCTGCTCCTTGATATCGAGTACGGAGCGGGTTTCGGTTTCCTGGTCCACTTCGAACACGATCAGGCGCAGCGTCACCTTCATCGGCGCGGCGTAGGTGATCCCGCGCTGGCGGCACTCGGTCGTGTCGTACTTGGGATCTTCGAGTTCGTAATGCACGAAGTCGAGCTCGGCGGTGCCGGCAAAATCGCGGATCGGAAACACCGAACGCAGGGTCTTCTCGAGGCCGGAGACATAGCCGATGTCGCGATTCGAACGCAGGAACTGCTCGTAGCTTTCGCGCTGGACCTCGATCAGATTCGGCATCTGCACCACTTCGTGGATGTCGCCGAAGATCTTCCGGATGCGCTTTTTCTTGCTGCCGGCAAGGGCCGGTGCGTTCGACTTGTTCGCCATGGGAGGGTATTGCCTCTTTGCTGTTCTCGGCGCGCGGGCGCGCCTGGGATCGATCTCGTTCGAACGGGATCCCGCGAGACGCGAAATGGCCGCAGGGCGGGCACACCTCTCGGGGTGCCGACTGCAGCCTCAATCACATCTCACGGATTGCCGGGCTTCCTTCCTGTGGCACACCCCCGCGTAAGGTGCGCCTCGCTCGAAGCATTCGGCTTAGGGGCCATATAGGTAGCAGGCAGCCACCGGTCAAGCGGATGAAAGGCTAAAGTCGACCTGGCCCCAACGCCCCGCTCGATCCGGGGAGAGTCTCCTCGGCGTTCAGAACAGGCCGGGAATCAGCCGCCAGCGCACGGTGGCGCAATAGTCCCGATAAACCGGGTCCTGCGACAGCAGGTTCTCCTCGGCCTTGAGGCGGAGGATCTGCGCCCACCAGCCAATCGCATAGACGACCAGATTGATCGGCAAGGGCATCAGGATAAGGATGCCCAGGTGTACCAGCAGGTATCCCGCATACATCGGATGGCGCACGAACTGGTAAAGCCAGTTGACCTTGATCCCGCGGTTGGCAGGGGCGATCCCGAAACTGCGCCGGAGCGACAGCTTCGCCCCCAGATGGATCATATTGCCGAGCATCACCAAGGTTATGCCAAGGAGATGGATTCCCGGAATGGCGCCTGCTCCCGGAAGGACCAGCAATGGGGCCGCCGTCGCGGTGATCGCCAGCAACCAGTCCCCCAAGCGCAGCGAAATCGACTGAGTCGACCGCCGCAGCAGGATGAAGATCACAATAATCGTCTCTGATATGAGCATCAACCAGGCGTCCGGCCGGCCCGAAACGGCCACACGCTGCGCCAGCCAGATCCACAACGCGGCGATGACCACCTGTTCGACGCGGTCGAGCACGGTCGGGAGGCGCCATTTGCGTTCGCTGGAAGCAACTACTGCCGTCATCAAATAGCCTGCCCAAGTGGTAAGGAGCCGAACCTGACCCCGCACCCGCACTCGCAGGTCACGGTTAAAATTCCGTTGGGCGCCGCGCGGTGACAGCGAAAGCGCCGAGCCGGCAACCTCCCCAGCCTTTCCGCTAAACAACGCGTCTCATATTGAAAGTCGATAATATCGATTGACGATAAGAGCGAATCGATTTATTGACTATCGATATCGACCATATTGGAGATCGAGAAATGACCCGTCTTATGCATCACGCCGCCGCGGCCCTTGCCGCCTCGCTCATCGCCTTCGTTTCCATCTCGGCCATCGTCATGGTGCCTCGGACTTCCGATGCACCGATGATGATCACGCTGGCCTGACCCCGGGCAGAAAGGAACTACCATGGTTGCCAAACCCAGGGACGGCCTGCTGGTCGCCGCCAAGATCGCCACCATCCTCGTTCGGATCGGCCTCGTCATCGGCATGATCGGCCTCGGCGTTGCCACCACGATCGCGGTTATCAGCCCCGAATGGCTGAGCGGTCACCTGATCGTGCAGATGGAGCCTGACGCCCTGAAGGATGTCACCGGCGCCGCGGTGCTGGTCACCTTGATCACGCTCTGCTCGCTCGGCCTGATGTTCGATTTCGTGGAGCGGTTGGCCAAGATCATCGATACCGTTGGCCAGGGAGACCCGTTCACCGCGGACAACGCCGCGCGCCTCACCCGGATGGGCTGGCTGGCGCTGATCGTCCAGTTGCTCGGCATCCCGGTGATGCTGATGTCGACCTGGCTCAGCAGCCGGATTGAACCGGGCGTGTTCGAGATCAGCAGCGACCCTTCGTTTACCGGCTTTGCCCTGGCGCTGGTGCTGTTCATCCTCGCCCGTGTGTTCCGCGAAGGGGCAGCCATGCGCGATGACCTGGAAGGGACCGTCTGATGCCGATCACCGTCAAACTGGACGACCTGCTCCATGCCCGGCGCATGACCCTGACCGAAATGGCCGAACGCATCGACCTGACACTCGCCAACCTGTCGATCCTCAAGACCGGCAAGGCCAGGGCGATCCGCTTCTCGACCCTCGAAGCGATCTGCCGCGAGCTCGATTGCCAGCCCGGCGACGTGCTCGGTTACGAAGGCGAATAGGCCTTTACGGGTGCCGGCCTGGTGTCGGCACCCGCCTTACCGGGTCAGCACCATCATCGAAGCCCCGCCAAGCAGGCGCACCGCAAGGTCTTCATTGACCAGCCGGGCGAGGCGGCGGGGAAGGCTCATCAGGCGCGTACGCAGCTTGCGATTGGGCAGCGATTCGGCGCCGTGGATATAATTCCAGTCGAGGATCTGCAGGTCGCAGTCGCGCAGCGTTGCCAGCGCGGTATCCTTGCAGAAGTAGTGCAGGTGGCCGACCGCTTTGCGCGTGTACATCAGCGACCGGCCCAACATCAGGCCCTGGGCCGACAGGTCGAGCGGGATGTGGAACAGCTTGTATTCGGCGCGCGGTTTCATCGCCCGGATAAAACCCAGGTAATCGTCAACGTGCTCGAACACGTCGATCGCCATCAGCAGGTCAGCCGGAGCGGTTTCAGCGGCAAAATAGTCGCCCTGCTTGAAGCTCACCCGGTCGGTCGCCTTGGGCGCAGCGATGCGCATGGCATCGGACGAAATGTCGTAGCCTTCGAACCGCGTTGCCGGCATCCGACCAGCGAGTTCGACGAGGATTTCGCCCGATCCGCAGCCGACTTCGACCACGTCGCGCGGCATGATCTCGTTGCGAACCAAAATGTCGCTGATCCACAAGGCCTTGAACGGCGCATCGCCGGCATGCCAGTCGGGGTTCGTTGCGAGGTATCGCCCGCCTTCGTAGAAAGGATCGCGCATTGTAGCTCAGATCGTCCGTCTTGGGGGGCAAAGCGCTAATATGAGTCAATAACCTTTCGTGCAAGCAGTTCTGCTTGACTGCCTGCCCCAAATCCTTATTGGCGCGCCGGTCCGTGGGCCTTCAAGCCTGCGGTCATTCCGTCCGAGACAGTTGGTGCAGGTAATTTGGCCTGCTTAATTTCCAGCCTAGGCGGGGACAGAGATTTAGGCGCGCCCGCAAGGTAGCGCCATTCGCGCCATCTGGCGCACCTCCTTCCCCTCACGGACCCGCCCGTCCTGGCTTTGCCGGGGCGGCAACGTAGCCGGTTGCATGGCCCAGATGGGCGATGCGATCACATGTGAAGGAGTACGGCATGGATCGTTCGCAGAAATCCGATTCGGTCGCCGCCCTCAACGCGGTCTTCAACGAGAGTGGCGTGGTGGTCATCACCCGCAACCTCGGCTTGTCAGTGGCCCAGTCCACCGACTTGCGCTCGAAGATGCGCGATGCGGGTGCGTCCTATAAGGTCGCGAAGAACCGCCTTGCCAAGCTTGCCCTGAAGGACACGCAGTACGAGGGCCTCGAGGATCACCTCACCGGCCCGACCGCGCTTGCTTATTCGACGGACCCGATCGCCGCTGCCAAGGCCGCGGTCGATTTCGCCAAGACGAATGACAGGCTCGAAATCGTCGGCGGTGCCATGGGCGCCACGCAGCTCGATGCAGCCGGGGTCAAGGCACTCGCCTCGATGCCGTCGCTGGACGAACTGCGCGGCAGGATCGTGGGCCTGATCAATGCTCCGGCGACCAAGGTCGTCCAGCTGATCGGCGCGCCCGCGAGCAAGCTGGCCCGCGTCTTCGGCGCTTACGCAGCCAAAGAAGCGGCCTGACGGTTTTTCAATTCTCGAATTCCCCCAGGCAACTGGGGTCCATCATTTGAACGGAGTAATTAGACATGGCCGATATCGCCAAAATCGTTGAAGACCTGTCCAAGCTGACGGTTATGGAAGCCGCTGAGCTGGCCAAGGCCCTGGAAGAAGCATGGGGCGTTTCTGCCGCTGCTGCCGTGGCCGTGGCTGCGCCTGCCGGCGGCGGCGCTTCCGCCGAAGCCGCTGAGGAAAAGACCGAATTCGACGTCATCCTGACGGGTGACGGCGGCAAGAAGATCCAGGTGATCAAGGAAGTGCGTGCGATCACCCAGCTCGGCCTGACCGAAGCCAAGACCCTCGTCGAGAGCGCCCCCAAGGCGATCAAGGAAGGCGTCAACAAGGCCGAAGCCGAAGACATCAAGAAGAAGATCGAAGAAGCCGGCGGCACCGTCGAAATCAAGTAATCTTCGGATCGAGTTTCGCGGGTGTCTTGAAGCACTCGTGGATGGGAGGGCGGTGCCGCAAGGTGCCGCCCTTTTCCTTTGGCGGGCGCGAAAGGTGCAATCTACTTTGGTGACGGCCGCTTGTGGGGTGGAAAGCGGACTTTAGGCGAGGTGGGGAAATTGTACGGTAAAGCACGCTCCGCTACTATCGCCGCGCGGGCCTGCGTCCAGCGTGCCGTTGAGCTGGTTTGCAAGACTTGCAACGACCTGCATGCCCAAGCCTGCCGTCGCCGCGTGCGGATCAAAGCCGTCGGGCAGGCCCCGGCCTTCATCGCAAACGATCAAACGATACATATCATCCCGTGACTGGAACGTTACATCGATCTTGCCGGCCCCGTATTTGGCCGCATTGGTGACCAGCTCGTTTATGATTAATCCAATCGGCTGGATTGAACCCGCGGGGACCATATCCTCATCGCCCTCGACCACGATTTTCCGATCCAGAATGGCGGCAAGGTCATCACACAGACGCCGAATGAACGCGATACAAGACACCTCATTGGCAGCTTCTGCATAAAAATGCCGATGAACCTGGGCTACTGATGCCACGCGATTGGCCGCCAGCTTGAGGTGCATGGCGCTGTCGCCAACGTCGGGTGACCGGCTTTGAATTGCCAGCAGGCTCGATACAAACTGAAGACTGTTCATCACGCGATGATCAATCTCCTTTGCCATCAGGTTCGCCCGTCCGACCGCATCGCGCGATGATAACCGCAGCTCGAGTTGGTCCATCACGATTGACGCCAGATCTTTCAGGTCTTCGATCTGATCGTTGTCGATCGGACGAGGTTCCTTGTCGATCACGCACAGGGTGCCAAGATTGTGCCCGTCACTGGTCGCGAGCGGAACTGCGGCATAAAAGCGCAGGCCGAAGTCGCCGGCCACAAGTGGATTCGCCAAGGATCGAGGGTCGCTCCGTGCGTCCTCAATCAAGTAAGGCGTATCGCCCATTATGGCTGAGGCACAAAGCCCGGGCTCACGATCAATCTGCTCAACGGGCAGGCCGTAATGCGATTTGAACCAGATCCGGTCTTCATCAACGATGCTGATAATCGCAATCGGAACCTTGAGACGACGGGCGGCAAGCGCGGTGATGCGATCGAAAGCTCCGTCGGGAGGGCTGTCGAGGATGTCGTAGCGGCGGACCGCTGCCAAACGCGCGACTTCTTTGGGGAGCATATTGTCTACGCTCGACATACGAGTGCCACCTTAAAACTCGACTTCCATGCAGCTTCAACTGAGCGAGACCTGCGAGGCTGTAAAACGAAGCGTTTGAAAAGACCAGTTATTGGCGCGAAGGACAACGAAATCGAGGCTAGCGAAACGCTGAAGCTCAGCCCGATGAAGGCCCCCAAGCGGGGTTTCAACAACCGAGGTTTTGCTCGGTGCCGGCCATGCGCGCAGGCTAGGGCGGCTAGAGCCCGATGGCGAGGCGGGCGCCGATCATGTCGATGCCGGGGTTCTGCTGCGCGTTGAAAATCCGCCCCTGGCTGATGTGCATCCAGCTTGCTTCCAGTGCGAGCTTTTCGGACACGCGGTAGCCGAGGCCGATTTCCGGCTCGAACAGCACCCGGCTGCCGAGGTCGGTTCGCTGACCGAGTGCGTAATCCACCCGGTACGAAGGCCCGTCATGCACCACCAGGCCGATGGCGGGACGGACATAGAACCGGCCCTTGCCCAATTTCCAGCTCAGTCCCGCACCCGCAAACGAGGTATCGCCTGCGGTATTGAGTGAGGCGATCAAATACGGCGCGGGCTTGCCGATAAACCCCAGCGCGTCGATCCGGTCGAAGCGATAACCGGCGGCAATATCCGCCCCGCTCTCGTTGGTCGGCAGGGTGAACGGGGTGTCGACCTCGTGGACATAGACGCCCACGAACGCTTCCTGCGCCGCAGCCGGGGCGGACAGGGCGAGCGCGGCGATAGCGGCAGGAATCAGCAGGCGGTTCATCGCCGAGCGCCTTGCCCGGACAATACTTTCGCGCACCTGACTGATCAGAGACCGCGCAGGTAAGTGATGATTTCCTGGCGCTTGGCAGCGTCCTTCAGGCCGCCGAAGCCCATCTTGGTGCCGGGCACGACCGCCTTGGGATCGGTGATGAAACGGTCGAGGTTGGCGCGGTTCCAGGTCAGGCCCGAGCTCTTCATCGCATCGCTGAAATCGAACCCGGCCACGTCACCGGCCTTGTCACCGTAAATGCCCGCGAGCGAAGGCCCGATGCCATTCTTGCCCGGCTCGACCGAGTGACACGCCTTGCACTGCGCGAACGAAGCTGGCTCGACATTGGCGGCAGTGGTGGCGCTGGCAGACGGCTTGGGTGTTGGCGTGGCGCTGGGTGTGGCGCTCGGCGTTTCGGTGGGAGTTGCCGTTTCGGCCGGCGTCATGGTGTCGCCTGGCGTGGCCATCGTGTCGGTCGCCATCGGCGTTTCAGTAGTCGCCGTATCGACCGGATCTTCCGAGTTGCCGCCGCAGGCAGCGAGGGCAAGCAGCAGGCTGAGTGAAGTGGCGGATTTCGCAGCAAACATCATAAAGGCTTTCCAACAGAGAACTGACCTGCCTCCTATCGCCGGATTCAACGCACGAAAAGGCTTTGTGTCCCGCGCGCCGCACATGCTCTCCTTTTCGACGGCGATAGCGGCAGCGCCCTTCCGCCGGGTGCGCGCTGCGCCTATCGGGTCCGCCCTCATGATCACGTCTTCCCCTTCGACCTGGCGCGGCGAACTGGCCGCCACGGCGCGCCTCGCGGCACCGCTGGCGGCTGCCAATTTGCTGCAGATGGGGATTTACGCGGTCGACGTGATCTTCATCGCCCGGCTCGGTGAGCAGGCGCTGGCGGTTTCTTCGCTCAGCGTGGCGCTGTCGGGGCTGCTGATGTGGACGATGAGCGGGCTGGTGGGCGGTGCCGCGCCGCTGATCGCGGCCGAGCTCGGCCGGCGGCGCCACGCGGTGCGCGAAGTGCGCCGCACGGTGCGCATGGGCGCCTGGCTGGCGGTTGCCAGCGGCGTGCTTGCGATGGCGGTGATGACACAAGGCGAAGCGTTGATGCGGCTGAGCGGGCAATCGCCCGAGCTGGCCGAACGCGCCGGACGTTTCCTGATGATCCTGATGTGGACCGCGATCCCGCTGGTGTTGTCGGGACACTTGCGCAACACCGTCTCGGCACTCGGGCGACCGGCGATCGGGACTCTGATCGCGGGGCTCGCGGTGGGGGTCAACGCGCTCGGCAACTATGCGCTGATCTACGGTCATTTCGGCTTGCCGGCGCTGGGCCTGAACGGCTCGGCGATCGCCAGCGTGGTGACCGGCGTGGCGATGCTCGGCGCCTATGGCGCGGTCTTCGCCTGGCACCGGCAGCTGCGGCGCTACCACTTGTTGGGGCGCTGGTGGCGGGCCGAATGGCCACGGCTGCGCGAGATGGCGCTGATCGGCGCCCCGATCGCGCTGGCGGTCGTCGCCGAAGCCGGGCTGTTCAGCGGCGCGGCGTTCCTGATGGGATTGATCAGCCCGGCGCAGCTGGCCGGGCACGCCATTGCGCTGCAAGTGGCCGCGCTGGCGTTCCAGGTGCCGTTCGGGATCGGCCAGGCGGCGACGATCCGGGTCGGCTATCACTATGGCGCGCGCGACAACGCGGCGATTGCCCGCGCCGGATGGGCGGCGATCGTGATGGCCGCCGCGTTCATGGCGGTCCCGGCCAGCCTGATGCTGTTTGCGCCGCAGCTGGTGCTCGGCATCTATGTCGATACCCACGCGCCGCAGAACGCGGTGATGATGCATTACGCGATGCAGTTTATGCTGGTGGCGGCGGCGTTCCAGTTGTTCGACGGGATCCAGGCGGTGGGCGCCGGGGCCCTGCGCGGCCTGCAGGACACCCGCGTGCCAATGCTGTTCGCGCTGTTCGGCTACTGGGTCCCGGGACTTGGCACGGCCGTGTGGCTCGGATTCCTGACTCCGCTGGAAGGTTTGGGCGTGTGGCTTGGCCTTGCCGCCGGGCTCGTCGTCGTCGCCACGCTGATGCTGCAACGCTGGACCCGGCGCGCTCGCCTCGGATTACTCCCGGCCTGACGCGATTTTGTCGCGGCGGGTGGTTGACGCCCCGCCCCGTGCCAACCATATGCGCCCCGCTGGCACTCTCCACCCGAGAGTGCCAATCCAGGTTATTCAACTGAGAGAGGTCAGACACATGGCATTCCGTCCACTGCACGATCGCGTGCTGGTCCGCCGCATCGAAGCCGAAGAAAAGACGGCTGGCGGCATCATCATTCCCGACAGCGCCCAGGAAAAGCCGAGCGAAGGTGAAGTCATCTCCGTCGGGACCGGCGCCCGTTCGGACGACGGCAAGATCACCCCGCCCGACGTCAAGGCCGGCGACCGCGTATTGTTCGGCAAGTGGTCCGGCACCGAGGTCAAGATCGACGGCAAGGAACTGCTGATCATGAAGGAAAGCGACATCATGGGCGTGATCGGCTGATCCCGAACCCCGTGCTGCACTTCCCTACCTAAACCCAAGATTCCAGGAGAAACACAATGGCTTCCAAGGACGTGAAATTCGGGCGCGATGCGCGCGAACGCATCCTCAAGGGCGTCGACACGCTCGCCAATGCCGTCAAGGTCACGCTCGGTCCCAAGGGCCGCAACGTGGTGCTCGACAAGAGCTATGGCGCGCCGCGCATCACCAAGGACGGCGTCACCGTCGCCAAGGAGATCGAGCTCAAGGACAAGTTCGAGAACAT
This sequence comes from Croceibacterium sp., assembly GCA_039920345.1. Classification (GTDB taxonomy): domain Bacteria; phylum Pseudomonadota; class Alphaproteobacteria; order Sphingomonadales; family Sphingomonadaceae; genus Croceibacterium_A. The sequence continues at coordinate 11,876 of JBDSDZ010000090.1, forward strand.
GGGCGCACAGATGCTGCGCGAAGTGGCCTCGAAGACCAACGACCAGGCCGGTGACGGCACCACCACCGCGACCGTGCTGGCCCAGGCCATCGTGCGCGAGGGGATGACCTCGGTCGCCGCCGGGATCAACCCGATGGACCTCAAGCGCGGCATCGATCTCGCCGTCGCCAAGGTGGTCGAAGACCTCAAAGCGCGTTCAAAGGAAGTCGCCGGGTCGCACGAAATCGCCCAGGTCGGCATCATCTCGGCCAACGGCGACCGCGAAGTCGGCGAGAAGATTGCCGAAGCGATGGAAAAAGTCGGCAAGGAAGGCGTGATCACCGTGGAAGAGGCCAAGGGCCTCGAATTCGAACTCGATGTCGTCGAAGGCATGCAGTTCGACCGCGGCTACCTCAGCCCGTACTTCGTGACCAACGCCGAGAAGATGATCGTCGAGCTGGAAAACCCGTATATCCTGATCCACGAGAAGAAGCTCTCGAACCTGCAGGCGATGCTGCCGATCCTCGAAGCCGTGGTCCAGAGCGGGCGTCCGCTGCTGATCATCGCCGAAGACATCGAAGGCGAAGCGCTCGCCACCCTGGTGGTCAACAAGCTGCGCGGCGGACTCAAGATCGCGGCCGTCAAGGCACCGGGCTTCGGCGATCGCCGCAAGGCGATGCTGCAGGATATCGCGATCCTGACCAAGGGCGAGATGATTTCCGAAGACCTCGGCATCAAGCTCGAGAGCGTGACGCTCAGCATGCTCGGCGAAGCCAAGCGCGTGACGATCGACAAGGACAACACCACGATCGTTGACGGCAACGGCGCGGCGGAAGACATCAAGGGCCGGGTTGAACAGATCCGCGCCCAGATCGAAACCACGACGAGCGACTACGACAAGGAAAAGCTGCAGGAACGCCTGGCCAAGCTGGCTGGCGGTGTTGCGGTGATCAAGGTCGGCGGCGCGTCGGAAGTCGAAGTCAAGGAACGCAAGGATCGCGTCGACGATGCGCTCCACGCAACCCGCGCTGCGGTTGAAGAAGGCATTGTCCCGGGCGGCGGTACCGCGCTCCTGTACGCCACCAAGGCCCTCGAAGGCCTCAAGGGCGCCAACGACGACCAGACCCGCGGGATCGACATCGTGCGCAAGGCGATCCAGTCGCCGATCCGCCAGATTGCCGAGAACGCCGGCCATGATGGTGCGGTGGTTGCTGGCAACCTGCTGCGCGAAGGCGACCAGACGCAGGGCTTCAACGCTGCGACCGACACTTACGAGAACCTCGTGGCGGCTGGCGTGATCGACCCGACCAAGGTCGTGCGTACGGCGCTGCAGGACGCGGCGTCGGTCGCCGGCCTGCTGATCACCACCGAAGCGGCGATCAGCGAACTGCCGGACGACAAGCCGGCCATGGGCGGCGGTGGCGGCATGCCCGACATGGGCGGCATGGGCTTCTAAGCTCAAGCTCACCACGCGAAAATAGAGGGGCCGGGAGGAGACTTCCGGCCCCTTTTTCGTGCCCGCGATTCCGCGAGGCGCCAACCTCGCTCGACAAACGGCGTTGACTGGCTTGCGGTGGCGCTGTGCGCGCCGCACAAGGCGGTTTCATCTGGGACTAACGGGGCTTTACCATCATGCTCGAGATCGACCGCCGCCGCCTGCTCACGCTTGCCGCCATCGTTCCGCTCGCCGCCGCGCTGCCGGCCTGGGCTCAGGACGCTGTCGCTGGCAACTCGGGCGCCGCCTGGGACCTGACCGAGCTGTACCCGACCGACACCGCGTGGGACACCGCACGCAAGGACGCGCTGGCCGCCCTGCCCGGCATCGCCGCGTACAAAGGCCGGCTGGGCGAAAGCGCCAAGACCCTGGCTGATGCGCTGGTCCTGCAGTCCGATCTCGCCCGCACGATTTCGCGCATCTACACTTACGCCAGCCTCAAGGCTGACGAGGACGTGCGCGCCGCCGCGTATCAGGAAAAGCAGGCGCAGGCGGTCGATCTCTACACCGCGTTCGGGGAAGCCGCTGCGTGGGTCTCGCCCGAACTGCTGGCGCTCGGCAAGCCGAAGATCGATTCGTTCATCGCGGCCGATGATCGGCTCAAGTCGCGCTTCGATTTCGCCCTCGCCAATGTCGAACGCCAGGCCCCTCACACGCTGTCACCCGAAGGCGAGGCGATCCTTGCCAGCGCGCAATCGACGCTGCAGGCGCCGGGTGACATTTCGGGCCAGCTGCGCTCGTCCGACATTCCGTGGCCCACGATCACGCTCTCGACCGGCGAGGAAGTGCGGCTCGATTCGCAGGGCTATACGCTCTACCGCGATGCCCCCAACCGCGATGACCGCAAGAAGGTGTTCGACGCCTTCTGGACTGAGCACGGCAACTTCAAGAACTCGTTCGGCGCGACCTACAATGCGCGCGTCAAGGACGACATCTTCATCGCCAAGTCGCGCAAATACCCGACCTCGCTGGCCGCCGCGCTTGCCTCCAACAACATCCCCGAAGGGGTTTACCGCACCCTGGTGGAGGAGACCAACAAGGGCCTGCCGCAGCTGCACCGCTATTTCGAGCTGCGCCGCCGGATCCTCGGCCTGCCCGATATTGGCTATTATGACATCTACCCGCCGCTGGTGTCGCTCGACCGGACGTTCACGCTCGACCAGATGCGCACCACCACGCTCGAGGCGGCGCGTCCGCTCGGCCCCGAATACCAGGCACTCCTGTCGCGCAGCACGGCGGCCAAGTGGATGGATCCGCGCCCCCGGCCGGGCAAGGCACCGGGCGCCTACATGAACCCCGGCGCGTTCGATGTGCACCCCTTCCTGCTGCTCAACCTGTCGGACAAGTATGACGGGATGACCACTTATGCCCACGAATGGGGCCATGCGATCCACTCGCTGCTGGGCAATGCCAACCAGCCGTACGAGAAGGCCGACTACCCGATCTTCCTGGCTGAAATCGCCTCAACCCTGAACGAGCTGCTGCTGGTCGAACACATGCTGGCGGGCGCCAGGACCAAGGAGGAGAAGCTGTTCTACCTGGGCCAGCGGATGGAGAACTTCCGCGGCACCTTCTACCGCCAGACGATGTTCGCCGAATTTGAACTGAAGGCACACGACCTGGCTGAAGCGGGCGAAGGGCTATCGGGCGAGAAGTTCTCCGAAATCTACTTCGACCTGCTCAAGCGCTATCACGGGCCGAACGTGATCCTCGAGCCGTCATACGCCAACGAGTGGGCTTACATCCCGCATTTCTACAATCCGTTCTACGTCTACCAGTATGCCACTTGCATTTCTGCCGCGACCTACTTCTCGCGCGAAATCCTGCACGGCGGGGCCAAGGAGCGCGACAACTACCTCAGCGTGCTCAAGTCGGGCGGGTCGGACTACCCGGTCGAAATCCTGCGCCGCGCGGGCCTCGATATGGCGAGCCCGGCGCCGTACCAGGCGATCGTTTCCGCCTTCAAGGACACGCTCGACGAAGCCGAAGCGCTTATGGCCTGATTGCCTGCCCGGCAGCGGGTGCTACAACGGGCGGATAACAGAATGAGGATGCCGCCATGCGCCTGCCGCTGATCCTGTGCCTTGCCCTGTCGATTGCTGCCTGCGCGCCTGCTGGCGGCGTCCAGTCATCCGCCGCTTATTCACCGGCCATCTACGCTTCGGCTTTGGCCGATCCGCGCCGTCCGGCAGCCGATAGCGACCGTGATGCGGTGCGCTTCCCGGCCGAAGTGCTGGCCTTTGCGCAGATCGATCCGGGCGAGAAAGTCGGCGATTACATCATGGGCGGCGGCTACTGGACGCGCATCCTGGCCAACGCGGTCGGCCCGCAGGGTAAGGTCTACGCCTTCCAGCCCGACGAATTCATCGGCTTCCGCCCCGCTTATGGCGAAGAACAGGCCGCTGCCGTAGCCGGCCGGGCCAATGTCGCCGCCGTGCGCGGCCCGATTGCGGCGCCGCCGTTCCCCGAATCGCTCGACACGATCATCACGGTCGAGAACCTGCATGACCTCTATATCGGCGCGATGCCGCAGGGCACCGGGCCCAAGGCCATCGCCGCGCTTTATGCCGCGCTCAAGCCAGGCGGGACGCTGGTGGTGATCGATCACAGCGCGCTCGATGGCAGCGGTCTCAGCGCGCCCAACACGCTTCACCGGATCGACAAGCAGGCCGCGATTTCGGCGCTGACGGCGGCCGGGTTCATGGTCGAAGCCGAAAGCAACCTCTATCGCCGGCCCGAAGATCCGCGCACGGCGAACGTGTTCGACCCCTCGATCCGCGGCAAGACGGACCAGTTTGCGCTCCGTTTGCGCAAACCTGCGTAACAATCGTTCCCGGTTTTGTAACGGTTGGCCGCTTGGGTGAATCCGTTCATCGCGAAGTCCATTGCCGCAAGGGCTTGGTTGGTTAAGATTTTGATAATCTTATCGGGGGTACGCTGCGGGTTATGAGATTCGGATTATTTGGACGGATCGCCGCCAGTCTTGTGCTGGCCTTCGCGACCACGGTGCCCGGCCAAGCCGGCGCGGACCCGCTTGAAGCGGCGTTCGACTCCACGCTGGGTACCGAAATTCGCGCGCCGCAGGATTTTACCGCGCGCTACAACACCTCGCTGGCGCAGCAGATTGCGCAGATCGCCGACGGATCGCACGGCCGGATTGGCGTGTCGGCAATTGATTTGTCGACCGGCGAAGAAGTCTCCGTGCTCGGTGACCAGCGCTTCCCGATGGCCAGCACGAGCAAGATCGCGATTGCCGCGACTTTCCTCGATGGGGTCGATCACGGGCGCTTTTCGCTCGACGCGCAGTATCCGCTGATGTTGCCGGTCGCCTCGCGCGCCTTTTCCAGCACGGTGGCGCCGGTTCGCCCGGGCCAGATGTATAGCGCCCGCGCACTGCTCGAAATGATGCTGACCCGCAGCAACAACACCGCCACGGACGCACTGCTCAAGGCAGTCGGCGGACCTGCCGTGGTCACCGCGTGGGCGCACCGTGCCGGCCTGGCGAATTATAACCTGACCCGCGATATCGCCACGCTGGTGCGCGATGATGGAGAGTTCGACCCCGCCACTCACATTGACATTCGTGACAGCGCCACCCCGCGCGAGATGGTCCGGCTCCTGTCGGGCCTCTACCAGGGCCAGTGGCTCAGCGCGTCGAGCCGCAACCTGCTTATCACCACGATGCAGAATTGCCGCACCGGTGTGCGCCGCATTCCGGCGCTGATGCCGGGCGATGCTACGGTGGCGCACAAGACTGGTTCGCTCAGCAATACCTCAAGCGACGTCGGTATCATCACCGCACCCGATGGCCGCTCGATCGCACTTGCGATCTATGTCACCGGGCAGGGCAACCGCGCCAATCGCGAAGACAAGATCGCCTCGATCGCGCGCTCGCTGTACGACGGTTATGGTGAAACGGCCCGCCAGTGGGCCAGCGCCCGTTATGCCACGCAGGGTTCCGCCGCGCAGCAGGCGATCGCCGCTAACTAATCCGCATCGGCCTGATCCGCTCAGGCCTGACCCGCTCGGGCAAACGAAAAGGGCGCGACCTTGCGGTCGCGCCCTTTCCTTTAGGCAATCGAAGCGGCCGAGATTAGTCAGCCTTGGCTTCGGCAGTGCTCTCGCCCTGCACGTCGGCTTCGACAGCAGCCGAAGCGTCGGTCGCGGCAGCAGCAGCGGTGGTAGCGGCCGAGTCAACGGTATCGCCAGCGGCCTGAGCATTGGCTTCGGTGTCAGCCATGGCGCTGTCGACGGTGGTGCCGGCGGCATCTTCGGTCTTTTCCGAGCAAGCAGCGAGCGACAGGGCGGCACCGGCGATGGCGGCGGCGAAAACGATCTTGCGCATGTTTGTTATCCTTAAACAGCGATTTAAGAACGCTTATCCCGCAAGGGCATAAGCGTGAAACCACGTAAGGCGGCTTCTGCGCATCTGAATAATGGCAACTTTAAGGCAGCGCAAGCCAACTGTGGCAAAATCGTGCCCTCGAATTGGCGGCTGACCTTGCCCGGCGGCCCTGCTAGCAGGCGGAAATGGCGGACAAGCAGCATCTCTACCTGGTCGACGGCTCGGCCTACATCTTTCGCGCGTATCACCGGCTGCCGCCGCTCACCAACCCGCACGGCGTGCCAGTGGGCGCGGTTTACGGATACACGACCATGTTGTGGAAGCTGGCCGACGATCTCGACAAGGCCGACGGACCGACCCACCTGGCGGTGATTCTCGACAAGGGTTCGACCAGCTTTCGCAACCAGATCTACGACCAGTACAAGGCCAACCGCCCGCCGCCGCCCGAAGACTTGGTTCCGCAATTCCCGCTGATTCGCGACGCCACCCGCGCCTTCAGCCTGCCCTGCATCGAGGAAGACAACCTCGAGGCCGACGATATCATCGCCTCCTACGCCCGCGAAGCGACCCGGCGCGGCTGGGACGTCACCATCGTCAGTTCGGACAAGGACCTGATGCAGCTGGTCGGCAAATGCGGCGAACCGCATGACGGCCCCAATGGCGAGAAGATTGAAGGCGGCTGTATCGACATGCTCGATACGATGAAGAACCTGCGGATCGACATTCCCGAGGTGATCGAGAAATTCGGCGTCCCGCCCGAACTGGTCGGCGATGTGCTGGCGCTGATGGGTGATGCGGTCGACAACGTGCCGGGCATCTATGGCATCGGCCCCAAGACGGCGAGCAAGCTGATCCAGGACCACGGCAACCTGCAAGGCGCGCTCGATTCGGCGGAGGGGATGAAGCCCGGCAAGCTACGCGAACGCCTGATCGAAGGGCGCGACATGGCCCTGCTCAGCCGGGTGCTGGTGCAGCTCAAGGAAGACTGCCCGCTGCCGATCCCGATCGACGACTTCGCGCTCAAGCCGACCCCGCCCGAACCACTGGCGCAGTTCCTTGAATCGCACGGCTTCACCAGCCTGCTCAAGCGGCTCGATGGCGGGCGCGGCAGCCCCGAACGGGCGACCCAGCTCAATCCGGCGAAGCCCGAGCGCGCCGGTGCCGCCGCTGCGCCTGACGGCAATCGCCAGCCGCCGCCGGAAATGCCCGCGGTTGACCGCACGGTTTACGAATGCGTCCAGACGCTGGAGCGGCTCGAACACTGGATCGCACGCGCCTTTGCCGCGCGGCTGGTGGCGATCGACACCGAAACCAGCAGTCTCGACGCGATGCGCGCCGATCTTGCCGGGGTCAGCCTGGCGCTGGGGCCAAACGATGCCTGCTACATCCCGCTCGGCCATGGCGGCAGCGACATGTTCGCCGAAAAACCGGTGCAGGTGGACAGGGCCGCCGCGCTCGCCGCGCTCAAACCGCTGCTGGAAAGCGATGCGGTCCTCAAAGTCGGCCAGAACATCAAGTACGACCTCAATATCCTCGCCCGCAGCGGCATCCACGTTGCCCCAGTCGATGATACGATGGTTATCAGCTTCGACCTTGACGCCGGGCGCTCGGAAGATGGCATCGGCGGCGGCCACGGGATGGACGAGCTGAGCCAGCGCCACCTTGGCCACTCCACGCTCACCTTCAAGGACATCTGCGGCAGCGGCCAGAAGCAGATCCCGTTCGGCGAAGTGCCGATCGACAAGGCCACCCAATACGCCGCCGAAGATGCCGACGTGACCTGGCGGCTGCACGCCGTGCTCAAGCCGCGGCTGGCCGAAGAAGCGGGCACCCGCGTGTACGAGCGCGTCGACCGGCCGCTGATCCCTGTCGTGGCCGCGATGGAGCGTCACGGCATCAAGGTCGACCGCCACGCACTGGCGGGGCTGTCAGAGGAGTTCTCGAAGGAAATCGCCCGCATCGAGCGCGAGATCTGGGACGAGAGCGGGCAGGAATTCACCATCGGCAGCCCCAAGCAGCTGGGCGACATCCTGTTCGACAAGATGGGTTACAAGGGTGGGCGCAAGGGCAAGAGCGGGCAGTATTCGACCGACCAGGCGATCCTCGAAGGCCTCGCGGGCCAGGGCGCGCCGGTGGCCCGGATGGTGCTCGACTGGCGCCAGCATTCGAAGCTCAAGAGCACCTATACCGACGCGCTGCAGGCGGCGATCAATCCGGCGACCGGGCGCGTCCACACCAGCTATTCGCTGGTCGGGGCGCAGACCGGGCGGCTCAGTTCGACCGATCCCAACCTGCAGAACATCCCTATCCGCACCGCGATCGGCCGCCGTATCCGCGAAGCGTTCGTGGCCGATGAAGGCAATGTCCTGCTGGCGGCCGACTATTCGCAGATCGAACTGCGGCTGGCGGCCCACATGGCCGACGTACCGCCGCTCAAGGAAGCGTTTGCAGCCGGCGAGGACATCCATTCGCGCACCGCGCTGGAAATGTTCGGCGTGGTCGACCGCGATACCCGCGCGCGTGCAAAAACGGTCAACTTCGCGATCCTCTACGGCATCAGCCGGTGGGGCCTGGGCGGGCGCCTGGGGGTCGAGGCGGACGAAGCGCAGTCGATCATCGACAAGTATTTCGAACGCTTCCCGGGCATCCAGCGCTACATCGTCCACACGCTTGAAGACGTGCGCCAGCGCGGTTTTTCCGAAACCCTGTTCGGCCGCAAGACATGGTTTCCGCGGATCAATTCCAAGAACCAGGCCGAGCGCCAGGGCAGCGAACGCGCCGCGATCAACGCCCCGATCCAGGGCACCAGCGCCGATATCATCAAGCGCGCGATGGTGCGCATGCCCGGCGCGCTGGCCGATGCCGGACTAGGTCACGTGCGGATGCTGCTGCAGGTGCACGACGAGCTGGTGTTCGAGCTGCCCGAAGGCGATGTTGCCGCCGCTTCGCCGGTGATCGAACGAGTCATGGCCGACGCCGCGCTGCCCTCGGTCACGCTCGACGTCCCGCTGGGCATCGAGATCGGCCACGGCAAGAGCTGGGACGCGGCTCACTAAGGCCGCGCGCCCGGACTCATGCGTTGGGCGTGTGCTTCTGCGGCCGCGTAGACGCCAGCATGCCTTCGTGGATGAAGCCGATCGGGCGCACTTCCATCGCCCGGCGCTTCAATTCCCCGCGCATCTGGGCGTAGCTGGCTTCCATTTCCTCGGTCACCGTCGGGCGGCTGTCGGCGAGCGCTTCCTTGAAGTCCTCGCCGGTCACTTCGGTCGCGTCGACGCCGTGGCGGCGGATCGCAATCAGGCCCGCGCGGCGGACCACGTCTTCCAGGTCGGCACCGGTATAACGCTCGGTGTCCTTGGCCAGCGCCGCCAGGTCGACGTCCTTGGCCAGCGGCATGTTGCGCGTGTGGATGCCGAGGATATGCAGCCGGCCTTCTTCGCTCGGCGCGCCGACATAGATCAGCTCGTCGAACCGGCCGGGACGTAGCAGCGCAGGATCGACCAGCCCGGGGCGGTTGGTGGCGCCGATCACGACGACCGAGTTCAGCTCCTCCATCCCGTCCATTTCAGCGAGGATGGTGTTGACCACGCGGGCGGTCACCTGCGGCTCGTTGCCATCGCTGCCCCGCGCCGGGACCAGGCTGTCGATCTCGTCGATAAAGATCACGCACGGCGCCACCTGGCGGGCGCGGGCGAACATCCGGCTGATCTGCTGCTCGCTCTCGCCATACCACTTGGACAGCAAGTCGGAGCTTTTCATCGAGATGAAATTGGCTTCGGCTTCCTTGGCCACGGCCTTAGCCAGAAGCGTTTTGCCGGTGCCGGGGGGGCCATAGAGCAAGAAGCCCTTGGCCGGACGGATACCAAGGCGCTCGAACGCGGCCGGGTTCTTGAGCGGCAGTTCGACGCCTTCGCGCAGCTTTTCCTGCGCGTAGTCGAGGCCGCCGATGTCGGCCCAGCCGATGGTCGGCGCCTGCACCATGACTTCGCGCATCGCGCTCGGCTGGACGCGCTTGAGCGCGGCGCGGAAATCGTCCTTCTCGACCTGCAGGTTTTCGAGCACTTCGGCGGGGATTTCGCGCGCGTCGAGATCGAGCTTGGGCATGATCCGCCGGACCGCTTCGATTGCCGCCTCACGCGCCAGCGCGCCAAGGTCGGCCCCGACAAAGCCGTGCGTACTGCGCGCCAGTTCCTGCAAGTCCACGCCTTCGCCCAGCGGCATGCCGCGGGTGTGAATGTTGAGGATTTCGCGGCGGCCCTGCTCGTCGGGTACGCCGATGATAATCTCGCGGTCGAATCGGCCCGGGCGGCGCAGTGCTTCGTCGATTGCATCTGGCCGGTTGGTGGCGGCGATGACGACCAGGTTGGCGCGGGCCTGCAGCCCGTCCATCAGCGTCAACAACTGCGCGACCAGGCGCTTTTCCGCTTCGCCCGACACGTTCTGCCGCTTGGGCGCGATCGAATCGATCTCGTCGATGAAGATGATCGCCGGGGCGGAACGCTGCGCTTCCTCGAACACTTCGCGCAGGCGGCGCTCGCTCTCGCCATAGGCCGAGCCCATGATTTCGGGCCCGTTGATGGTGAAGAACGCGGCATCGCTTTCATTGGCGACAGCCTGCGCCAGCCGGGTCTTGCCGGTGCCGGGCGGGCCATGCAGCAGCACCCCCTTGGGCGGATCGACCCCCAGCCGGGTGAACAGCTCGGGATAGCGCAACGGCAGTTCGACCATCTCGCGCAGCGCGGTAATGGTGTCTGCCATTCCGCCGACGTCATCGTAGTTGATGATGCCGCGGCCATCGCGCGGTTCCTCGAACTCGGCGCGCAGCTCGACTTCGGTATTCTCGTCAATGTGAACGATGCCCTTGGGCACGGTGGAAACCACCTGCAGGCGGATCTGGGTCAGCGCATAAGCCGGCGCGTTGAACATGCGGCGCACGTCTGGCGGCACGTTCTGGGCCGGTTGCTGGCCATTGGTGGCAACCAGATCGCCGGCAACCAGCGGGCGCTTGAAGAACACGCGTTTGAGCGCTTCGCCCGGACCTTGCAGGCGCATCTCCCGCTGTGCCGGGGCGAACACGACCCGGCTGGCGGGGCGCGATTCGACCCGGCGAATCTTGACGTGTTCACCCGACGCGGTTTCGGCATTGCCGCGCTGCAGTCCATCGAGGCGGACCACTTCGAGTCCCTCGTCCTCGTCATAGGCGGGCAGGGCAATCGCGGCGGTGACGCGCTTGCCCTCGATCTCGACCGCATCGCCTTCGGTAATGCCGAGCGCCTGGAATGCGGTGCGCGGCATGCGGGCCACGCCGCGGCCGCTTTCTTCCTGCCGTGCAGCGGCGACCTGCAGCCGGATCGTGTCCTTATCGAGTACTGCGGCTTCCGCTTTGGCCATTCACCCTCTCGCTTTTTCTTGCTTGGCGCAAAGCTAGGAACCCCCGCCCGCTAATGCAAACCAACGGGCTGCAAGAAGGTGCCACGCGGCTGTCGCGCCGGGGGCAAGAAAAGAGGCCCGACCGTTGCCGGCCGGGCCTTGGAAGTTTGGGAGAGGATGCCTGAAAGGCAGGGACTTAGTGCGACCAGACCGCTCATCTCGCAAGTGCGAAAAGCGCAACTTTAGTTGATAAAAATGCAACTCGACCACAAGCTCCTGACTTTCAATACTTTTTGTAAAATTCGGACTGACACCAGTGTTTGCAGTAAACTTTCCGCGAGCGCTAGTATTGCGGCGCACCAAATCTCGCCGCCGCGATGCAGCACGTGGCATAATCTCGCGCGGGGACCGGTGACACGCCCCGGCCAATGGCCTAACGCCGCCTCATCTTCGTGGAGTAGCCGATGAAAAAGCTCTATCCCGATGCCGCTTCCGCGCTCGAGGGAATCCTGCGCGACGGCCTGTTGATCGCCTCTGGCGGATTCGGCCTGTGCGGCGTTCCCGAACGCCTGCTGGACGCGATCCAGGCAAGCGGGGTCAAAAACCTGACTTTCGCCAGCAACAATGCCGGGATCGACAACGAAGGCATCGGCAAACTGCTGCGCACGCGGCAAGTGAGCAAGATGATCAGCTCCTATGTGGGCGAGAACAAGGAGTTCGAGCGCCAGTTCCTCGCCGGCGAGCTCGAGGTCGAATTCTGCCCCCAGGGCACCCTGGCCGAGCGGATGCGCGCGGGCGGCGCGGGCATCCCCGGGTTCTACACCAAGACCGGCGTCGGCACCCAGGTGGCCGAGGGCAAGGAAACGAAAGAGTTCGACGGCGAGGAATACGTGCTCGAGCGCGGCATCTTCGCCGACCTTGCGGTGGTCAAGGCGTGGAAGGCGGACGAAACCGGCAACTTGGTGTTCCGCAAGACCGCGCGCAACTTCAACCTGCCAGCCGCAACCTGCGGCAAGATCTGCGTGGTCGAAGTGGAAGAGATTGTCCCCACCGGCAGCCTCGACCCCGACTGTATCCACCTTCCCGGCGTCTATGTGCAGCGGATGATCGTGGGCGCGCCCTACGACAAGAAGATCGAATTTGTGACCACGCGCGAACGGGTGCCTGCATGAAGCGGATTGCATTTCCGGCGCTCTCGCTGCTGGCGCTCGGCGCCTGCGTCGCGACCCCGCCCCCTGCCCCAATGGCCGCGCCTGCCGCCGCGCAGACCACTGACGACCAGGCAATCGCAGTCGAGCGGATCAAGCCGTTTCAGTATCTCTACGGCTCGGGTGAAGCCGCCGCGGTCTCGATCCAGACTTATCACGCGCTGATCGGATTTGCCCGCGCGCAGGTCGCGGCCCGGCCAGCCGACAGCGTGATCCTAGCTGACGGATCGACGCTGGCCGCGCCGCACTTCGTGCCCTGCGGCGACAAGCCTTTCGCGGCGGTGTTCGATGTCGACGAGACGGTGATCCTCAACCTCGGCCTCGAAGCCCGCGCGGCGGCCGGCGAATCGACCGGCGGCGGAATGCTCGACCGCTGGGCCGCGACCGGTGCCAACGCGGTCGCCCCGGTGCCGGGCGCGGTCTATGCGATCGACGCCCTGCGCCAGATGGGCGTGACGGTGATTTTCAATACCAACCGCGGCAGCGATACCGCCGACGGCACCGCGGCCGCCATCGCCGCCGCCGGGCTCGGCCGTGCGGTCCATGGTGAAACGCTGTTCCTCAGCGGGGACGATGCGATGGGCGGACGCAAGGACGGACGCCGCTGGACGGTGGCCGCGAAGTACTGCGTGATCGCGATGGGCGGTGACCAGCTGGGCGACTTTTCCGACCTGTTCAATGTGCGCGACCTGCCCACCGCCGACCGCCGCCGCGCCGCCAGTTCCGCTTGGGCCGCGCAACTGTGGGGCAGCGGCTGGTTCATGCTCCCCAACCCCGCCTACGGCCCCTCTCTGAAGGGGACGATCGACCAGATCTTCCCCGCCGACAAACGCTGGACTGATGGTGATGGGAGCACCAAGTAATGCCCGTGCCATGGACGAAGGAGCGGCTCGAAGCCCTTACAACCCATCAGCTCCAGACGCTTTACGGGCATGCGCGCGAAACGGACTCGCCAGCAGCCGACGACATCATTGAACTTATCTTTCAGCACAAGATGCTCGACTCACTCGGCGGCGGCTTGCCTCGCCATCATCCGACGATTCAAGCCATCGAAAGAATTTGTCGATCTGATGAGGGTATTGCCGCTGGTCTGGCGGCGACGCGCAAGGGCGAAGCGGCAATCGCTGGAGTCGATCCGATCATTCGTCGCGAGGTTCGTGACTACGGTTATGCCGACACCACCAGCTGGGCCGGCACGTTCGTCGCGGACGAGATGGAGGCTGCCGGTCTGCAACGGCAAGGTCGCAAAAGCCTCCCCGTCAATTGCGTTGCAAAGACCGCGGCCTTTTTTGTTGGGGGAACCGAATAATGCCCTGGAGCCGCGACCAGATGGCCGCCCGTGCGGCGCAAGAGCTGCAGGACGGGTATTACGTCAACCTCGGAATCGGGATCCCGACGCTGGTGGCCAACCACATTCCCGCGGGCATCGAAGTGACTTTGCAGAGCGAAAACGGGATGCTCGGCATCGGGCCGTTTCCCTATCCGGACGAAGTTGATGCCGACCTGATCAACGCCGGCAAGCAGACCATCAGCGAGCTGCCGCAGTCGGCCTATTTCGACAGCGCGGCGAGCTTTGCGATGATCCGCGGCGGGCATATCGACCTGACCGTGCTCGGCGCGATGGAAGTCAGCGAAAACGGCGACATCGCCAACTGGATGATCCCGGGCAAGCTGATCAAGGGCATGGGCGGCGCGATGGACCTGGTCGCCGGGGTCAAGAAGATCATCGTGGTGATGGAGCATGTGTCCAAGAACGGCGATTCCAAGTTCATCCCCGATTGCACCCTGCCGCTGACTGGCAAGAACGTAGTCGACATGGTGATTACCGACCTCGCCGTGTTTCAGCGCCCCGATCACGCCAGCCCGTTTCGCTTGGTCGAACTGGCCCCGGGCGTGACGGCGGATGAAGTCGCCGCGCAGACCACTGCCCATTACGAGCGCTGAGGTGGGCTACACGCTCATCACTGCGAACCGGAATTACTCCAGCTGGTCGCTGCGGCCGTGGCTGCTGATGAAGGCGCTCGGCATCCCGTTCGAAGAGCGCTTCGAACCATTCACACAGCCAGACAATTACGCCGATTTCCGCCAGTTTTCGCCGACGGGCCAAGTGCCGCTGTTGATTGCCAAAGAGACGGGCTGCGAGCGGCGGTTGTGGGATTCGCTCGGCATCACCATGTACCTAGCCGAACGGCATGACGCGATCTGGCCCGCCGACGCCGAAGCGCGCGCCTTTGCCCAAGCCGTGGTGGCGGAAATGCACGGCGGCTTCGGCGCGCTGCGGAACGACTGCACGATGAACGTTGGCGTACGGGTCACGCCCAAGCCGATGTCGGCGGCTCTGACACGCAATGTCGAGCGGGTGCGGGAGATCTTCGAGGAAGGCCTTGAGCGGTTCGGGGGACCCTGGCTCGCCGGGGCCGAGTTCACCGCCGTTGATGCTTTCTACGCGCCGGTTGCCTATCGCGTGCGGACCTACGGTATTGATGTCGGCAAGGGGCAGGCGTGGGTCGAGCGGATCATCGCCCATCCCTCGATGCAGGAGTGGGAGCGGCAGGCGCTGGCCGAGCCCTGGCGCGAAGCGAGCCACGAGGCCGAGCTGGCCGCGGCCGGCGCGATCACCGCAGACTACCGCGCGGCCTAATCGGCGCTCGCCAAACTCGCGCATCCTTGGCAAGCTGCGCCCGATGCCGGAATTCGGCGCGCGGGAGGGAAAGTCATGAGCCTGTCGATGCGCCGCGATTCGCCGTGGCTGGCACTCACCCTGCTGACCGCGATCAGCACTGTCGGCTTCATCGACCGCATCGTGATGAACGTGCTGGCGGTGCCGATCCAGGCCGAGTTCGGGCTGAGCGACACGCAAGTGGGCCTGCTGACCGGCCTCGCCTTCTCGATCCTCAACGCCACCCTCGGGATCGCTATCGCGCGCTATGCCGAGCGCGGCAACCGGCTGTCGCTGATCGCGATTGGCACGCTGCTGTGGTCGATTGCGACGGCGGCTTGCGGGCTGGTGACGCAGTTCACCCAGTTGCTGCTCGCACGCATCGGGGTGGGCGTTGGCGAGGCGGTCGGCCTGCCTGCCGCGCAATCGGTCCTGTCCGATTATTTCCCGCCGGAGAAGCGCGCCACCGCGATGAGCGTGTTCCTGCTCGCGCCGCCGGTGGGGGCCTTCATCGGCTCGGCAGGCGGCGGGTGGGTGGCGCAGGAGTGGAGCTGGCATGTTGCGTTCTTCATCGCCTCGATCCCCGGATTGATGCTCGCGGCGCTGGCGTGGTGGATGATCGCCGAACCGCCGCGCGGCCGACACGACCGTGAGGCCAGCGCCGAAGTCCCCTCGATCGGCGCGGTGCTCGGCCGCCTGCTCAAGCTCCGGAGCGCGCGGCAATTGCTGTTCGGCTCGACCCTTGCCTCGATGGTCGGATTCGGGCTCAACGCCTTCCTGATCTTCGTATTTGTGCGCAAGTTCGGCCTCAGCCTCGCGCAGGCGGCGCTTTACTCAGGACTGATCGGCAGCTTGCCCGGCGCGATCGCGGTGATCGGCGGCGGACGCGTGGCCGACTGGCTGGGGGCCAAGAACCCGGCGGCCTATGTGGTCGTGCCGGGCGTTGC
>JBDSDZ010000091.1:0-25919 GCA_039920345.1 Croceibacterium sp.
CGCCTTCCTGGTCGACCGCTCGCCACAGGTAATGCATCTCACCGTTGATCTTCACATACCCCTCGTTGAGGTGCCACTTCCACTGCCGGAAGCCGCGCATCCTCGAGACGCGCTGGCCGCGAATGTCGCTAGCGAACAGCGGCCCGAACCGGGTCCACCACATCCGCACGGTCTCATGGCAGAATCGATCCCGCGCTCGAACAGCAGATCCTCAAAGTTGCGCAGGCTGAGCGGGTACTGCACGAACATCATCACCAGCAGGCGGATGATCTCGGGTGAGGAGTTGAAGTAGCGGAAAGGGCTGGCTGACTTGCGTTTGCGGGGCATCGCCCTGCCCTATCCGTCAGCTGCATTTGCCCTGACAGAGCCGTCAACAGCTTCAACTCATTTGCCCATCGCAAAAACCTCCTCGAGCGGCCTGGTCTCCGGAAGGATGTAGACGATCCCGACAGTGTCAGAAAAAGCAGGAACAACAACGGAATCGTAAAACTGCACCGGCACGTTGATGCAGCCGTAGGAAATGCGGTTGTCGAGCGAGGTTGGTGACGCGAGGCGCGCATGACGTCGCTCCGCGGGCTTGCCGACAATGACACGGTGCAATGACAGCCCGGCGTCGTAGTCGATCCACAGGACATCTTGTTCGAAGTCGTTGCCAAGCGAAGCCTCGAACCGGCCTGCGGCAGTAGTGCGCTCCTCATTGGTGATGGTAGCCAGCCTGCGATGACCGATGCCCGGCACGCTGTCGTCGCCGTGCCCGAGCCCAAGAAGCGCCGGCGCAGCTCCCTGAATTTCGTCGTGCGCGTCGAACTGGAACACCTTTGCGTTGGACTTGTCGACGATCAGGAATGGCAGCCCCTGATTGTCGCCAGAGGCGACGATCCAGTCGGCCACTTTGTGGGCGTCAACAGAGGCTACTTCTTCCCCGAAATTTGCCGGTTGTGCGCCGGACTCTTGCGCAAGTCCGGATTGCGCAGCCGCCGGCACGGCACAAGCCATGAAGGCAATCAGGCACCCGGCCGCGAAGCCCGCAAATGTCCTGGCGGCCGATCTCGGGTGCGCCACTGCTGGGCCCGCAGGCATGGTGTCGATCATGACTTGCCCGGCATCAATGGCGCGCCTGCTTGGGCGGTCGGACAGGCACTGGCGGCCTTGGAATTTCGACCAGTTTGGGCACAGGCAAGACGGGCTTCTCCTCGATCGTTTCGACGACCGGACTGGCCAACGATACCAGTTGCGGAGCATTCATCTGTACCCCCGGGCCGACTACGGCCAGCACTGGCAATAGCGTCAGCGCCACGACTTCCAGGGGAAGCCCGGTAATGGGCTGCGGCGTATAGAGAAGCTCGACTGGAGTGGGAGTTGGCGTGGGCGTCGGGGTTGGCGTCGGAGTCGGCGTTGGCGTTGGCGTTGGAGTGGGCGTTGGTGCCGGTGCCGCCGTAATATTACCCAACGTCCGAAAACCCGTCGTGCAGCACGGCTCGGCCAAGGCATATTGTCCGGCATTGGCCCCACCCAGGCTGTAACCCGCATAAGTGACTCCGATGCCGGTCCCTACGCCCGCACTGTCAAACACTGCTGTCGCTCCTGGCGCGGCGATCAGCGTAACGCCGGCTGGCAGCCCAGAAGCGGCGGTGGTGTTGAAGCCTGCAAGGGTGGCTGCAGTGGTGCCGTCGAAAACCTTGTCTGCCTTGGGAAAGAGCAACATGTTCTGGGTTAGCGCGGCACCCTCGGTGAGCACGAAGTGGATCGCAAAGTCGGTTGGCGCGGCATAGGAGACCGGGTTGTAAAGGATCTTCACCGGTGCCACGGTGACCGTAGTTGGCGGTGCAAGCGGCGCGAAGATAATCGTTCCGCCGCCCACTCCTGGTCCTGTGCCATCGGCGCCGGAAATCAGCGTCAAACCGACAGGTAACCCGAGGCTCTGTGCGGGGATCGTGGAGCCGCGGGTCAAAGTGACCGCAGCGTCGATATGAACATCGTGCCCGGCGCACAGGCGGATATTGCCGTCGGTCGTGGTGAGGGCGTGGAACACGCGAATGTTCTGCCCGGCGCTCAACGAGATGCTGCCGTTGACCGTCGTCAGCGGGGCATTGACGATGACGTCGCGGCCGCAGCAAGCGACGATGTTTCCGGTTGTGGCGGAGATCGCGGCGTTGATATTCACATCGCGAAATGCATTCATGGTCAG
Source organism: Croceibacterium sp. (assembly GCA_039920345.1). Classification (GTDB taxonomy): domain Bacteria; phylum Pseudomonadota; class Alphaproteobacteria; order Sphingomonadales; family Sphingomonadaceae; genus Croceibacterium_A. The sequence continues at coordinate 2,189 of JBDSDZ010000091.1, forward strand.
TGTGGTGGCATTGCCCGAGGCCGTCCACGCAATCGCATCATTAACAATGATGTCGCCATTACCCGGTGTTGCGTCGCCCGGCAGCGGGATCGTGCTGATGACAACATTGTTAGTGACCAATTGAGCGGAAAGCGTCGCGCCGGAGATGTTGCCACCCGCACCGACAATGAAATCTGCCGGGTCGATGAGCCATGTGCCGGTCTGTCCGAGCGGCGCATCCGTGGTCACCCGCGCAGTCGAGGCGACGTTGACGCTCGCGGCCGAAGTCTCGATGAAACCTCCGTTGCCGCCATTGACTGCACTGGCATCGAGGACGCCGGCCACGTTCACGGTGCCGCTGCGCATATCGCCCAGCAGCGCGATCCGGCCGTCACGACGGCCAATTGTGCGGGCCTGGATGATCCCGGTGTTGTTGACCACTGTGCCAAGCAGTTCACCCGCCGCCTGAGCAGTCAGGATCACATTTCCGCCATCGGCCTGCACCAGGCCGCCGTTCTCGACCAGTGCCTTTATGGCGGCCTTGTCAATTGTGACATTGAGCAGACCGTCGCCGGCTACATCGAGCGTTATGGCCTCGCCGGCAGCAAGCGTCACGGTACCGAGATTCGCGCGGATTGTGCCGCGGTTGTCGACATGGGCCCCGAGGAGCGCGACGTAGCCGCCGTCTGCCAGAATCGTCCCTTCGTTGAGGACTGACCCGCCGCTGCCGGTAAAGGCGTAATGCCTGTTCATGAAATCCTTGTCGGAAACATCAAGCGTCGATGCGACAAGCCCACCAACGTTGACGTTGGCACCCTTGCCAAAGACGATGCCGTTGGGATTCACCAGGAACACGTTGCCGTTCGCTGTTAGCGTGCCGAGGATACTGGATGGATCGGGCCCGAGTACGCGGTTAAGCGCGACCGCGCTGCTGTTCGGCTGTACGAAGACAACGGTATTGTCCTTTCCGATTGAAAAACTCTGCCAGTTGAGCACGGCATTCTGGCTCGACTGGTTCACGGTCAGGTTGTCCGACGCGGCCGATATTGTCGCGCTACCCGCCGCGACCGAGCCGCCCGTGGGCAGCGACTGGGCTTGCGCTGGGGCCGCAACAAGCAGCGGCACAACAATGAAGGTGCCCAGGCACACGAATTTCGCTCGCGCGGTCGATCCGTGGAGAGCGCTTTTGATGCGATTGTGGCTAATCATGATCGAGTCCTTTTCGCGTTCGGGGCAGCGCCCCGGGCATAATCGGCGGCGGCTCAGAACAATTTCACGACCTGGAACCAGAAGCGGCCCGACCGGTCTGGAGCCGAAGTCGCAGGACCGGTGCCCAGTTTTCGGGCATAGCTGGCCCTGATCCGCAGACCGCCGGGACCGGCCCAGTTCACCCCGGCGCCATAGCCGCTGCGGCGCGCGTGGTTGGATCCTGTAAACCAGGGGTCCTGCGCGTATCGAACTTCGCCAGTATCAACGAAGGCGACCAGTTCGAACTGACCAGGCAGCCTGTCAGGCTCTCCGCCCAGCATCAGGCGCGCCTCGGCGGTTGCGACATAACCACTGTCACCGAACGCCTCCCCTTCGGGATAGGCACGCACGCCATACGCGCCGCCCAGTTCCATCTTTTCCGAACTGTCGAGGTTATTGAACGCATATTGCCCGCGCACCGCCGCGTAGAGCGACAGCGGTCCGGCAACCGATTGCAGGCGCGCAAAGCTGGCCTGCACTTTGTTAAAGTTCCCAGCGCTGCGGGCAGTGCTTGCGTCTATGGCGCGTTCTGCGGGGCTACGGATGTCGAGATTGCCTGTCGTCCAACTGAGGGAGAAGGCATTGGCGCCGCCGCCGCCGAGACTGTCGCGGGAATCTCCCGCGAAGCCGAGCGTTCCGGCCACGATCCGTTTGTCCGAGTGGCTCGAGACGCTTTCGATGTCGTCACGGAGCAGCTTGTAGTCCACTTCGGCCAGGGCGTAGAGGTTGGCGCGCCGCGAACGGATCAGCGGGTAGCTGCCATACGCGCTGAAGATGTCCGCCGTGCCGCTACCATCGAGCGCCTCGAATTCCCGGCCCAAGGTATAACGCAGGTGGGCATAGGCTATCCCGAGCGTCGCATCGCCAACCGGCACCTGATAGGCGGCGCGGCCATAGGCAAGACCGCCATCCGATGCGAGCAGGCGCACGCTGAACTGGTCCCCGAAGCCGAGGGGATTGTTCACGTTGATCGTGCCGCCGAACCGATAAACCCCGGTCGAGCGCGCGCCGCCATTGTCGGCCTCGACATCGCCGCTGATCAGCGGACCCGGCTCGGTATTGACGATCAAGTCGGAAGTTCCGGCCGCGCTGCCGGGTGCGAGTGTGCCTTTTACGCGCACGCCCGGAAGGTCGGACAGTAGTAAGAGGCGCCGCTCAAGCGGCGTGCTCGTGATGAGATCGCCTGGATCCAGGCCGCTTAGCCGGCCGGCCAGCACCCCTTCGGAAACGTGAGCATTGTTGCGTAGATCAATCTTGCCGTAGCGCCCCTCGACCACGGCAATCGTCACGCTGCCGTTCTGAATGTCTTGCGCCGGCAGATAGGCCTGGGCGAGGAAATAGCCGCGGGCATGGTAATAATCAGCAATTCGCGCGGCGAGCGCGCGTAACTGCGTCAGAGTCAGATTGCTTCCTGGCACAAACCCGGTCGCCGCGAGCAGCTCGGATTTGGAAAAGGCTGTCTGCCCACTCACGTCCAGCGTCGCTACGCGGATTGATTCTCCTGAATCGGCAGTGTCTACCACCGGCGCCGCCTGCTCAAAATCAAGGTTTGGCGAGGGCTGCACGGCGACTGGCGGCTGCGGCAACTGCCGAAGCTGTGTGCCTGCGCTGGGCGCCGTCTGCGCTTGTGCAACCTGGGCCGTTACGAGAACCGCGAAGGCGAGATACCTTGGCTTGAACATTGCCGTCTCGATGTGCTGGCGCGTTATCAGCGGGTGACGGCTCACGCAGCTGTGAGGGGCACACGTAGAAAGCTCGGTAGAATGAGATTGTCTCAGGCCGCAGGCTCAGGCGCGTAGATGCCTGGCGAACTGCAAGTTAGCCTACGCCGAAAAATCTCTTTCCATTCCTGAATATCAATCTCTGGTTGAAAATAAAGTTCCATGGCCCAAAAATAAAAATGCGAAACTTTCTGTAAAGCCCGCAAATTACTTTAATTTTGGTCATCGAAATACTGAATATTAGTGATCCATAGTGGTATTTTAGACGCTATGGCCAAATGTCCTATATTTTCGAAATTAAGGTAATTTCTAGCGCGCGTGGGGGCCGATCTGGCGATTTCGTCCAACGTCTGCTGCTTGCGCATTGCAAGCATTGACACTCCGGCAGAGTGCAACGGGCTTCCGCCTCATGTGCAATCTTTACCGCATGACCAAGGCGAATCCCGAGGTCGCCAAGCTATTGACGGCCGCGATCGACAGCGCCGGCTTAACTTTCCGCTTCGAAGACGGGCGCACACACTTCCCAGTGCCCCCTTCGGTCGGCTCGGGGTCGTCGGTCAGGAACGGCGAACCTGCGACCGCGGCTGTTGGCAGGGCGATGGCTGCTGCAGCCCAGAGTACTCGCAAGTTCAGATGACGGCTTCTTCGTCGCCCGGGTGACGTCCGGCTTTCTGGGACAAGATCAGGATTAGCAAGACAATGGCGGCGGCTAGAGCCACGGTGGCTGATAACCGACTGAGCTCAAGACCGCCCTTGGCGACGGGCTTGTCAAGAAAGTCGCCAACCGTCGCGCCGAGAGGCCGCGTGAGGACGAATGCTGCCCAAAACAGCGCCACGCGTGAGATCGACGACCAAAAATACATCGCCGCCAAGCCTGCGAGAAGCGCGCCGAAAAGCAAGGCCGCCCCGGAATAGCCGAGCGAGCCGTCTGCCACCCAGTCTCCCAGCGCCGTACCAAGGGTTTGCGAGAACGTGATGGTGATCCAGTAAAACGTCTCGGCGCGTGCGCTCGCGATGCGGCTTACGTCGATCGTGCCGAGCGTGCGGTGCCAAGCCAGCAGCGACGCAAGAACCAGAGCGAACAAAAGCAGCGCCCCGCCAGGATAACCGATGCCGAGCGAGCGGGTCGCGAAGTCGGCAAGAGTAGTCCCGGCGGTCGTCGATGCAATGATTGTGGCCCAGTAGAGCCACGGATTGAGCCGGCGAGCGCGAACCTGGAACCAGACCAGGACAATAAGGGCGATCCCGAAGATCGCAGTGCCGACTAGGTATCCGTTCAACCCGGCGCTGCCGGCGTCGGGCGTGGTCTCGCCCAACCAGCTCATGCTAACCGCGTCACCGCCGGTCTCGCCGAGCGTAGTGGCAAGAATCTTGATGATCCAGAAGCCAAGCGTGATTGCCGGGACTTTCGACAGTGCCTCGTTCTTGGTCATTCGCATCCCCTCGAGTTGTTAGATTCGGCGCTTGCGCCAAACATCGTCCGATCCGGCGCCCACGGACGTCGAGTGGGAGTCTCAATCCGATCTTTTCGTGCGCGAGGCGCTTTCAATCCCCAGGCCAAGGGCGGGAGTGAACGACCTCGAAGGTCGATCTGGCATGCCCGATGACTGGTAGCGTTTGCATTATTATTTAGAGAAACATTCCGATCATTTCGGAGTGTATACAACGAGGTGGAAGGTGCCCGGTTTTGCATCCGGGAGATGCTTCTGGCCGTGCACTTCTTGGGGCCAGACAAGCTGGGCTGTTGACGAGAAAATTCGATGGGTGGCGGGGTCGAAGGCCAGTGTCTTGGCGTATTCCTCGACGTTCAAATTCTGTTCGACAGAATAATGATCGGCGTCATCCTGCTTAATGACCGTCATCATTCCGTTGCGTGCCGCGACGAACACACGTTGAACTTCAGGATCGTAAATTATTCCGTCTGGATCGTCGCCCACCGGGATCGACGCCAAGATCTTGCCGTTATCCGCGTCCACGGCCAGCATCCGGTTATTGCCGCAGCTGGTAAACAGGCGGCGGTGCGCGGAGTCGAGCGCGATCGCGGCGGGTCCTTCGCACCCCCTCAGTTTGTACTCGGCGGCAATTCGCAGCGTGCTGGTATCGATTACGGCAATCGCGGCACGTTCCTCGAGGTTGACGAATATCTTTCCCCGGCCATCAGTTCGCGCAGATTCCGGTTTGTCGCCCAACGCGATTGTCCTGACGATAGTTTTTGAAGCCGGGTCAATGACCGATATGTCTTTGCTCAATCCATTGAAGACAAAGACCATTTTCGAAGCGGGATCGTAGATCACGGAGTCCGGATTCTCACCGCCCCTGATAATCTTCGAAACTCTGTTGGTCCGCAGGTCGAATACGGAAATCGAATTGCCACCCCCATCGCTGATGAAGCCAACGCCAGCCATTGGCGCGATCGCTACGCCGTGTGCTTTGGAGAAACCGTCGATCTGCGCCAGTGGAGTTAGTGTATCGAGATCGAGCACGTGAACACTGCCGGTGTGTGTGACGTAGAGCCGCCGGGCGTCGGCATCGACTCCTATGTAGTCACCGCGTCCTTCTCCTGGCAGATTGACGCTGGATATCTCGAATCCGCTACTCGCCGTGACGGCTGACTGCCTGTCGTTCGGGCCAGCGCAACCTGTCAGTGTCAGTGTCAGCGCCAGCGCCAGCGCCAAGACCGCAGTCGTCATTGGCTTTTGCATCAAGCTCTCCTTTTCGGATGATTGGCCCGCAAGCAGGCGCTCCGTTGGTTGATCAAATAGACTGGGATTCTGTCGGCTGGCTGTCTGAATATGCCCAGCTTTGAAACAAAGGGATCACTTCGTTCGCTCGTCCCCGGTTCTGAAAACTTGAGGTCGGCGACGTTGCAGCGATGCTGCTGCCGCGGACCGACCCAACTTGCCAAGCGACCAAATTGCGCCTTATCTCTGGCCGCGATGCCGTCGGACGGCTGTTATCTTACCGACAAGAGAGATGGCAAAACGAATGCCTACGGAGAGGCCATCATGCGGATGCTGGTTGTGGAGGACGACCCCGACCTGGGCGAACTGCTGCACAAGCGATTACGGCGCGACGGGCATGCAGTCGATCTGATAGCTGATGGTGAAGCTGCAGACGATGTTCTTTCCTATCAAGACTACGACGTCGTGATACTCGACATCGGTTTGCCCAACATGGATGGCGTCGAGGTATTACGGGCCCTCCGGCGCCGCGGGTCGAAAACACCAGTGCTGATGCTAACGGCTCGATCGGACGTTCAATATCGCGTCGACGCGCTTGATGTCGGGGCCGACGATTATCTGTCCAAACCTTTCGATTTTCGTGAATTCGACGCCCGGTGTCGCGCGCTGCTCCGGCGTTCACAGGGGCTAGCGTCGCACGAAACGACCGTTGGCGATCTGGTACTCGACCGAGCCGCCAAGCTCGTCCGGATCGGCGACACCCAGTTGACGCTGCCAAATCGCGAATTTCGCCTGCTTGAAATACTCGTCGGTAGCCTGGGCCGCGTCCTCAGCAAGGATCAGATCGCTTCGCAGCTGTTCGATTTTGACGACGAGGCCAGCTCTAATGCAATCGAACTCTACATCGGACGTTTGCGGCGCAAACTGGGCGAGGCGATAAACCTGCGAACCGTGCGGGGCTTCGGTTACGTCGCCGAGCCACCTCCGCGTCATGACCGCTAGAACCACGTCGCTTCGGACCAGGCTCGCAGGCACTTTGGGCGTCTTGTTTCTGGTCGGTATGGTCGCACTGTATGTCGCGGCGAATTCCTATGCCGGGCTGGCAGCGGATCGATCGTATGATCGGCTGCTGGCGGGCTCGGCGCTGTCGATCGCTGAAACGCTGTCGGTCGCAAACAACCGGGTGACCGTCGATATTCCCTATGCTGCCCTGGACATGTTGTCCGCCGCGCCCAGCGATCGTGTTTTCTATCGGGTATCTTCAAGCGGCGGCGTAACAGTGACCGGATATCCTGATTTGCCAGCTGCGCCGCGAGCGTCACGCCGTCCTGTGAACCAGGCAGGTGCCTTGCCCGATTTCTTTGACGCGAGGTACCGGGGCGAAGAAGTTCGATTTGTAATTCTGCAGCGAGAACTGGCACCGACGGGAACAGCAAACAGTATTCAGGTGCAGGTAGGACAAACGCGACAGGCCCGCGACGGAATGGCGCGCGATCTGCTGTTCGGGGCATTGGCTCCCATAGTCTTGATGACCTTACTTGCGCTCGCCGTGGTTTGGTTCGGGATCAAGGTAGCGCTACGTCCGCTCAGCCGAATAAGTTTAGAACTCTTGCAACGCGAGCCTAACTCGCTGGGCGAATTGCAAACACCAGTGCCAGCCGATTTGGCGCCGATGGTCGATGCGCTCAATCAATTCATGCGCCGGCTTGCTGCCAATATCGACACCTTGACGAATTTTATCGCCGATGCTGCCCATCAGATCCGCACTCCGCTGGCAGCGATCTCGGCGCAGGCTCAGCTGGCTGAATTGGAAGATCCTCAGGAACTCAAAACCAGCGTCGCATCGATCCGACGTCATGCAAGCCGCTTGACCCGGCTGGTCAACCAGCTGTTGAGCGACGCCACAACCACGCATCGTTCCGACGTCCGGCTGTTCGCCAATTGCGATCTGTTGCGGATCGTTCAAACGGCCGTCCGCGAATCTGTGCCGTTGTCGGAAGACAGCGACGTCCGCTTGACCTGCACTCTCTCGGAAGCCCCGTTTTGGGGCGATGCAGTTATGCTCGGCGAGGCGGTAAAGAACCTTGTCCACAACGCCCTGGTTCATGGGAGAGGTGATGAAGGCGAGGTCTTGTTGACGCTCGAACAGCATGGAACAGGCTACCGGTTGCTGATTTGCGACCGCGGTCCCGGCGTACCGACCGAAAAGCGGAATCAGATATTTATGCGCCATGTCAGGGGCACTACCTCAGGCTCCGGGGCGGGGCTGGGGATGGCCATTGTCGGAAGAGTCGTCGAAGCACACGGCGGTACGATCCATCTCAGCGATCGCGCAGGCGGGGGGCTGTGTGTCGCGACGCATCTTCCTGGGCGCGGCCTATGAAACGGCAAGTCTGGACCTGCATTGTTCTGTTCGCTCTTTCCAGTTGCGAGAAAGAGTATGCGGGCTTTGCCGCAAGTGGGCCCCTGGTAATATACGGGACCACCGACACGGTAGCTTTTCGACCGGTCTTGGACGATTTCCGACAGCTCCATCCCAATATCACCATCGAATACGACGAGCTTGAGGCAGGGCCTCTCGTCGCCCGCTTTCTTGCGGAAGACCGCTCGCGCCGACCCAGAGCCGATTTGCTGCTGAGTTCGGCGATGGATCTGCAAGTGAAGCTGGTGAATGATGGCTACGCCGCTCCCCATATTTCCGAGCAGGCGGCGCACCTACCCGCGTGGGCCCGGTGGCGGGATGAGGCTTTCGGCTTCACGTTCGAACCGGTGGTGATGGTGTACAATCGTGAACTAATGAAAGGGCGCACCATGCCCCAGACACGCGCGGCGTTACTCGCCGATCTGCGACTGAATCGGCCATTCTGGCAGGGCCGGATCGGCGCCTACGACGTTGCCGAAAGCAGTGTCGGGTACTTTATCGCGTCGCAAGACTTCAGATATAGCAGTGATTTTGGGGCCCTGATCGAGGCCTTTCGCGGTGCGGGCATCGAACAACGAAGCACGACGGCCGCGTTACTCGATGACATCACATCAGGAAAACTGGCCCTCGGATACAATCTGCTCGGATCCTATGCCGAAGCGCGTGCGCGAACGACACCTGTGCTCCAGGTGGTCTATCCGATTGACTATACACTCGCGGTGTCGCGGACGGCGGTGCTTCCCAAGTCGGCACCCCATGCCCAATCAGCCCATGTCTTTCTCGAATACCTGTTGTCGCCGCGCGGGCAACAGGTCCTGACCGACCGCAACGATTTAAACGCAGTACGGTCGCAAGGTCGTCCGGTCGCCAAAGAGCAGCTCGGCCCCATCCGACCGATCCCCCTGGGCCCTGGCCTGCTTGTTTACCTCGATCGGCAGAAACGGGCCCGGATGCTTGAACTTTTCGGCGTCGCAGACCCGCCGGAAACGGTTATCGCTGCACCAACTGCCAAGAGGTCCGCATTCCATCGAGCCATGACAGACTGACGACAGTTATCTCGCGCACAAGGTCCCGAACAGCTCTGGTCGCGCCGGTCACGGGTGCGAGTCAACAGATCGGCGTCCGACTGTTCGAAAGAGCGGCGATCGGGAGAGAACTTTAGTGCTCGCTTTTCTCGGGTTTGCGATGGTCGTGACGTTCATGACCTTGATCATGTTGCGCCGATTGTCACCGATGATCGCGCTGATTCTCATCCCTATCCTGTTTGCCCTGGTGGCCGGTTTCGGAACCGAAGACCTCGGCAAAATGATGCTCGATGGGATCAAGACCCTGGCACCGACCGGCGTTATGCTGATGTTCGCAATCCTTTATTTCGGCCTGATGATCGATGCGGGACTATTCGATCCCGTCGTCAAACGCATTTTAAGACTGGTCGGCGGCGATCCGATGAAGGTGGTTATTGGAACTGCGGCGTTGGCGGCCATGGTATCGCTCGACGGGGATGGCTCGACGACATACATGATCGTGGCTGCTTCGATGTTGCCGCTATACCGGCGGCTCGGGATGAACGCGCTCAACCTGACCTGCGTCACGATTCTTGCCGGCGGCGTCATGAATCTGACGCCATGGGGCGGGCCACTTGCACGAGCAGCGAGCGCGCTTCAGATCGATCCAAGCACGATTTTCGTCCCGCTGATTCCCGCGATGATCGTGGGAATCGTCGGAGTGCTCGGGCTAGCCTGGCATCTTGGGATGAGCGAACGCCGGCGACTGGGGACCGTTACCTTGTCGCGGCCGGACCAGGGGCTAGCATTCGACTCACCGGGCTCGGCAGCTGCTGCGACGCCGGTGGAGGGACAGGACGGTCTGGCCAACGACGGTCTGATGGAAGACGTTGCGCTCCTACCGCCCGAAACGGCGGATGCGAGCGCCCTGAAGCGACCCCGGTTACTGTGGTTCAATGCTCTGCTGACCCTCGGCCTGTTGGTCACGCTGGTGCTCGGAGTCCTTCCCCTGCCAGCGCTGTTCATGATCGCATTTTCAATCGCGATGATCGCCAATTTTCCCAAGCTTGAAGAGCAGCGCCGCCGGGTCACGGCGCATGCCACGAATGTAATCGCTGTAGTGTCGCTGATCTTTGCGGCTGGCATATTTACCGGCATCCTGGCGGGCACCGGGATGGTCGATGCGATGTCAGAAACCTTTTTAGCGATGATTCCCGAAGCCTGGGGCCCCTATTTGGCACCTATCACAGCCGTGGCGAGCATGCCCTTCACTTACTTCATTTCCAACGACGCATTCTACTATGGTGTTCTTCCCGTCGTCAGCGAAGCGGCCGGGAAATATGGCATCAGCCACGCAGAAATGGCCCGCGCATCGCTGATTGGTCAGCCCGTGCATTTGCTCAGCCCGCTCGTCGCTTCGACTTATCTGCTCGTGGGTCTCGCAGGAGTCGAATTTGGCGATCACCAGCGCTTCACCATCAAATGGTCGGTGATGATCAGCCTTTTGATGCTCGCAGCCTCGTTATTGTTCGGTGTCTTCCCGCTGATGGGATGAGAAGGCGGGCGGACGAGAGTGACTAACGTGGCGCTGGCCGCGATCTCTTCCTTCGCTGCGTCTCCGCAAGGTATTCTCGCGCGCCATGGCTGGCCGGTCAGCACCGTTGATGCAGGCGGATGCCAGGGGGATAACCCACGCCCCAAGCCCATGCAGGTCTACAATTCGATGTCGGATCGGCGCGTCAGACGCCGCGAACTGAGGCAGACGAAGCACCCCAAAGACATCGTCACCACGAACTAGACTGCTGGCGATGCCCAGCGCCAGAACTCCCACCAACATCGCATATAGCAATCTGTCGACGACCGGACAGCCAGGGCACCAGCCAGTGCAAAATGACGGTCCTGCGACCATACCGGATGGGGCCGGTGGTAAATGTGGATGGCATAGATACCCCTGAAGCGGGGTTTTATTTCTGCCGGAGATCAGGCCCCCAGTTGGGCGGAGTAACCGACCGTCAAAACGATATTCGGGGCGCTGCCGCCAAACTCGTCTTCCACCAAAGCGGCCAGGTTCCCCAGAAATTCAGATCGACGTTTGTCCGGCAACAGCCGGATGAACGAATAGCTTCGATAAAGAGCGACAGCTTCAGCAACGGATAACTGGCGCTCACGCCGGAAGACGTGGTGCGCAACAGCGCCGAAGCCAGCATCTTCCAAGGTCTTTTTATGGAGCGCGGTATCGAGCGAATAGTGTCCAGTGGGGCCTTCCGACGGAGGCAATGCAATCCCCTCGAGGAGCGGGACCACTGCATCGGACAGACGATCCCCGATACCGGCGTTGCGATAACTGTTCCACCACATCGCCCATACCCCGCCTGGCCGGAGTAGCGCCTTCACTCGTGCCAGTGCTGCTTGGGGATCGAGCCAGTGAAATGCCGCCGCACACACCGCCAGATCGTAGTGGCCGGTGATTTTCACGTCCGGGAACGGACCCGCAATGAATTGCAGCCCAGGACCGTGCAAGCGTTCAGACATGAAGGCGATGAGCTTGTGGGAAGGCTCGACCACCGTCATCGACTGTGGACTGCGGGCAAGCAGAGCCTCCGTCGCCAGGCCGGTGCCGGCCCCGATTTCAAGAATATCGGGATGTGCCTTCACGCGTCCGAGCACCGCGTCATACAGCTCGTCAGGATAACCGATGCGGCCGGCATGATAGCCCGCCGCATCATCACCGAAGATGTCGCATCCCGATGATCGTTCCAAGCGCTGCGCGGAAGCGTTGTCGGTCATCGGTGTCGCACTTCCAAAATCGGCCCAGCGCGCTCGATCAGAACTTGACCTTGGCAGATACAAACCAGCGTCGGCCGATGACATCATACGTCGCGGCATCGGTTGTCAGCGGGGCTGCACTGATGAACGGCGGGATCTTGTTCGTCAGATTGTTCACTCCGATCCCGAAGGTGAAGCGCTCGGCCACGTCGAAGAATGCATTGACGTCGAAGTAGCTGTAGGCGGGTATGCCCGGCGTAGTTGCAGCCGGATTTGCGACCACGTCTGAATGGATCATCTTGTCGATGTAGCGCCAGCGGCCGGTGATGGAAAGATCGCCGTTAACGTAGGCCAGCGAAGTATTCGCTTTCCATTTCGGATGAGAAATTCCCCCCCCTACGCCGCCAAATCCTGACGAACCGGCATAGTCCAGCGTGGGCGATCCGAACAACCCGGCGACGGTGTACCCTCGCGTGTAGGAGACGATCGAATTGATTTCGATGCTGCCCGCCTTGGATGAGGCGCCGAGGGCGTCGAGCCCGATCCGCCAGGCGAGCTGCGTGTCGATCCCATCGACCTTGTAGGTCGCGAAGTTGAACTTGCCCGCGCCGATGTTGACGATCGTTCCCGTTGCCGGGTCACGCGTGATCCGGACACAATACGCGTTGGTCAATGAGTAAGACGGATTGCTTGCGCCGTCGGAATTGAAGCAGCGGGGCAGAATATCCGTTGCGTTCAGTGTGCCGATCGCATCGGTGACGCTAATATTGTAATAGTCGACCGACAGCTGGAGATGGCTCAGGAGGGGGCTGGAAAACCGTGGGTCAATCACCACACCGACCGACCAGGTCTTGGCATTTTCAGGGGTGAGCAAAGCGTTTGCCCCGCTTGTCCCGCCGACCGACACCGAACCGTAGGTGTAGTTGGCAATCGCAGATGACGGCACACCCTGAGCGACACAAAGTGCTGCGACTTGTGTTGCATTCGCTCCGGTCCGCAGGGAACTGGTGGACGAACAGGGATCACCCGCGCTGGGTAGGGGGCCGACGTTGATCTGACCGACGGTCGTCGGCCCGGAAAGATCGAGCAGGCTCGGCGCCCGGAAGGCGATCGAATATCCGCCGCGGAAACGTAGTTCCTCAATTGGGGCCCAGCTCACGTCCGCCTTGTAAGTGCTCTTGCCCGAGAAGCTGTCATACTTGGAATAGCGGTAGCCCAGGTCGAGCGACAGTTCCTTGGCGAAAGGCTGATCGCTGAAGATTGGCACCAGCAATTCGCCGAAGGCCTCCTTCACGCTTTGCTTGCCCGAAGCCGCGGATATTGAGTCATAGGGAATCGTATCGGCGACGATCAACGCGTTGTCGGGTTGATAATTGAATTCGTTGACCCGGTAGTCGGCCCCGACGGCAAACTTGAGTTCACCCGCAGGTAGCGAGAAGAGCGCGCCATTGACGGTTCCTTCAATCACCCTCTGGGTCTGCGTATTGGTGTTTTGAATTGTGCGTCCAGCATAGGCCAGGCAGGCCGCGCTCAAAGGATTGTTGCCCAGTGGATTCCACGCAAATCCCGAGCAGCCCGCACCGTCAGCGGTCCCGCCGACTATGTTGTTCACCCGGGACAGGCTGACATCGCCATATCCGATATTGGTAAACTGGCTGTGCCCGAGCGATGCGTAGACATCGAACGATAGGCCAGTACCCGGAATCTGCCCCTTCAGACCGCCGACAGCCTGCCACACATCGTATTTGAAGCTTTCGACGCGGTTGCCAAAGGCGGTCAGCAGTTTTGTAACCTTCAACGGCCCGGTCGGGGTCGGCGTGATCGAGGCCAGGATGCCTTGGAGAGCGGGATTACCAGTTACGAACGGACTGTTTTGCGGAACGCTCAAAATTATCCGCCCGCTGGCCTTGGTTGAGCCGGGACCTGTGGTATCCCGCGCAGTCGATTCCAGAAAATTGAACTGACCGTACGCGGTGATGTCTTCGGTCAAATCGTAATGAGCACCGGCAAAGGCATTGTATTTGGTCAGCGGTACCTGGACGTCGAAATAGTTGCCCAGCGCGACTTGCACCTGGGTGCAATTGGCACTGATGTTCAGACCCGGAATCGCACCAAGGCCCCGGTAATTCTGGACGCAATTTGGTGATGCTAGAGTCGTAAAAACCGATTGATCGGTATTGACCCCGATCGCTCCGCGATAAGCGCCCGTTCCGGCAATCGGGGTCGTGCCAGGATACTGTGCCAAGGCGGCATTGACCGCTGCAATCGTGGGCGAGCCCGAACTACCGAAATTACCCGCCAGAATTTCGCCTTCGGGCGGGCGATTCAGCTGCCGGATGTTCTGGAAGAAAGGCCGGCTCGCGCCGGTGACCGCGGCTCGGTTCGAATATTCGAATGCCAAAACCGCGTTCCCGCGATTCTCGCCGAAGTTGCCGCCGATTATTGCGCCAACCTGGGTGGTGCGTCCGTCGCCCGCCGTTGCGCCGCCGAACTGCGAACTGATTTCAAGGCCGCTGAAATTCTGGCGCAACTTAAAGTTCACCACCCCGGCAATGGCATCGGAGCCGTAGGTCGCCGATGCGCCGCCGGTGATCACTTCGACAGTGTCGATGAGGAGGGTTGGGATAGTGTTGAGATCGATCGATCCGTCGGGTGCGGACGGCATCAGCCGTCGCCCATCGAGAAGAACGAGCGAGCGGTTTGCGCCTAGGCCGCGCAGATCGCCGTTGGACTGACCGCCGGAAAAACCGATCCCGCCCTGAACGTCGCCGACTTCCGCGGCACCCTGCGCGGCGGAGAATTGCGGCAATTCGCCAATCGCCTTGTCGAGCGAAGTTTGCCCGGTGGTTGCAAGCGTCGCACCGCCGATCGTCGAAATCGGACTGTTCGACTGGTAGTCGCGGCGACCGATGCGTGAACCCGTGACGATAATCGGTTGACCTTCGTCCGCTGGCTCTGTCGCTTGATCTGACTCTGTGCCGGGTGCCGGATCGCTCGCGCCAGCCGTAGCGTCCTGAGCGTGGGCTTGGGTGACGGAAAGGGCGATAAGACCGCTGCCAAGGAGAAACCTGATTCCCAAACGCGAAATTGCGGATCGACCATCGCTGCGAGCACGCATGAAACTCTCCCTTTTCGTGCCCACCTGTCAGTTGTGGGCTTGAGGCCATCCTACTCCCTGCAAACTGTCACCAAGCTGTCGCGCTGGTGCTGTCAGTCGGATGACAACTTGTCTCCGATCGGCGCAGCAGCGGGAGATGACCGATAACTCAGGCCGCGAGGCCCGAACTTGGTCCACCACAGCCGAACCGTCTCGTGGCAAAGGTCGGTCCCGTGCTCAAACAGCATCGTCGCTTTGGCAGAGCCCTCGGCATAAGTGCGCCCTACCCCGGCAACCTCACTTTTAATCAGGTGCGTTTGTCGTGACCGCACCGTCGGTTTGCTTTGACAGCATCGCCAGCTTGCCTACATATATCACATTGAGAGATAATTTTGCTTCGGGATTCGACCGTTTGGGAATCCGCGCTCAGGCATCAATCTCGGACGGAGCGGCGTACGTTGATTGTGCGGCCCGGATGTTTGCTGGTCGTGCGGAGAACTGAAAGCGGCGTCAGTCGGGGGAATATAAAGGGGCGGCGGACCAGCTGCCGGTCAGCACTTGGGAGAGAGCGGCGATGAAAAGGCGGGATTTTGTGAGCGGCGCTATAGGTACAGCGGTGGCGGCGAGCAGCCTTGGCGCTGCCCGGGCGCAGACCAGCGACCAAGATGGCAGCGTTCCGTCCTGGGATGGCGATGGTCTCAATCCTCTGCTGGATGAAGCTTCCAACAGGGGGTTTCAGGCACCCTTGCGGTTCGCTGCCAGCATTGATGATTGTGAAGTAATTGGCCAGATACCGGACGATATCGACGGCGCATTCTATCGCGTTGGCGGAGAATTCTATTACCCAAAGATGTATCCGGACGACGCGCCGCTAAGCGCGGACGGCTATGTCAGCATGTTCCGGATCAAGGGCGGACGAGTGGATTTCCGCGGCCGCTGGGTGGAGACCGAACGCCTGCGCAATCTGCGCGCGGCAGGCCGCCAGCTCTATGGAAATTATCGCAATCCTTTCACCGATGATCCCTCCGTCAGGGACCCCGAAAATCCGCAAAAGCGCACGGTGTCCAACACCTCACCCCTGGTCCACGGCGGCCGGCTGTTTGCCTTGAAGGAAGACGGCTTGCCTACGCAGATCGATCCCAACACTCTGGAAACAATCGGCCCGTGGGATTTCGAAGGTGGCTGGAAAGGCAAGACCTTCAGCGCACATCCCAAGATCGATCCTGTGTCCGGCGACCTGATCGCCTATGGCAACGAAGCAGACGGTTTGCTGAGCGATGCGCTCTGGGTCTATCGCATTGGCGCGGATGGGCTGGTGAAGCAGGAAGTGCGCACCAAGGTGCCCTATGTCAGCATCATGCACGACATGGCCTTGACGCAGAAGCACATGCTTTTCCCCTTTGGCGGCTATATAACCGGCATGGAACGGCTGCAGGAAGGCAAGGTCCACTGGGGCTGGGACAAGACCAAGCCAAGCTATATCGGTGTACTGCCGCGCGATGGCGATGCCAGCGACATGCGTTGGTTCCAGGGACCGCTTCGCTGCATGATGCACACCTACAACGCGCATGACGAGGGCGACAAGATCGTGCTCTACGCGCCATTCTACGATGGCAATTTCTTCCCCTTCTTTGGGAATGTCGACGGGTCCCCGTTCGACCCCCGATTGGCTCGGTCGTTTATCCGCAAGATCACGCTGGACATGGCCTCACCGGGCAATGGCTGGATCGAAGAAATCCTCAGCCCGCAGAACATTTCTGATCTCGGTAAAGTCGATCCGCGGGTGATGAGCCTCGAAACCCGCTATATCTTCACCTCGTTTGCGGATCCGACGAAGCCCTTTATCGGCGAGCCGCCGAGAGGATCTTACGGCCCTCCATTGAACAGCTACGGGCGCTACGATCTGCAGACCGGAGAGATGCAGAGCTATTTCGCAGGTCCCACCCACGGGTTGCAGGAAGTCACCTTTGTACCGCGCAAAGGCGGATCTGAGGGCGAGGGTTACATTATGGGTATCGCCAGCAACTATGCCGAGGAGCGATCCGAACTGGTGGTGGCGGATGCGCAGCGCTTAGGTGAAGGCGATGTGGCGCGGGTTATCATGCCCTTCAAACTCAGCTCGCAGGTTCACGGCACCTGGGCGTCCGCCGACGAATTACCGCTGACCTGACAAAAGGCGACCACGGGCTGGAATAGCAACAGATACAAAAGAAGATTGGGAGGAATAGGATGACACTAAAGTCCACGTTGATGGGTTTGCTGGCATTGACCTGTGCAAGCTTGCCCGGAGCTGTCATGGCTCAGGACCACAGCTATGCCGACGACCGCGCCCATATCGAAAACCTGTCCAACCACTATATGGTGGCAGTGGATGCCGGCGACATCGAAACCGTAATGGCCACCTGGGCTGACAATGGCGTGCTCGACTGGGTCGGCGGCGTCGAACACGGCAAAGACGAAATCCGCGCGGCGATGAGCAATTTCGGCGGTGGCCGCATCATGGGGACCCTGCCCCCGGATGCCACCCAGCGCACGCGCATGCAGCATCAAATCATCAACCACGTGATCGAAGTTCATGGTGATACAGCGACCAGCTTTGCCTATTGGTTTGCCATGCACAACAACACCAGCCACGGCCAGGTGGAACTGTATTTCATGGGCCATTACGAAGATGAACTGGCCCGTTTGAACGGCGAATGGAAGTTTACCAAGCGGACAGTCTACAACGAATCGCGCGACAACAAATCACTGTTCTATCCCGGTCTCGGCGAGCGCGATCCGCGCCGGGCGGAGTAGGCCATCGATGCCCAGCGCCCTCTTCTGTTATGAAGAGGGCGCTCCTTATTGGCTGGCAATCAGTCCAGCGGGTTTTCGAATTTCAGGAATGGTCGGAGCAGGGCGCGCAGGGCATCAACCCTGTCTTGCCCAAGCTGAGCGGTGAAAGCATTTTCGTAGACGGCATGCCGCTCATCCAATTCTCGCAGGAATTGCGCACCACTGTCGGTGATCTCCAACGTACGAATGCGTGCGTCGCCTTTGCTGATTGTTTTGGCGAGCAGCCCACGTTTGCACAACTGGTCGACCATACGCGCGATATTGTTGGCCGCAATGCCCATCGCGCGGCCAACCTGACCGACCGCGCAGCCGGGATTTTCCGCTACCAGATGCAGGATACCAAAGGTGGCCGGAGTAATATCCACTCCCTTGAAATGGCTCATGAATTCGCTTTGCGCCTGCCGCCAGCCGGCGAGCAGCAGGAATCCGATGTTTGAGCCCAGCGTGCCGTGTGAAATGCCGCTCGTCTGATCGCTGTCATAGTCGCAAAGTCTCAAGGTTGTTTTCTCCGATCTTGGATCTGGAAATCCCGAAAGCAGGTTCGCTGCCCTACCTTATGTTTGTCGCTTGAATAGGAAAAGGGCGACTCTGCAGGAGCCGCCCCTTCCCCGTTTCCTGCCCTTGGACCGGGCTTAGAAGTCCTTCTTGACCGACAGCGCCCATTCGCGCGGCCGAGACGGAGTGACGATCCGCCCACCATTGTTGGCGCGCTGATCAAAAACCGAGTTGAAGTGATATTCATCGGTCAAATTGGTCACTTCCAGCGAGATCGACAGATTGTCATCCGGATTGCTCCAGGTCAGACGCGCATTGGCCGTCGTAAAGGTGGGCAGGATTTGGGCCAGACGGCTTGCACCAGTGCCCTGGAAACCGGCGAACGTTTCATCCTGATAGTAGACATCGAAGCGTGGGGTCAACGAACCGGAATTGCCCAGATCGATCTTGTACTGCATGCCGACCGAAGCCTTCCACGGAGGCATACCAGTGCCCGGATCGTTCAGCGTCGCACCGCCAGCCGGGTTGACCACGGTATACTGGAAATCGAGATAGCTTATCGAGCCATTGATCCTGAAACCCTCCACCGGCTCCGCGGTGAGTTCCAATTCGACGCCCTTGATGTCAGCGCTGCCCAGGTTGACCCGACATGCCGACGGCAGATCGTTGGGCGGTGCCACGTTCGGGCAAGGGCTGGCAGTCGATTGAATATCCGCATACTTGTTGAGGAACGCCGCCACGTTCACCCGCAGCCGACGATCGAGCAAGTCAGATTTGAATCCGACCTCGTATGCGGTCAGCGTTTCTGGCCCGAACGGCAGGAGCTGGAAGGCGTTGAACGGGCGGGGGTTGGAACCGCCGCCCTTGAACCCGGTCGCAATTGAGGCATAGACAAGGAACGCATCGCTGAACCGATAGTCGAGCGCCACGCGGTAATCGATCTGATCGCCCGAATAAAGCGCTGCGTTGCCGGTTAACGCGCGCAACACCTCAGTTCTGTTGCCGTTACCGTTGCAGTCATTGGTATCGACCCCGTTGAAACCTGCACCGCAGAGCACGCCAACCGGATCGAGGAAGCGGTTAATGGTGCCGTCCAGATTGTACCGGTAATAGTTCTGCGTCTTGCTTTCCTCGGTGTAGCGAATGCCGGCGTTGAGGTTGAAACCAGGTGCGATTTCCCAGCCCAGATTGGCAAAGGCTGCCTTGGCGTCAGCATCAACCGTGTCAGGCTGGCGGAACTGCAGCGGATAAGGTGGAACATAACGCAGATCCTGCACCGAATCATACACCGACGACTGCTTGAAATAATAACCACCAATCGTCACAAAGACCTTGTCGGTCAGTTCGGCGTTCAGGCGCAGTTCCTGGCTGAAGCTCCAGTTTGAAAGGTTGTTGATCCCGAAGCCGGTGCGGGCGGGCGAAAGATCGCCATCGGCATCAAACCTCGTTTTAAATTCCCGATACCCGGTGATCGAAGTCAGCTTCAGCATGTCATTCAGGTCCAGGTTTCCCTGACCCGAAACGCCCCAGCCGCGATAAGTCGTGCGGTTGGAGCCCTGTGTTGCCAGCAACGGCGTACCCGCGCCAGGGCCGCCGACGAAAGGATTGCCAGCGGCTTGTCCATCGACCTGGAAGTTGCAGAACGGGCCGCAAATGAAGCGATTATCAAACGGCAAGCCGGCTGGGGTACGGATGTTGGGGCTGGTCTTGCGGAGAGTTGCTTCCAGAACTTGGCCGGCAACCGTATTGTCCTGATCGGTATAGTCGCCAATCAGGGTGAAGTCGAACCTTTCAATGGGTTCCCAGCGCAGAATGGCGCGGGCCGCTTGATAATTGGTGCCGCCCAGCTTGGCTACGCGGCAGTTGTCCGTGGTGACGACGCGTGCTTCGCCGCCAACCGGGTTGACCGCTTCGGTCACACCATCCTGATTGACAAACGTGGCGCCGCCGCCTGCGGGATAGACGCAGCCGAAGTCGAGTTGGTCAACGTAGCCGTCCTGACGCTTGGAAACGCCCGAAACACGAGCAAACAGCGTGTCAGTGAGCGCGAATTCTGCCGATGCGCGCAGCGAGATGCGATCCCGCGAGCCGTAGGAGGCTTCAACGGTTGCGCCGGAATCGCCGCTCGGCAAGCGCGAGAACATCTTCACCGCGCCGCCGATCGAGTTGCGGCCAGACAGCGTGCCTTGCGGACCGCGCAGGATTTCCACCCGATCAAGATCGAGCGTGTCGAAAATCGCGCCGGTCAGCGAAGGGTAGTAGACTTCGTCGATATAGATACCAACGCCTGGCTCGTAAGCCGGGTTGAAATCGTTCTGTCCGATACCGCGGATCGAGGCGGTGACCGAAGGCCCGAAGGCCGCAGTTTGCGGGCGGATCTGCACATTCGGCGCGCTGTCAGCGAAGGTGGCAAGGTCGGTCTGGCTCCTGGCTTCCAGATCGTCAGCGGTGACCGCGGTGATCGAAATTGGAATATCCTGCAGCGCCTGTTCGCGGAACTGGGCCGTTACGATGATGACGTTGTTGCGATTATCATCGCTTTCATCGACCTCGTTTTGTGCGAAGGCCGGTTGTGCAGCGATAGCCAGCATCGAAGCGCCAACCCCGAACACAGTACGGATACGTGTCAAATTCGCTTTCATGGTTGTTTTCCCTCCCCCGTTTTCGTCTCAATTTTTATTCTGATTGAGTTGTTTTTCTTTTGCCATCGCGCGGCTCAACGATCAACTCTACTATGGCGCTCAAGTGGTATTGCCTGCAATTGTTGCTGCGGAGACACAGATGTTGAGGCGCATCGCTTCACCCTGGTAGTTCTAAATGATGGGCATATTAATCGTATGGTCAGCTCGGTCCAAGCGCGCGCCGTCGTCAGGTTTCCGGGACGAACAGCAGCAGAAGTCCAGACGGCTGCCCCTGATCACCAGCCGCCACAGCGTCCGGTCATCTGTGCGCGCTAAGGGCCATTCGGGTTCCGCCCGATCCTGCGCCACGCAAGTGCAGTTCTTGATCGGACCAGCTGGTGACGAAATGGGCTGGCTGGACAATCGCCTCTAGTTCAAGTTCCTTGGAGGCCCAGAATGTGTCGATCGGCGGATGCGCGCGGACGTCGGGCAGCGTATCCTCCCGCAGGCCGAGCGAGCATTGGATCCGGAAGCCAGGCGCCGCGCGGGTCGACACCCGACAGCGGCCAGAACACCTGATTGGTCAGTCAGTGCGTTCCATACGGGCCCCAGGCCAGCAACAATGGCAGATCGATGGGGTTTGGACAGTGTGTGAAGGCGGGCTCCATCCGGGGTGCAAAGGGATGATCAGATATTACCGCTGCCCGGCCGGAGTCCACGGCGATACAGTGTAATAGGGTGCCTGGTAAAAGGTTGCGACCACGCCGGAAATGCAGCCGTCGTTGACCTTGAACATTTCCAGCAGGCCCCAGCTTTGCGGCTCCTGAAAGATCGATTTGGCTGCCGTCCCGTCGGTCAGCTGATAGGTATCGAGGACACCCTTATGATCAATGAATCCGCGCGCCATAACGATCTGGCGTTCCTCGTCCACCAGCACGATTTCCCGGCGCACACGGTTGTTGAACAGGTAGCGGCCAGATTCGAACCCGGCCTTGATTTCGCTGAACAACAGCCCGTTTTCATGCCGCGCCGCTTCATTTAGAAAACAGGTACCGCGAATTTCGCCATCGTTGTGCTGCAGCGTATCGAAATAGCCATTGGCATGCCCGATCAGGTCATCGCGCGAGACGCGATCCGCCATCGGCACCACCTGATTAATGAAGGGATCGTGCCGATACTCATCAATGCTACCGATCGGCGTAGGCGGGCTGCTGAGATTGCGGGCGGTGGAGATGATATGTTCGGCCTCGGTAATCTTGCCGTCGATAACTTTCAGCCGCACCGCCAAAAACCCCTGTACCGCGCGCTGGCGGATCGCGGTGTAGATAGCTGCGGTCCCCATCACCGGATCGGACAGGATCAGCGGTGTGCCGACTTCTTCGGTCACTGTGTCCCAGGTACCGTCCGGAAACGGCATTTCGATATTGTTTTCGGTGTAACGAACATGAGCGGCAAACGGAGCCGCCGACGGATCGTGCGCCAGATAAGCGGCGCGGTATTGATCGGCGATGCCTTCCAGCGTCGCCTTGTCGGTATGCGCCAGTGCGGTCCCTGCGGTTGCGGCGGTCAGCGTGCCGACTGCCAGGATTGCCAGGACCCCGGTAACGATGGCCCGTTTCAGTGCTGCGGTGATGGTCATTTCCCCAATCCTCTCCCTTGTCTGCCGCCGCTCGCGCGGCTGCGGGTCAGAGCACTTCGTAATAGCGCAAGGTGACTTTGCCGTCGTCATGTTCGATCGCGACGCCGAGGAAGAACAGTCCCAGCACCCAATTGTGCTGGCTGCGCACGTCGGCATCCACCCAGCTGGTGACGCGGTAATAGCCGTCTGCCCGCTCATACCCCATGTTGCGAATGTAGAGCCATTCGCCCCTGGTATCGCGCACCAGCACATGCTCGCTGATATCGGTCACACCGTCGTCGCGGCCGATCGAATATTCGCCCGCGCCCCGCGGATAGACGGTGCCTTCGATCTTGCCGCTGATGGTGCCGCCGGTGATCGGCCGGAAAATGCGTTTGCCGCGCGGGGTCTGCTCGGTCTGCGTCCTGCCGTAATGCAGCGTCAGCTCGAATGCGGGCTCGAACCCGATGTCCGCCACAAGGTCCGGCGAACGGTCGGCAAGGATGACAAATTCGTCCATCATAGCACCTCGTAATAGGTAAAGATCGTACGGTCGGGATCGGTCCGGCGCAGGCCGTGGCCGAAGAACAACGTGCGGTTCATCCAGTCATGCGGGCTGTTCTTGGGCGCATCGAAGAATGGCGATGTGCGCATCCGCAGCGGGACTTCGGAATCGGGCGGAGCAATAAAGTCCTGCTCAATCGTGCCATCCGCGTTCAGCGGCGGCGGATTGCGATCAAGCGCGCTCGACGGGTCCCAGCCGACCCTGCGCATATAGGCGCGGTTGTTGATGTAGATGTAGGCGCCATCGGCAGCCTGAAACATATATTGAGCATCCAGCGGTCCGCCGCCGCCGCCGAAATCAGCGCCGCCATAGGGCACCACGCTGCCCTGCAAGCGCGGGCCCCAGATGTCGCCGCCCACGGCGGGCACGAAGGTCCGGCGGAACGGGGATTCGATGGCGATGCGTTCGGCAAAGAAGACGCTGACCGAAAAGGCCCAGCGGTAACTTACACCGGCCATGTCGCGCACGGGGGGAAGGTCCATCGGGCTCTCTCCTGTTGATTGGGGTGCGGCTTGCGCCGGAGCAGCCATGGCGCCGGTCGAGATGCTGGCCATGGCGAGCCCGAACATGCCGAGCGCGCCGCGCCGGTCGATAGCCAGCCCCGCTCGATCAGGTGCCCTGTTTGCGACTGGTCTCGTATACTGCTTGTCCATCATGATCCTGTCCGGAAACCTGCGCC
>JBDSDZ010000092.1:0-15987 GCA_039920345.1 Croceibacterium sp.
GGCCTTCATCACTCACGCGGCATTGCTGGATCAGGCTTTCGCCCATTGTCCAATATTCCCCACTGCTGCCTCCCGTAGGAGTCTGGGCCGTGTCTCAGTCCCAGTGTGGCTGATCATCCTCTAAGACCAGCTATGGATCGTCGCCTTGGTAGGCCTTTACCCCACCAACTAGCTAATCCAACGCGGGCCCATCTAAAGGCGATAAATCTTTGGTCCGAAGACATTATTCGGTATTAGCACCCCTTTCGGAGAGTTATTCCGAACCTCAAGGCAGGTTCCCACGCGTTACGCACCCGTGCGCCACTAGACCCGAAGGTCTCGTTCGACTTGCATGTGTTAGGCATGCCGCCAGCGTTCGTTCTGAGCCAGGATCAAACTCTCAAGTTTATGTCACGAGCCATCCGGCACGACCCTAAGGTCGCAAACCGTACAGCCCGAATTTCAGGAGCCGATACCTGCACTATCAAACGTAATGGATACGAAGGACAATGTATGGCTCGGCATAAGTAACCGGTACCCGGAGCCTGAAAGCCCCCGGACCGGGCGCCGTCGCCCACATGTCCCTTCATCAAAAACCGACAATGTCAAAGAGCCGTCAACAGAATTGGCGGACAACAATGGCTCCCCGATTTACACCGGGGGACCGGTTGTCCGTTTGTGTTGGCGACCGTTGGAACAAGACAGTCAAACCGTCTGCACCCCTTCGGTGAGCGGGCATATATGGAGGGTCTCGGATTCGGTCAACGCCTTTTTGCAATTTTCTTTCGTCGACCGGCAAACCCGCCAAATCGCGTGGTTTCTATGTGAGCGCGCGTTAGCGAGATGCAACCTCTGGGGATCCACATGCCCGTCCACTTCCCCTCATGGTTCCCAGATTGCCGCAGGTGCCCAACCGCCGCGAGCGCTCGACGACGGTCATGGCTCCCCCTTGGCAACTATGGTACTGTCGCATTTGCGCCGGCCCATCAACGCGCACGGCGCAGGAGAGGGCATGATCTGGCAATTGCTCGCGGCTTCGGCCGCTGCGCTCGAACCTAATGGCACTTCAGCGGCCGTGCCCGACGTACTGCAAGTCCCAATACTGGTCATCGAAACCTTGGCGGTGCCCGAAGACGCGCCCGAAACCGATATCCTCAACCTCGAGAATGAGCGCTATCGCCGGATGACGGTGGGGGTCACGATTGGCGGCGAAGGTCCGTTCCAGTTCATGATCGACACGGGCGCCCAGGCCACTGTGCTCTCAAGCGACCTTGCCGAACGGCTCCAGCTGTTTGACCGCCAACATGCCACACTGGTTGGCATGGCCAGCGTGCGGCAGGTTGAAACGACGGCAGTGGCCGATGTCGCATTGGGAAGTCGTAATTTCTACATTCGGACCGCCCCTGTACTCGACGGGCAGCATATTGGCGGGGCCGACGGTATCCTGGGCCTCGACAGTCTCCAGAATCAGCGCGTGGTGCTGGATTTCGATAACCATCGCATCCTGGTCAACGATGCCGAGGAAGTGGGCGGCAATCACGGCTACGAGATCATTGTCCGCGCGCGCGAGAAGCTGGGCCAGCTGATCATCACCGAGGCAAGGCTCGATGGTATCAAGGTCGCGGTGATCGTCGATACCGGAGCGCAAGGCAGCGTCGGCAACCTGGCTTTGCTCGAGCGGTTGCGGCATGCCCACCAGATTGGCGAGGTCAGCCTGACCGACGTCAATGGTGTGAACCTGACCGGGGAGGTTCGTCTGGCCAACCAACTCAGCATCGGTCGCGCAAGCTTGCAAAACCTGCCGATCATGTTTGCCGATTCCCCGCCGTTCAAGGGGCTGGGCCTGGAAGACCGGCCGGCGCTGATCCTGGGCATGGCGGAGCTCAAGCTGTTCCGCCGGGTGGCGATCGACTTCAAGACGCAGCGCGTCCTGTTCGACATGCCGCGGCACTCGGCACTGCAGGGTCAGGCTTTCGCCTTCGACGACTAATAACATTTTTGCATTGCCGCGGGCGCGCTAGCTCCCCACCTTTCCGATGATGGCGGGGTCTGACACCAAACACACTGCGGAAGACTGGGCCGGCTGGCATACGATCCGCCGGTTCCTGCCTTACCTGTGGCCCAAAGACCGGCCCGAGCTGCGTTGGCGCATATCGGTAGCGGCCTTGTTTGTGCTGCTGGCCAAGGTCGTCGTGCTGACATTGCCATTTGCCTATGCTGGCGCGATCGACGCGATGTCGAAGCGCGGCGACCAGGCCTTGTGGGTCGCACTGGGCCTGATCGTTGCCTACGCCGCCGGGCGCTTTTCGACCGTCGTGTTCGACAACATCCGCAACATCGTGTTCGAGCGCGTGGGCCAGGATGCGGTGCGGCAACTGACCGAAGACGTGTTCGAACGGCTCCACCGCCTGTCGATGCGCTTCCACCTTGCGCGGCGCACGGGCGAGGTGACCAAGATCGTCGAGCGCGGGACCAAGTCGATCAATTCGATGATCTACTTCCTGCTGTTCAACATCCTGCCGACGATTCTCGAACTGGTCGTCGTCGCCGTCATTTTCTACGTCAAGTTCGGCTGGGAAGTAGTCGCCGCCACCGGAGTCACCGTGACGAGCTATATCTGGCTGACCCGGATGATCACCGAGTGGCGCACCAAACTGCGCGCGCAGATGAACGAACTCGACGGGCTCGCGCTGTCACGGGCGGTGGATTCGCTACTTAACTACGAGACGGTGAAATACTTCGGCGCCGAGAAGCGCGAACTGCAGCGCTATGGCTCTGCCGCCCGTGCCTATGCCGAGGCCGCGACGAAGAGCGAGAACTCGCTCGGCCTGCTCAACATTGCGCAAGCCGCGATCATGAACCTGATGATGGGCGCGGCGATGGCTTTTACCATTTACGGGTGGAGCCAGGGCCGCTTCAGCGTGGGCGACCTGGTGCTGA
This sequence comes from Croceibacterium sp., assembly GCA_039920345.1. Lineage (GTDB taxonomy): Bacteria > Pseudomonadota > Alphaproteobacteria > Sphingomonadales > Sphingomonadaceae > Croceibacterium_A. Next base: position 2,920 of record JBDSDZ010000092.1, read on the forward strand.
TCCAGACGTTTCTGACCCAGCTGTTCCGCCCGCTCGACTTCCTGGGCATGGTCTACCGCACGATCCGCCAGGGGCTGATCGACATGGCGCAGATGTTCAAGCTGATCGATACCGACATCGAGGTGAAGGACGCGCCCGGCGCACCCGCGCTGCTCATCAAGCGGCCTGCGGTCGTGTTTGACGATGTGGTGTTCGGCTATGACCCCGATCGCGAGATCCTGCACGGCCTGACCCTCGAAGTCCCCGCCGGATCGCACGTGGCCATCGTTGGCCCTTCGGGCGCGGGGAAATCGACCATCGGGCGGCTGCTGTTCCGGTTCTACGACCCGTGGTCGGGCCGCATCCTGATCGACGGACAGGACATCAGGCAAGTGACCCAGGTCAGCTTGCGTGCCCAGATCGGCATCGTCCCGCAGGATAGCGTGCTGTTTAACGAAAGTGTCGGCTACAACATCGCCTATGGCCGCGATGGCGCCGGGCAGGCAGAAGTGATGGAAGCCGCGCGCGGGGCGTCGATCCTGCCGTTCATCGAGATGCTGCCCAAAGGCTTTGACACCGAAGTGGGTGAGCGCGGGCTTAAGCTTTCTGGCGGCGAGAAGCAGCGCGTGGCGATTGCCCGTACCCTGCTCAAGAACCCGCCGATCCTGTTGCTCGACGAAGCCACCAGCGCGCTCGATACGCGCACCGAGCAGGACATCCTCTCGACCCTCAAGCGCGTTTCGCAGCATCGCACGAGCATTGCCATCGCCCACCGGTTGTCGACCGTCGCCGATGCCGACACGATCTTCGTGCTCGACCATGGCCGGTTGGCCGAAAGCGGCTCGCACGGCGCCCTGCTGCGGCGCGACGGCCTCTATGCCGACATGTGGAACCGCCAGCTGTCCGAGCGCGAGGAAGCGATGGACGAAGCCGCCGAATAGCGCCACTCCCCGGCCCGGGGGATGATCGACCTATTCGCCTGGATCGAGCAGACGCGGCTCTCTCTCTTCGTGCGCGAGGATTTCTACGCGTACTTCGTGCGAGGCGAGCCTATGCGCTGGGACCGGACGAAGCGCCGCCCAGATCGGCCCGTGTCAGGTCGAGCGCGCTGGCCGGGATAACCACGACATCGGGCCGCACCTTCTTCAGATCATCGAGGAATGCGGCTGCATTGCCGACCACCACCACCGAAGCCTGTTCGGGTGTGACATAGCGCCTTGCGACGTCGGCCGCGTCTTCGGGCGAGACCGCGTCGAGCCGTGTCGCCAGGTCCATCGCCTCACCCGGCGGCAGCCCTTGCAGCAGCAATCCGGCAATCAGCGAATTGAACCCACTGCTGGTGGCAAACGCGCGCGAGGTCGCGCCTTCGAGGTAGAGCCGCCGCTTTTGCAGCGTATCCGCCGTCGCGGGCGAGGTGCCGAGCGCAGCGAACTGGTCGAGCATGACCTGCACAACCTCGTCGGCGCTCTCGTTCTTGGTCTGCGCCGTGGCCGAGAGGATCGCGGCATCGGCGCGCGACGGGACCGAGCTGTACGATCCGTAGCTGAGCCCGCGTTTGGTGCGCACTTCCTCAAACAGGCGGCCGTTGGAACCGACCCCGAGCACGCTGTTGGCAAGCAGCAGCGGGTAGTAATCTTTCGCCCCGCGGCCGACCACGCGCACTCCTGTAAGCACGGCGGCTTGCCCGGCATCGGGCATGTCGATCACGACGGTGCGCGGCGCGGGTGCGGCGCCCGCCGGATGGGCCACCGGACGCGGCGCAGGGGCGCTCGACCGCCAGTCGCCGAACAGCGCCGCTGCGATGCCCTGCGCTTCGGCCGGGGTGATGCCGCCGCTGACGACCACTTGAGCCGTGGCCGGATGCCAGTTGGCCTCGCGCCAGGCGACCAGGTCGTCATGGCTGATCGCAGGCAGCGTGGCGACAGTGGCGACCGAGCCGTACGGCGCATCGCCATAGAACAGGCGCGGCGCGATCATACCGGCAAGCGAACCCGGATCCTGCATCGCCACCCGCAGCGAATCGATCGTGCGCGTGCGTTCGCGCGCCAATTCGTCTTCGGGATAGCTGGCATTGCGGATCACGTCGGCCATCACGGCTCCTGCCGCGGCGAGGTTGGCAGCGGGCACGGTGAGGTTGAAAACCACGCCATCGGCCCCGGCATTGGCACTCATCGACGCGCCGAGGCTCTCGAGCGCCGCCGCAATCTGTTCGGCCGAACGTGTCGGCGTGCCCTTGTCGGCCACGCTGACGGCGAGGTCCGCCAGCCCAGCCTTGCCCGCCGGAACCGTGGCGCTGCCGCCGGGCAGGACGACTGACATGGTCGCCAGCGGGACATCGCCGGTCTTGGCCGTTACCAGCCGCACGCCGTTGGCCAGGCGGCTTTCAACAATAACTGGCACCGCAATGACCGGCACTGCTCCTGGCGGCGGCGGGGCTTGCCGATGCGCTTCGTCATTGAGCAACGATGGCTCCCCGGTGGCGGGGGGCACGCTGCCGAAAGTCGGCATCGGCGCGGGGTTGGCATAGCGGGCCGGATCACCATCGCCCTGCGTGTAAGTGAACGTCACCGCGCTTTGGGGCGCGAGCCATTCGCGCGCGGCGTGCTGGACATCGGCCACCGTCACTGCCGCGATTTCCTGCAATCGGCGGTCGGCAGCTCCGGCATCGCCAATCGTCACCAGCGCCTCGCCCAGTTCGAAGGCGCGGCCCGAGGCGGTTTCGCGGCCCGCCAGGGTGCTGGCGAAAATCTCGTTCTTGGCCTCCAGCAGTTCGGCTTCGCTCACTGGCTCGGCGCGTACCCGCTCGATTTCGGCGGCGATGATCCCGGCTACTTCGTCGGCGTCGGAAGTGGGGCTGATGATGGCATAGACCGGAAAATTGCCACCTTCCTGCGCGCTATCGACGTATTCGCCGATGTCGACCGCCTTGCCCGATCGGACCAGCGCCTTGTTGAGGCGGCTGTTCTCGCCCGCCGAAAGGATCGCATCGAGCACCGTCATTGGCGCCAGGTCGGCGCTGTCGGACGGCGGCAGCTGGTAGATCGCACCGACAGCCGGGAGCGGCACTGTCGGGCCGGTGCCATCGACATGGCGCGCCGTGGTGCGGCGCGGTTCGCGCGTGGCGATATCAGTCGAGATCGGGTTCGCGCGGCGCGGGATGGCGGCGAAGTACTGCTCCACCATCTGGCGCAGCTGCGCCATGTCGAAATTGCCGGCGACGATCAGGGTTGCGGTATCCGGCCCGTAGAACGCCTCGTGGAACGCGCGCGCATCGGCCAGGGTGGCAGAATCGAGCTGTTCGATGCTGCCGATTCCGGGGCGGCGATGCGGCAGCACGTCATAGGCGTTCTCGGCAAACAGGAAGCGCTGCATGATGCCGTAAGGCGGCGCGAGCACGCGCTGGCGCAGTTCCTCCTTCACAATCGAGCGTTCGCGTTCGAACACCTCTTCGTCCACCACCGGGCGAGCCATGCGCTCGGCATGGGTCCACAGCATCGTTTCGAGATATTCCGCGGGGACGATCTCGTAATAGTTCGTCCGGTCATCGCCGGTGCTGGCGTTGCGCTGGCCGCCGACGTCTTCGGTCAGGCGGTTGATCATGTTGTAGGGCATGTTCTCGGTCTTGCGGCTGAGAATATGCTCGAACAGGTGGGCAAAGCCCGAACGACCTTCGGGATCGTTCTTGGAGCCGACATCGTACCACATCGAGGTCATCACGTTGCTGGTGGTCGCATCGGGAATGGCAACCACGCGCAGGCCGTTGGCCAGCATCCATTCGGTGTAGTTGATGGGCGGGGCAGTAACCGGCGCCGGCGGCGGAGCATCCTGCGCCGACAGCGGAGCGGCCAGGGCAAACGCTGCCAGCGTGCTCCCGGCAAGGAGAATGTGATGCAGCATGTGGCGCCCCCGGTTGGCAGATTCGATTACATCGCCGACTAGACCAAGCGCTCGCTGAGGTGGCAACACGCCCGGCGGGTCAATCGACGAAGCGATGATTTACTTCGGCGATGGTCGGGAAATGAACCGCCGGACTGGCAGGATTAAGGGCTGTAGGAAACTTGTTTCTTGCCGCCGCTCAATCCGCGAAATCTGGCCACACCACGGCCTGGGCGATGATCATGAAGCCGCGATCAGGATCGTAAGCCAGTGTGGGCGACCCGTGCAGCAGCCAGCCGTCTTCGACCGCCTGCGACACGCGTTTGCAGAACTGGTCATCGTCGCGGCCGGTCAGGCAGCGGTAGAGCGGCTTTCCGTCGGGCGGTCTGCGGGACATGGCTGGCCTTTCCTAGAGCACGTATTTCGACAGGTCGGCGTCCTGCGCCAGCACGGCGAGCCGGTCGCGCACGTAAGCGGCATCGACAATCACCGTTTCACCCTGGCGGTCTTCCGCCTCGAAACTCAATTCCTCGAGCAGCTTTTCCATCACCGTCTGCAGGCGCCGGGCGCCGATGTTCTCGACGCTTTCATTCACTTGCGCGGCGATTTTCGCAACTTCGCGGACCGCGTCGTCGGTCACTTCCAGCGTCACGTTCTCGGTCGCGATCAGCGCCTTGTACTGGGTCACCAGGTTGGCTCGGGTGTCGGACAGGATGGCGACAAAGTCGGCTTCGGTCAGCGCCTTCAGCTCGACCCGGATCGGCAGCCTGCCCTGCAGTTCGGGCAGCATGTCGCTCGGCTTGGAAAGGTGGAACGCGCCCGAGGCGATGAACAGCACGTGGTCGGTCTTCATCGGCCCGTACTTGGTGGCAACGGTGGTGCCTTCGATCAGCGGCAGCAGGTCGCGCTGCACGCCTTCGCGGCTGACCGATCCACCGCGCACGTCGCTGACCGCGATCTTGTCGATTTCGTCGAGGAACACGATGCCGTTGGTTTCGGCATTATGCAGCGCGACGCGGGCGACATCGTCCTGGTCCATCCGCTTTTCGGCTTCTTCATCGACCAGCTTGTCCCACGCTTCGGGGACCTTGAGCTTGCGCCGCTTGAGGTTCTGCTTGCCGAATGCCTTGCCCATCATTTCGGACAAATTGATCATCTGCGCCCCGCCGCCGGGAATATCGAACGGCATGTTGGGCGCGTCTTCTATGTCAATCTCGACTTCGACATCGTTCATCGCGTTTTCGACGATGCGGGCGCGGAAACTCTCGCGGGTCGCCTCGCTGGCATTTTCGCCCACCAGCGCTTTCAGCAGGCGGTCCATTGCCGCCTTGCTGGCGGCTTCGCGCACGGCATCGCGGCGGCGGTCCTTTTCCAGCCGGATGGCTTCTTCGGCCAGGTCGCGGGCAATCTGTTCGACGTCGCGGCCGACGTAGCCGACTTCGGTGAACTTGGTCGCCTCGACCTTGATGAACGGCGCATCGACGAGCTTGGCCAGGCGGCGGCTGATCTCGGTCTTGCCGCAGCCGGTGGGGCCGATCATGAGGATGTTTTTGGGCGTAACCTCGTCGCGCAGTTCGGGGCTGAGCCGCTGGCGGCGCCAGCGATTGCGCAGCGCCACCGCGACGGCCTTCTTGGCGTCGTGCTGGCCGATGATGTGTTCGTCCAAGGCGGCGACAATCGCCTTCGGTGTGAGGGAATCGTTCATGAGGTTCCGACTTGTCAGATGGTCTCGACCGTCACGCGGTCGTTGGTGAAGACGCACACATCGGCCGCGACCTGCATGGCGCGGCGGGCGATCTTTTCGGCGTCGTCTTCGTAATCGGTCAGCGCGCGAGCGGCGGCGAGCGCATAATTGCCGCCGCTGCCAATGGCCGTAATGCCGCCCTCGGGTTCGAGGACGTCGCCATTGCCGGTCAGGACCAGCATCACGTCCTTGTCGGCCACGATCATCAGCGCTTCGAGATTGCGCAGGTACTTGTCGGTGCGCCAGTCCTTGGCCAGTTCGACCGCGGCGCGCAGCAGTTGCCCGTTGTATTGCTCAAGCTTCTTTTCGAGGCGTTCGAACAGGGTGAAGGCATCGGCGGTGGCCCCGGCGAACCCGCCGATCACCGTTCCGCCTTCACCGATCCGGCGCACTTTGCGCGCGTTCGGCTTCATCACCGTGTTGCCCATCGAAACCTGGCCATCGCCGGCAATGACGGTCTTGCCGCCCTTGCTCACGCCAATGATGGTCGTGCCGTGCCACTGGATCAGGCCGTGGCTCGCCGCTCTCTCGTCCATAATCGGGCATATGGGAGAGACTGTGCGGCGCTTCAAGCAAGCGCCGCACGCCGGGCGTCAGTTGCCGCCTGGCCCGCCGCCGGTACCACCGCTGCGACCGCCTGCTCCGCCCGCACCCGCGCCTGTGCCGACCTGTCCGATATTGCCGAACAGGTCCTGCAGGAAGCTGCGTTCGCGCCCGAGAGTCGGGGTCGAATCGCTTTCGGGGTGGAGGAAGACCACGTCATCGAGGCCCGAGCGCTTCACGCTGGCAACGTTGCCGGTGCCATCGAAGCTGACCGCAAGCACGGTTTGCTGCGTGATTTTGGGCACGGTGAACGGCTTTTGCCCGGTGGTGCTCGATACATAATACCAGACTGGCTGGCCGTACTGGGCAATGAAGCTGGGATGGCCCAGCGCGCGCTCAACCGAGGTCTGGTTATCCACGCCCGGTTCAACCGATTGCAGCAAAGTCTCGTCAGCCAGATAGCCGCGATGGCCAACGATCGAAGTACATCCCGCCAGCGACAACGCAGCCGCTGCCGCCCCGATACGCCCAATCTTGTTCAAGGCCAGCGCCATCCTCGACTTCTCCAACTTGGTACCATAAATGCGCGGCGAGCCTTAGGGCCTGCCCTCGGCACTGGCAATGCCCGGTGCCGCCGGGGCATTGAATGCCCGCTGAATAAGAAGCCAGACCGCGCCATGAACCTGCTTAATCGCCTTTTCCCATCAAAGCCCGATCCCCGCGAAGCCTTGCGCCCCTTGTGGCATCGCACGGTAGAACTAGCGCGCGACCCGGTGCTCTACCGCGATGACGGTGTGGCCGACACGGTGGCCGGGCGCTTCGACATGGTCACCGCAATGCTCGCGGTTGTCCTGCTGCGGATGGAGCGCGATCGCGTACTGGCGCAGGAAACCGCACTGCTGACCGAGCTTTTCGTGGCCGACATGGACGGTCAACTGCGCGAGAGCGGGGTTGGCGATGTGGTCGTGGGCAAGCATGTCGGACGGCTGGTGTCGGTGCTTGGCGGCCGACTGGGTGCCTTCCGCGAGGCGCTGGCCGACCGGGGCAACGAGGCGCTGGAAGCTGCACTGACGCGCAATGTGACAATGCTCGAGGGGCACGGCACACAGGCGCTCGCGAGGCGGGTCCGCGTGTTTGCAGACAAGACGGCCGCACGCGACAGCAAGGCACTGCTGAGGGGCGAGATCGCACTGTGAGCGGGTCCGAATTCTCCCATTTCATCGACCCGCGGCAGGTGACCGAAAGGCCGGTCCACCTCGCGGCGAGCGAGGCCGAGCGCAAGGCATTGGCCAGGCGTTTCGCCCTTGTGTCGATTGGCCGGCTCGAGGCCAGCGTCACGCTGGTCGCCAATGGCGAGGCAGTCGATGTGCGCGGGAGATTGAGCGCCGATGTGGTGCAAAGCTGCGCGATTTCCGGGGATGACCTGGCGGTGAGCATAGACGAGCCGCTGGTGCTGCGATTCGTGCCCGAAAAGCCGATTGCCGTGGAAGAGCTCGAACTCGACGCCGGCGAACTGGATGAGATCCCCTACAGCGGCGCGATGTTCGACCTTGGCGAAGCCGTGGCGCAGGGTTTGGCCCTCGCCATCGACCCCTACGCCGAGGGGCCAAACGCGGACAAGGTTCGTAAAGACGTCGGTCTGGCTGACGGGGAGTCTGGTGGACCCTTCGCGGCGCTAAAAGCGCTCAAGAAGGACCTGTAGGCCGGTAAGCCCTCAGAACGGAATATCGTCGTCGAGATCGTCGGCGCCGCCGCCCTGGTTCCAGCTTGATCCGCCGCCCGACGCGGCTCCGCCCGGCGAACCGCCCGCAGCACTACTGCCCTGGTTCCAGTCCCCGCCGCTGCGCTGGCCGCCGCCAGCGCCACCGCCGCCCGAGCCACCCGGTGCGCCGTCGAGCATGGTCAGGACCCCGCCGATGCCGCCGACAGAAACTTCGGTCGAGTAACGGTCGTTGCCCGACTGGTCCTGCCATTTGCGGGTCCGCAAGCTGCCTTCGATGTAAATCTTGCTGCCCTTGCGCAAGTACCGCTCGGCCACGCCCACCAGCCCATCGGACTGGAGCACGACGGTGTGCCACTCGGTGCGCTCCTTGCGCTCCCCAGTGGCCTTGTCCTTCCAGTTTTCGGACGTGGCGATGCGCAAGTTGGCAATCCGCCCGCCGTTCTGGAAGCTCTTCACTTCGGGATCCTGGCCGAGATTACCGATCAGGATGACCTTGTTGACGCTGCCTGCCATGAAATATCCTCTGCCGAGTTAGAGACCCGCGGCGACCGCCAGCCAATATGTGATTCCCGCGAAGATGTAGGGCCCTGTTGGCCGTCTTGCCAGCCAGTGGGAGCCATTTTGCACTGAAGTTCGCTACAGCCCGGCCGCCACAGCAAGCCAGTACGTCAGGCCAGCAAAAACGTAAGCAAGCCCGAACAGGTAAGCCAACATGAAGACCGGCCATTTCCACCCATTCGTCTCGCGCCGGGCGACGGCGATGGTGGAAAGGCACTGCGGCGCGAACACGAACCACACTAGAAAAGCGAGCGCAGTGGGCAAAGTCCAGCGCGCCTGCAACTGCGGCACCAGCCCGGCGGCGGCGGCGTCATCGTTGCTCGCATCGACCGCGTAAGTCGTCGCCAGCGAGGACACCGCCACTTCGCGCGCGGCCATCGCCGGGATGAGTGCCAGCGCGATCTCGTGATTGAAGCCGATCGGGCGGACAATCACTTCCAGCCCATCAGCAATCTTGCCGGCAAAACTCGCTTCGACCTGGCTCTCGCCGGGCGCAGCCTGCGGGAAAGTGAGCAGCAGCCACAGCACCACGGTGACCGAGAAGATGATCGTGCCCGCGCGGCGCAGGAACACCCACGCCCGCTGCCACAGCCCGATCACCAGATCGCGCAAGGGCGGCCACTGGTAGCGCGGCAGTTCCATGATGAAACCTGAGGCCGCGCCCTTGGTGGCGGTACGCCGCAGGACCAGCGCGGCGACCATCGCGCCGACAATTCCGAACAGGTAAAGCGCAAACAGAACTAGCCCCTGCAACCCGATGCCGGGGCCGACGCTGGTTGCAGGAATGAACGCACCGATGACCACTGCATAGACCGGCAGACGGGCAGAGCAGGTCATCAGCGGCGCGATCAGGATCGTGGTCAGCCGATCCTTGGGATCGGCAATCGCGCGGGTCGCCATGATGCCCGGAATGGCGCAGGCAAAGCTGGACAGGAGCGGGATAAAACTACGCCCCGAGAGGCCGACATAAGCCATTAGCCGGTCCATGATGAACGCCGCGCGGGCCATATAACCCGATTGCTCCATCACCAGGATGAAGGCGAACAGGATCAGGATCTGCGGCAGGAACACGACCACCGAGCCGACCCCCGAGAGCACCCCCTGCGTCAGGAGGTCGCGCGCGAAGCCCGCCGGGAGACTGGCGTTGGCGAGGTCGATCAGGCCCGAAACCGCCCCGTCGAGCGCATCTGCAAACGGTGTCGACCAGGCGAACACCGCCTGGAAGATCACGAACAGCAGCGCGAACAAGATCGGCGGACCGAGCCAGGGGTGGAGCAAGACCTTGTCGAGCCGGGCGTTGAGCCGGTGGACCGCGTTCTCGGAGATGATCGCGCCGTTGGCCATGTGGCGCGCGGCCAGCCGCCGTTCGGGCAGCGTCAGGTGCGCGCGGCGGTGGTCCTTCGGGTCCTGTTCGGCGTGCACTTCGGCGGATTCGATCACCTCGAGCAGCGCCTCGAGCCCGCGCTTGCGCACCGCGACGGTAGGAATGACCGGGATGCCGAGCGATTGTTCGAGCGCGGCGGCATCGATTACCAGCCCATCGCGCTCGGCCAGGTCGATCATGTTGAGTGCGGCCACGGTCGGGCGGCCAAGCTCGATGAGTTCCTGCGCGAACACCAGGTGCTGTTCGAGATTGGCCGCATCGAGCACGATCACCAGCACATCAGGCTTGGGCTCGCCCGGAAATTCGCCGAGCACCACCTTGCGGGTCACTTCTTCGTCCGGGCTCGCGGCGTCGAGCGCGTAGCTCCCCGGCAAGTCGAACAGCTCGACCGGCTCACCGGTCGGCAGCACCAGGCGCCCGGCCTTCCGCTCCACCGTCACCCCGGGATAATTGGCGATCTTCTGGCGCGCGCCCGTGAGCGCGTTGAACAGTGCGCTCTTGCCCGAGTTCGGATTGCCGACCAGCGCGGCACTGCGCAACCGGGTCATCGCAATTCGACGGTCATGGCGCGGGCGTGAGAACGGCGCAGAGCGACGGTCATCCGCCCGATCGACAGCGCAATCGGATCTCGCCCGGCAAAAATCCCGCGATGGGCAATGGCCACGCGTGCACCGGTATCAATCCCCATCGCCTGCAGCCGTTTGGCCTCTTCGGGCGCAAGTACGCTCCAGTCCACCGCGACGATTTCAGCGCGGCGGCGCGGGGGCAGCATGTCGAGGGTCATGGGCTGGGTCACAGCAGGCCGGTGCCAGAAAAAGGGCCTAGTTGCAACTGGTTCTCATTAATGATTAGCGCGCGGGATAGCGCAGCCGGCCAAGGAAGCGGGTCAGGTCGAACCCTTCGCGCTTGTGCAGCAATTGGGCCTTGGCTTTCTCGAACTTCATGACGTCATCGATCCGACGGTCGACAAAGGCGCGGGTGTCGGCCTTGCCCTCGCTCGTATCGTCGATCAGCACGCCCAGCGCCGCGGTGTAGATCCCGCCCAGCAACACGCGCTTGGTGTAATGATTGTAATCGGTCGCGGTATCGCCCGCGAGGCGCCACATCAAGTCGGCGCTGCGCCAGCCGATCTTGAGCGTCTGCGGCAGGTTCTGCGGCATCGCCTGGATCGCCAGCGCGCGGCGCAAGGCCTCTTCCTGCCCGGCCACGGCATCGATCCGGAACAGCAGCAAGGTGCGAATCTTGTCGCGCACTTTCATGTCCGCCAGCCGTCCGTCGGCGAAGGCAGCTTCCATCGCCGCATTGGTCGATTCAATCCACGCCGCGATCATGTCCATCGGCCCATCGGGGAATGCGAGCCGGGCCACTGCGGGGTCAACCCCGGCCTGGGTTGCGGCCTGGACCAGCGCGGCATCGCCCCACCCGTCGAACACCGCGGCCGCGGCAATACCCGGTGCGAGATCCAGTCGCAGCTCGTCGAGCGTACGGTCGGGTGCCTCTGCCATCAGTTGGGGCCGTAGGTTTCGCCGGCCGCCGCGTGCTCTGTAGGAGTGCGGGCGCTGCGGTCAATTTCCGCCATGGTTGTGCTGGTGCGGCCTTGCGCCTCGGCATAGTCGCGCGCGGTGCGGCCCGAATTGTCGGCCCGCGCCGGGTCCGCCCCGCCGCGCAGCAGGGCACGGATCATCTGCGTGTCGCGGCGGTGGACAGCGAGGATCAGCGGCGTCTCCCCGGTTTCATTAGGATCATCCACGTGCGCGCCAGCTTTGATCAGCGCATCGACCCCTTCGAACCAGCCGAGCTGGCTGGCGAGCATGATCGGGGTGACGCCGTGATTGTCGGCGATATTGGGATTGGCGCCCTGGTTGGCGAGATAGACCAGCCACACGATGTCGCGCCGACTGGCGGCGATATGCAGGCCCGTGCGGCCATTGGTGATGTCACGCGAATTGATCACCGTGTGGCTCGCGGCAACCAGTTTGTCGAACTCGGTCCGGTCGTTCTTCTCGACCGCTTGCAGCAGCTTGTAGCCTGGCGAATAGTTTTGCGCCGCAGCCGGCAAAGCCACGGTGATCAAGCCAGCCGCGACTCCGCTTGCGACAATCCTGCGCCAAGTGCCCCGGGTCACGCCGATTCCTCCTCGATAAAAGCTGCGGACAGTGCCACCCGTCCATGGCAGCGCCCTTGCCGAGTGCGCGTTAGCAGAGCATGAACCGCGGCGCCATGATCACGGTTCGCACCTGTTTTTTCGCCGCCTGCCTGCCCCTGATACTGCTGTGCGCAGCTTGCGGCAGCGGCGCGCCGGCAGGCGATCCGCCGCTGGCAGGAGCCTCCATCGGCGGCCCGTTCGAACTGGTCGACAAGACCGGCAAGACCGTCCGCTGGAGCGATTTCGACGGCAAATACCGGATTATCTACTTCGGCTACAGTTACTGCCCCGATATCTGCCCGCTCGATGTGCAGCGGATGATGCTGGGCTATGCCCGTTTCAAGCAGGCCGAACCGGAACTGGCGGCGCAAGTCCAGCCGCTGTTCGTAACTGTCGACCCGGCGCGCGACACACCCGCCAAAGTGGGCGAATTCGCCGCTGCGTTCTCTGCCGACCTGATGGGCCTGACCGGAACCGACGCGCAAGTTGACGCCGCGGCCAAGGCCTTCGGCGTGTTTTACGAGCGCGGGGAGCCAGTCAACGGCGGCGCCTACCTCGTCAATCACAGCCGCAGCGCCTACTTGATGGGGCGCAAGGGTGAACCGATTGCCCTGTTGCCGGTCGACATAAACTCCGATGCGGTGGCCCAAGAGCTCGAGAAATGGGTGCATTGAGAGAACGCTTCTGGGACCTGCCGATCGAGGCGCTCGACCGCGACGAGTGGGAAGCGCTGTGCGATGGCTGTGGCCGCTGCTGCCTGCACAAGCTGGAAGACGCCGACACCGGCGAAGTGATCCAGACCAACGTCGCCTGCCGCCTGCTCAACCGCGAAACCGCGCGCTGCAGCGACTACAAGCATCGCAAGGCTTTCGTGCCCGACTGCCTGCGGCTGACCCCGCGGCTGGTCTCGCAAGTCGCCTGGCTGCCGCCCACCTGCGCTTACCGCCGCCGGGCCGATGGCGAGCCTTTGCCCGAATGGCACTACCTGCTCACCGGCAGCCATGACGCGATGATCGAGGCCGGGGCGTGCGTCGCCGGGCGCGTGATTGGCGAAGACGATGCTGGCCCGCTGGAACACCACATCGTCGAATGGGACGAGCCCGGAAAGAAGCGCC
>JBDSDZ010000093.1:0-41034 GCA_039920345.1 Croceibacterium sp.
CGCACGACCGATACCTGCCAAACTAGCGGCCTGCTCGGCCCGAATGAGCGTCGGACGATCCGGTCCCGCAATCGCCCTGACTTCCGCCGACCACATTCTGTTCGGGGCGGCAACACCAGTTCGCACCAGCCGCGCCAGCAGAGACAACTCATGGTCATTCGGGCGTCGCAACGCAGAGAGTTTTTCCTGGAGAAATTCAGCCTCCTTACGTTCAAGGTCGGGCGTGATATGGCCCTCACGCCAGTTATCCGGACGCGATGGTAAGCCGATAAATGGCGGATCGAAGCCGAACAAGGGCTGGCCGTCGTCGTCAGTCGTTGTGCCGATGGGACGAAGCAAACGGTGCGCTTGGCTGCGCGTGATGGTTTTCCCGTTCAACCTAGGTCTGAGCACGCCCCACACAGCTAAAGCATTCCAGTAGACCGTTGATGGTGGCTGGCTTGATGGCTTGGGGAAAACGCGTCTGCCTATCACGCCTGCACCAGCTAGGCGCCCAGCGAGTTCGCACTCGCGATCGCGAAGTGCGCGCGTTGCCGCCGGTCCCGTCAGACCTGCCAAATCTTCGAATAGCCAAGGAACGATAAGCGCGTAACGCGCTCTCGTATGCAGCACCGATGTGCCGGGGAAAAACCGGTCTGCATAACTCTGGTGGATCGTCAGAAAGCCGATTTCATCTCTGACGCCTGTGGACTCTTCATCCATCTGCGCCTTCGCGCGCGCCAAGGCATCGCGCGAAAGATACGACCACCCCAGCGATGGCTCCACGCCTTGTGGGCGTCTCACGCGTTCACCCCGCTGAGGCCAGCGCATCGCTCAACGGTGATGGCGGTCACTTTATCATGCGCGAACCTAGCAGCTTCGGCCTCACCGGCGAACGCGGGCAGGCACAGAGTCTTGGCGCGCTCGGACAATCGCCCGGCAAGTTCGCTTATAGCCACCTCGGCGTCACCGACCGTCAGACCAATCGTCCGCGCCAGCGCCAGGAAATCCTGCCGTGTCAGCCGATCATCCTTGCCGTTTAACTTCAACGCCATCCGGTCACCGCCAAGTCCCGGAAAGACACGCGTGGTGACGGCGTCATAGAGCGGCGCAAAACGCACAGTCGTAAAGGCCTTGGCACCTGGGTCAGCCGTCTTGAGCATCGCGAGGTTCTTCAAGTGCATATCGCCGTCGGCAATTAGCCAGGCGAAGACCGCGCGGCGGAACAGGATGTCTAGGTCGGCGACCGGATCGGTCGAAAGCGGGCGCAGACCCCGAGCCATGCGCTCAATCGTGCCATCATATTTCGCCGCAGCCGGTAAGTCCAAAATGGAGCAAAAGTCCTCCAGCGCCAGACGTCGCTGATCCGTTGGCCCGCGACGAATATCGAACCGCTCGACGACCAGTGCAGGCGACATGCCGTCGGGCATTTCCAGCAGCGCGGCATCGGGCACATCGAACCCGGCCGAGCGGCCAAGCTCCAGGCAAAGCCACTCGACAACCGGCAACGTCTCGAAGCCCGCCGTGCCGGCGGGCTTGAGGATATGGGTGAACGGCTGATCGATGGCCGGAACGAGGGCGCCATCAGGCATCAGGCTCATTGGCGCCTTGATCTGGACGCCCGACAGGCGCGGCGTTTCCGCGTGCGAGAAGATGCGCGCCAGGTTCTGCTCGAAGGTCTCCTCGATCTCACCGCGCGCCGGACCGGCGTAGCGGCCGGTGAAGCGACCGACGGCGATGTATCCGGCCAGGGTTGTCGTGAGACTGTCGGCAGGCAGCGCCGCCAGTTCCTCTCGACCCTCGACGATGACGATGTTCGACATATATCGCCGTCCGCGCCGAAGCGCCTCGCGTTCATCGCGTTCGTGGAGAACTTGCGCCAGCCAGCCCTCGGGCAGCAGCGATTCAATGAAGGCCGGCAGCTTGCCCGGCGTGGTCTCGCGAACCAGGGCCGGTCCCACTCGACGCCCGGGCTTCCAGCGCCACTCGAACCCATCGTGGGTCAGCCGACCGAGGGGTTCACCGTGCCAGGCGACGAGAAGATCGAGCGCCGCCTTGTTGACCGGCGCCTTGGCAACACCCGGCTGTGCCAGCAGAAAGCGCTCGGCGCCTTCACCTTCGCGATACCATTCGTTTTCACGCGCCAGCACCCAGACGGCGTCGGCCGCGGCTTGGGGGCTGCCATGTTCCTCCACCAGACGCGCAGCCATCTGCGCGCGCATGTCGGCGGTTACCGCGCTCGCATGTTCGCTGCGCAGGCGGAACGCTTCGAGAAAGCGTTGGCGCGGCGATGAGGCGTCGACGCGCAATTCGCCCAGGTCGTCGCCAATGACCGCCATCGCCGTCGATGGATGCTTCGGCGCTTCGTTCTGGATGATCTCAAGCGTCCGCAACCGCGTGCGCTGGTTGCGGCGGCCGCTGATGAACAGCCGCCCGTCGGGCGTCGGGGCGAGCAGCGCCGCACTCGCCGATGACAGATAGGCGTTGGGATAGAGATAGTTTGCAATCCGGACCGCATGACCGAGGATCGTCGCCTCGATATCCCCTTGGTGATCGACGTAAACCCCGCGGACGAGCTGGATCAACTCACCGGCCTGCGCGCGCTGATGCGCGCGCTTGGCGTCAATTGTCTCACCGACTAAATGAAGAGCCATAGGATTATCTCGCATCTCAGATGCGCGTTAATCCCACCATCCAGCTTCACATGCAAGAATTATCACGCATCTGAGATGCGCGATAATCCCGTGAGTGCAGCGGCTGAAAAGCGCAGGCCCGGTATGATCGGCGCGCTCCAAAGCGATCATGCCGCGATCCATTCGGCCATGGACCCGCCGATTTGTGCGCTATTGCCGCCGCGAGCCCTACGCCGGTGTGTTCGCTCTTTTCATGTCGGGTCTATCGGCTCCAATCGGCATCAGACGCCAATCTCGTTGGAGTAGAGTAATGTCGACGAAATCTGAGGTCCTCAAAAAACGGATGATCCGCCGCCATGAGCTTCGGCAGATCGTACCGCTGGCCGACACCACCATCTATGAGATGGAACAGCGCGGGGAATTCCCTCGTCGCTTTGCGCTCACCCCGCGCTGTGTGGTGTGGGATCTGGCCGAGGTCGAAGCCTGGCTGACTGAGCGCCTAGCGACAGCCCGCCGATCACCCATCGACCGGGCGCCGCATCCCGATGTCCGCAAGCGCAAGGCGCGTCCCGTCAAAGCGCCGGATCAGGCGCGAGCATAGGCATCGATGGCGGAATCAGGACCGGCACCCGCTTCTGCCCCGCCACCCAAGCATCGATGATATCAGACCATTCCTGCATCATATGCCGCCGCTGGTGCTCGTACTCCGCCTTGTTGTAGACGCCGCGCGAGGACCGCCCATCTTCATGGGCCAGGCACTTTTCGATCCAGTCACTGTTGAACCCCAGTTCGTTGAGCAGGGTCGATCCAGTCCGGCGCATGTCATGTACCGTGAACGGCTCCAGCGGTAAGCCTTCCTTCTTCGCGCGCTCAACGACGGCATAGGTGACGCGGTTGAAGGTCGCCCGGGACATCGGCGCATCCGCATCATACCGAGACGGCAGAAGGTAGCGCGAGTTGCCCGCGCAGGTCTTCAACGCGATCATGATGTCGAGGCATTGCTGCGAGAGATAGACGTTATGCGCCTTGGATCGCTTCATGCGCTCCTTGGGGATCGTCCACACGGCGTTCTCGAAGTCCACCTCGTCCCAGATCGCATCCTGCAGCTCGCTCTTGCGCACCATTGTCAGCAGGAAGAGGCGCATCCCGAGTCGGATCGTTGGCAGCGTCGCCACATGGTCGAGCTGCTTGAGCATCACGCGAATTTCCGTCGGCGACAGCGACCGGTCCTTTGGAACGAACGTCGCGATCGAGGCGGGGCCGACATCGTCGGCCGGATTGGCAACCTTCTCGCCGTGCAAGATCGCAAACCCGTAGATCTGCTTGAGGATGTCGCGGACATGGATCGCAGTCGCCGGTGCGCCGCGATCAACGATCTTGCCGCAGTGGGCGCGCAGGTCATCCGGCGTGATTTCTGTCAGCAGCCGGTTCTTCCAGACTGGCAGAAGCTCTCGTTCGAAGATCGAACGCCGCATCGCGCGGGTGCTGTCGGCCATCGGCGCCTTCACCAACCAGCGCTCACCAAACTCACCGAAGCTCTTGGCCTCCTTGATCCGGCGTTTGTCGCGTTGTTTTTCCTGGGCCGGAGACCTGCCTTCGAAGACTGCACGTTTAGCGTCGATCGTCGCTTCACGGGCTCGAGCAAGGGACAAACCTGAGGGACCGTATTTCCCAAGCGTTAGCGTCTCGCGCCGCCCATGCAGCCGGTAGTCCAGCCGAAACGTCAGCGTCCCGGAGGTTGAGACCTGGACATAAAGGCCGTCACGGTCCGTGACTTTATAGGCTTTCTCGCGTGATTTCAGGTTCTTAAGGGCAACATCGGTGAGCATACCGACCTCCTCTACGCAAAATACCGTCAGGCGATTTTCGGCCATTTTCGCCGACATTATCGCTTGATTTACAATAGTTTAGTGCGGAAAAAATACCGTCACTGGCTTCAATACCTCTGACGGTATCGCTGGATTGGGCCAAGTGCAAGCTTGCCGGATACCGTCACGCATGACGCCAGAGCCAACCGCTGCTCCGCGATTGATCTCGATAGATAACGTGAGATAGTCTTTTTATTTCAATGTGTTGATGGTTCAATAACGACTGATCGCGATAGCCAAAAATGGCCCCGAATCATTCCCACTCGATCGTGCCGGGCGGCTTGCTGGTATAGTCATACACCACCCGGTTGATGCCTTTGACCTCGTTGACGATACGGGTGGCGACGCGGCTGAGGAAGGCGGCGTCGTAGGGATAGACGTCCGCCGTCATGCCGTCGGTGCTGGTCACGGCGCGGAGGGCGCAGACGTTGTCGTAGGTGCGGTAATCGCCCATCACGCCCACCGTGCGCACCGGTAGCAGCACCGCGAAGGCCTGCCAGATCGCATCATACAGCCCGGCGGCGCGGATTTCCTCGAGATAGATCGCGTCGGCCTTGCGCAGCACGTCGCAACGTTCCTTGGTCACTTCGCCGGGGATGCGGATGGCGAGGCCGGGGCCGGGGAACGGGTGGCGCCCGACGAACAGTGGGGGCAGGCCCAGTTCGCGGCCAAGCGCGCGCACTTCGTCCTTGAACAGCTCGCGCAGCGGCTCGACCAGCTGCATGTTCATCCGCTCGGGCAAGCCGCCCACGTTGTGGTGGCTCTTGATCGTGACCGACGGCCCGCCGGTGAAGCTGACGCTTTCGATCACGTCGGGGTAAAGCGTGCCCTGCGCGAGGAAGTCTGCGCCGCCGATCTTGCCCGCCTCTTCCTCGAACACCGCGATGAATTCGGCGCCGATGAACTTGCGTTTGGCTTCGGGATCGCTGACGCCTTCGAGCCCGGCCATGAAGCGCGCTTCGGCGTCCACCGTCACCAGCGGGATGTTGTAGTGGTCGCGGAACATGGTCTCGACCTGGCGGCGCTCGTCCTGGCGCAGCAGCCCGTGATCGACGAACACGCAGGTCAATTGCTCGCCGATTGCCTCGTGGATCAGGATCGCGGCCACCGAACTGTCGACCCCGCCTGACAGGCCGCAGATGACGCGTCCCTTGCCCACCTGTTCGCGGATCTGGGCGATCTTGGTGTCGCGATAGGCGGCCATGGTCCAGTCGCCGGCAAGGCCGCAGACGTGGCGCACGAAGTTGGCGATCAGCTTGCCGCCATCGGGCGTGTGGACCACTTCGGGATGGAACTGGGTGCCGTAATACTTCCGCGCCTCGTCCGCGATGACCGCGAACGGCGCGCCGTCGCTCGTGGCGACGATCTCGAACCCTTCGGCAAAACGCGTGACCTTGTCACCGTGGCTCATCCACACCTGGTGCCGCTCGCCCACCTGCCACAGCCCGTCGAACAACTTGCAGCTTTCGGTGACGGTCAGGAACGCGCGGCCGAACTCGCCGTCCCATTCGCCGTCCGAACCCGCTTCGACCTTGCCGCCGAGCTGGTGGGTCATGACCTGCTGGCCGTAGCAGATGCCGAGGATCGGGAGGCCACTGTCGAACAGGACTTGGGGCGCGCGCGGGCTGCCATCCTCGGGCACGCCGGCGGGCGAGCCTGACAGGATGATGCCCTTGGGCTGGAGGCGGTTGAAGGCCTCCTCGGCCAGCGTGAACGGGGCGATTTCCGAATAGACCCCGGCTTCGCGCACGCGGCGGGCGATCAACTGGGTCACCTGGCTGCCGAAATCGACGATCAGGATGGAGTCGGGGAGAGCGGGCGCGTCCATCGCGCGGCGTTAGGTTCCTGCCGCGAGCGAGTCCAGCGCCTGCGGGGGCTCGTCACCCAGGCACGTATCAAGTGTTGCATTAGTGTGAAACACCCGGTTGCAAAATGCGCAACAGGAGTTGCCCTCTTCGCATTTGCACAAACTCATGCTGCGCTGCACAACGATCCCAACAACAGCATGATTGGGAAGGCTCAAAGGCGGCTGAACTCAGATGAAAAGGAACGACGCCATGCGCAGGTCAACCATCTCCGTCCTCGCCGCCGTGCTCTTCTCGGGCATCGCGGCAACGCCCGCTCTCGCCGCTGACGAAGTCTCGGTGAGCGTTTCCTACGCCGACCTCGACCTGACGGCCCCTGCCGGGACCGCGGTGCTCGGCCGGCGGATCGATGCCGCTGTCGCCACGGTTTGCGAAAAGCCCAGCCTGCGCGACCTCAAGGGCACGATTGCCTGGGAAGCGTGCAAGGCCTCAGCCCACGCCAGCGCGGTCGAGCAGATCTCGATCCTCGAGCCTTACCAGAGCTTCGCCCTCAACAGCATGTTCTGAACCCCACCCCATCACTTGACTGGATTTACGATGATTACCTTTTTCAAGCGCGTGTTCGATGCCTACATTTCAGCCGCCGGCGCCTCTCCGCTGCCGATGGTCTGGACCTTCTGAGGCCCACCATTTCGCTGGCGTAAAACAGGCGGCCGTCCCTCGGGGCGGCCGTTTTGCCGTGGCCCTTGCAGGACGCGAGCGACAGGCCGGATGGGGCTGTGGATGGAACGGCCCCGCGCGGGTTCCTTAACTGGCCCGCGATGCCTATATAATCGGCATGAACGATACCACTTCCGACACACCCCAGAACGATTCCCCGCACGCCTCTGGCAACGTGCCCAACGCCAACGTCTATGGCGCTGATTCGATCAAGGTCCTCAAGGGCCTCGATGCGGTGCGCAAACGGCCAGGGATGTACATCGGCGATACTGACGATGGCTCGGGCCTGCACCACATGGTGTTCGAAGTTTCGGACAACGCGATCGACGAAGCGCTGGCCGGTCATTGCGACCTGGTGCTGATCGAACTCAACCCCGATGGCTCGGTCAGTGTCGAGGACAACGGCCGCGGCATCCCGACCGATATCCATACCGAAGAAGGCATTTCTGCCGCCGAAGTGATCATGACCCAGCTCCACGCGGGCGGGAAGTTCGAGAACACCAGCGACGATAACGCCTACAAGGTGTCCGGCGGCCTCCACGGCGTCGGCGTCTCGGTGGTCAACGCGCTCAGCGAGTGGCTCGAACTGACCGTCTGGCGCGAGGGCAAGGCGCACTGGATGAAGTTCGCCCACGGCGACAGCGTGGCACCGCTGAAGATCGTCGGTGACGTCCCCCCCGGCAAGAAGGGCACCCGGGTTACCTTCATGCCCTCGACCGACACGTTCAAGAACGTCCTCGAATTCGACTTTGAGAAGCTCGAGCACCGCTATCGCGAACTCGCGTTCCTCAATTCGGGTGTGCGCATCCTGCTGCGCGACAAGCGGCATGACGAAGTGCTCGAGCACGACTTGCTGTACCAGGGCGGGATTGCCGCGTTCGTGAAGTACCTCGACCGCAACAAGGTGCCGCTGGTGCCCGAACCGATTTCGGTTTCGGCCGAGAAGGACGCCATCGGCATCGACGTCGCGCTCGAATGGAACGACAGCTATTACGAAAACGTCCTGTGCTTCACCAATAACATCCCGCAGCGCGATGGCGGCACCCACCTGGCCGCCTTCCGCGCCGCGCTGACGCGCACGCTCAACAATTATGCCGAGCGCTCGGGGATGCTGAAGAAGGAAAAGGTCAGCCTCACCGGCGAAGACATGCGCGAAGGCCTGACCGCGATCGTTTCGGTCAAATTGCCCGATCCCAAGTTCGGCTCGCAGACCAAGGACAAGCTGGTCAGCTCCGAAGTGCGCCAGCCGCTCGAAAGCCTGATGGGCGAGAAGATGAGCGAATGGCTGGAAGAAAACCCGGCCGACGCGAGATCGATCATCCTCAAGATCATCGATGCCGCTGCTGCCCGCGAAGCCGCCCGCAAGGCGCGCGAACTGACCCGGCGCAAGGGGGCGATGGATATCGCCAGCCTGCCCGGCAAGCTGGCCGACTGCCGCGAACGCGATCCGGCCAAGTCCGAACTGTTCCTGGTCGAAGGCGATTCCGCCGGCGGTTCCGCCAAGAGCGGGCGCGACAGCCATTACCAGGCGATCCTGCCGCTCAGGGGCAAGATCCTCAATGTCGAGCGCGCGCGGTTTGACCGGATCATCGGCAGCAAGGAAGTCGGCACGCTGATCCAGGCGATGGGCACCGGTTTGCGCGACGAGTTCAACCTCGAAAAGCTGCGCTACCACAAGATCGTCATCATGACGGACGCCGATGTCGACGGGGCGCATATCCGCACCCTGCTGCTGACGTTCTTCCACCGCCAGATGCCCGATATCATCAAGGCCGGGCACTTGTTCATCGCCCAGCCGCCGCTGTTCAAGGTCAGCAAGGGTCGCAGCGAAGTCTATCTCAAGGACCAGGGCGCGCTTGATCGCTACCTCGTTTCCGCCGGGCTGCAGGGCCGGGTGCTCGAAACCAAGGGCGGCGCGCGCGCAGGCGAAGAACTGCGCTCGCTGGTCGATCATGCGCTGCGGATGAAGAGCTTGATGGCCTTCGTCCCGCGCAAATACGATCCGGCCGTGGTCGAGGCGATGGCGCTGGCCGGCGCGCTCGATCCCGAAATCGCACCCGCGCAGCGGCGCGAGCGGCTGGAACAGGCGGCGGCGCACTTGCAGATGGGCGATCCCGAAGCGCAGTGGAGCGCCAGCCTGTCAGCCGACGGCGGGATCGTGTTCGAGCGCAAGTGGCGCGGCGTGACCGATGCGCACCTGGTCGAACCCGGGTTCGTCGGCAGCGCCGAAGCCCGCAAATTGCACCGCCTCGCCGCCGAACAGGCCGATGTTTACGTCGGTCCCGCGCATTTCAGTAAGGGCGGGGCCGACAGCGCGCCCGAGCCCGAGCCCGAAGTGGCGGACGAGGCCGACGACGTCGAAGAAACCGCAGCCGCACCGGTGGTCGTCGAAGGTTCGATCACCCGGCCGAGCCAGTTGCTCGACGCGGTGCTCGCCACCGGCCGCAAGGGCCTCGCCATCGCACGCTACAAGGGCCTCGGCGAAATGAACGCCGAGCAGCTGTGGGAAACCACGCTCGACCCGGACAACCGCGCGCTGCTGCAGGTGAAGGTGGAAGACGCCGATGTGACCGACGAAATCTTCACCCGGCTGATGGGCGACGTGGTCGAACCGCGCCGCGAGTTCATCCAGGAGAATGCCTTGAATGTCGCCAATCTCGACGTCTGAGCGGGTGGATTACAGCCCTGTCTTGAACGCTTAACGCTTTGGGGGCAGGGCGGATTTCATGCTCTTGCGCTTCTTGCCGATTCCCGCCGCGCTGGCACTCGCTGCCTGCGCGACCGTGCCCTCCGTTCCGGCCGCGCCGGTCGAAGTCGGGATCATTGCGATCAACGATTTCCACGGCGCGCTCGAACCGCCAAAATCAAGCGTCTCGGTAACCGGCGCTGACGGCAAAAACTTCGGCGTGCCCGCCGGCGGGGCGGCCTATCTTGCGACCGCGGTCGAGCAAGTGCGTGCCAAGTACCCCAACCATCTGACCGTAGCCGCGGGCGACTTGACCGGTGGTTCGCAGCTCGCGTCGGCGATCCATCTCGACGAACCGGCGGTCGGGGTGATGAACCGCATCGGCCTCGAATACACCGCTGTCGGCAACCACGAATTCGATCGCGGGACGGTCGAACTGACCCGCCTGCAAACCGGCGGCTGCGCCAGGAACGCGCTGCGCGAACCGTGCGGCCTCGAAACCTTTGCCGGGGCGCAGTACCATTACCTCGCGGCCAATGTCGTCGGGCCGGACGGCAAGACGCTGTTTCCCGGGACCGCGCTCAAGACGTTCGGCACCGGGCGCGGCGCCGTTACGGTCGGCATTATCGGGCTGACGCTCAAGGGCACCGATGCACTGGTTTCGGCCTCGGGCATTGCCGGTTACCGTTTCCTCGATGAGGTCCAGACAATCAACGCCGACGTCGCCCAGCTGAAAGCGCAGGGTGCAGACGCGATCGTGGTGCTGTTCCACCAGGGTGTGCGCACGATCGATCCCCCGAACCCCGATGGCTGCAACAGCCCGACGGGTGAGCTCTATCCGCTTGTGCCCCAGCTCGATCCCCGGGTCGATGTAATCGTCTCGGGCCACACGCATTGGCAGTACGTGTGCGAGTGGCCGAGCAGTGACCCGGCCAAGACCATCCTGGTCACCAGCGCGGGCCTTTACGGCAAGATGGTGACCGACATCCGCCTGACGATCGACCCGGCCAGCGGACAGGTGCTGACGCGCGCGGCGCATAACGTGATCGTGCAGTCGGAACCCTATCGCGGCGCGATCAACGAGGTTCCGCTGCGAGCGGAATATCCGCGCTTTGCCGCCGATCCTGCGGTCGCGGCCTACGTCGCGCCGTACATCCAGGATTCGCTCGCTTTTGCCAACCGCCCGATCGGCAAGGTTTCAGGGCCGGCAGACCTCGGCGTCAACGGCAACGCCTCGATGGGCGGCACGCTTGGCAACCTGATCGCCGACGCCCAGCTCGACGCGACGCGGGCGCAAGGCGCGCAGATCGCGCTGATGAACGTCGGCGGCATCCGCGCCGCGCTCAACCCGGGCCCGGACGGCGCGGTCACCTTCGGCATGCTCTACAAAGTCCAGCCGTTCGAGAACACGCTGGTGACCATGACCCTCACCGGCGCGGAGCTGAAGACCGTGCTCGAGCAGGGCATCGACGATGTCTCGATCAACATGTGGCTCGCCCCGTCGGCGGGCTTCCTCTACCGCTACGACATGGCCCGCGCGCCCGGCGACCGGGTTACCGCGATCACGCTGAACGGCACGCCGATCGACCCCTTGGCGAGCTACCGCGTCACTACCAACAGTTTCCTCGCCGACGGGGGCGACACCTTCACCGTGCTGGCCAAGGCCCGCGACAAGGTCGTCGGCCAGACCGACGTCTCGGCGCTGGAGGAGTGGATCCGCGCGGTGCCGGTGCGGGAGATACCGCAGGAGCTGAGGTACATGGGAGGCTAATCCTCAATCCTCCCCGAGCTTGCTCGGGGAGGGGGACCATGCGAAGCATGGTGGTGGGGGAATCGGCCTATGTTCAAAGATATAGCTCCGAAACCACGAACGGGCGGCGTCAAGAAGGCCCGCAAGCTGCGCAAGCAAATGTCACTGCCTGAAGCCTTGCTTTGGCGGTTGCTTCGTCAACGTCCCCATCGCCTCAAATTCCGCGCTCAGCATCCTACCGGCGACTACACGCTGAACTTCTATTGCAGCGATACCCGTCTGGCGATTGAGATTGACGGCAAGGCGCACGACCACCCGATCAGGTGGCGCACGATCGCCAACGCGACGAATGGGCGGCGAGCCACGGCATCGACACGCTTCGTGTGCCTGCCAGCGAAGTGCTGGCGAACGTCGAACGCACCGCCGAAGCGATCGTCGAATACACCCGCGCCCGCTTGCCCCTCCACCACCCGGCTGCGCCGGGCGGTCCCCCTCCCCGAGACAAGCTCGGGGAGGATTGAGGCAAAATCAATCTAGCTGCTGCGAAAGGTCGACAATTCCCAGCTTGAACAACTCATTCAAGGAATCGTAGGATCCCGTAGCCTTGGTCTGTCGGTCTAGAGCGTCAAAATACTGTTGCCCGTCCGGCACACCAGCGCCCCATCCTTTGCGTGTTTGATCGTCATGTAATAAGAAGTGCCCCATCGCCTTGCGAAACATCTCCGGACCATCTGCGCCGCCATAGAAGGCGTCGAACAGCATCTTTCGCACCACACCGCAGAAATCCTTATCGATTGAATCGAGGTGATCCGGATAGCCAAGCAGATAGCCGGCCACAAAACGGCTATGGGTGAATGTCCGAAGATCCGCTTTCTTAGATTTGGCCAACAAACCCACGGCCGCACCGATGCCGATTGGCAAGAAACTTAGCCGATCAGAGGGAAATCGCTCGGACAAACTGCGCGTTCGTTTGAACCACCCCATTTCGTGCCCCCTACATCCTGAACACCCCGAACCGCGGTACCTCCGGCACCGGCGCCTCCAAACACGCCGCCAGCGCGAGACCGAGGACATCGCGGGTTTGGGCGGGGTCGATTACGCCGTCGTCCCACAGGCGCGCGGTGGCGTAGTAGGGGTTGCCTTCGGTCTCGTACTTGTCGCGGATCGGGGCCTTGAAGGCTTCCGCCTCCTCCTTGCTCC
Source organism: Croceibacterium sp. (assembly GCA_039920345.1). GTDB lineage: Bacteria > Pseudomonadota > Alphaproteobacteria > Sphingomonadales > Sphingomonadaceae > Croceibacterium_A. Next base: position 12,642 of record JBDSDZ010000093.1, read on the forward strand.
AGGTGTCGGCGTCGCGGTGGACGGTGGCTAGCACGCTGGCGGCCTGTTCGCCGCCCATCACTGAAATGCGCGCATTGGGCCAGGTGAACAGGAAGCGCGGCGAATAGGCGCGGCCGCACATGCCGTAGTTGCCTGCCCCGAAGCTGCCGCCGATGACCACGGTCAGCTTGGGCACCTGGGCAGTGGCAACGGCGGTGACCAGCTTGGCACCGTGCTTGGCAATGCCCTCGGCCTCGTACTTGCCGCCGACCATGAAGCCGGAAATATTCTGCAGGAACAGCAGCGGGATGCCGCGCTGGCAGGCGAGCTCGATGAAATGCGCGCCCTTCACCGCGGATTCGGAGAACAGCACGCCGTTGTTGGCCAGGATCGCCACCGGCATGCCCCAGATATGCGCGAAACCGCACACCAGCGTTGAGCCATAGAGCGCCTTGAATTCGTGGAACTCGCTGCCGTCGACCAGCCGGGCGATGACTTCGTGGACATCATACGGCGCGCGGACATCGTCGGGTACGATGGCATAAAGGTCTTCGACGTCGAACTTCGGCGAGCGTGGTTCGCGCAGATCGAGCTTGGCACCTTCGCTGTGCCCGAGATGGCTGACGATATCGCGCAGCACGGTCAGCGCGTGCTCGTCGTTCTCCGCCAGGTGATCGACCACGCCCGATTTCCTGGCGTGCAAATCGCCGCCGCCGAGGTCCTCGGCGCTGATTTCTTCACCCGTCGCAGCCTTCACCAGCGGCGGGCCGGCGAGGAAGATGGTGCCCTGACCCCGCACGATCACGCTCTCGTCGCTCATCGCCGGGACATAGGCCCCGCCAGCGGTGCAGCTGCCCATCACGCAGGCGATCTGCGGGATGCGCAAGCTACTCATCTGCGCCTGGTTGTAGAAAATTCGCCCGAAATGGTCGCGGTCGGGGAAGACTTCGGCCTGGTGCGGCAGGTTGGCCCCGCCGCTGTCGACCAGGTAGAGGCACGGCAGCCGGTTGGCCTGGGCGATTTCCTGCGCCCGCAAGTGCTTCTTGACCGTCAGCGGATAGTAGGTGCCGCCCTTCACCGTGGCATCGTTGGACACGATCATGCACTGGCGGCCTGACACGCGGCCAATGCCGGCAATCAAGCCCGCGCCGGGCACTTCATCATCGTACAGCCCGCCGGCCGCCAGTTGCCCGATTTCGAGCAGCGGCGAGCCGGGATCGAGCAGCCGCTCAACCCGCTCGCGCGGGAGCAATTTGCCGCGTGCGGTGTGGCGTTCGCGGCTCTTCTCCGACCCGCCAAGCGCGGCCTCGGCCACTTTGGCCCGCAGCGTTTCGGCCAGCGTGCGATTATGCGCCGCGCGCGCCTTTGCCTCGGGGCTTTCGAGGTCGAGTTGCGAAGTGAGTACCGGAGCTGACATTGGTATCCTTTTCCCGGCTCCCGCCTAGCCGCCGCAGCGGGCGCGGCCAAGGCTTGTGTGGACTCCCGCAAGCGTGGCAGATTTGTTATGACGCGCCCAGCCGCGGGTCGCACCGAGCCATTTTTGCATGGGGTTGCCGATGACCTACTGGAAATTGAAGGGCCGCGAACTCGTCAACTGCACCTGCGATTATGGCTGCAACTGCCAGTTCGGCGGCATACCCGACAAGGGCCACTGCCACGCCGTGTTCGCGATGGCGATCGACGAGGGCGCACACGGCGAGACCGACCTGTCGGGCCTCAAGATCGCGGCCGTCTTCGCCTGGCCCGAGGCCATCCACCTGGGCAAGGGCGAATGCGCCGCGTTCGTCGACGAGCGTGCCACCGATGCCCAGCGCAACGCTCTGCTGACGATCATGACCGGCGGCGACACCGATCCCTTTGCCACCGTGTTCGCAGTCTTCGCCTCGACCATCGAGACAATGCACGAGCCGCTGTTCGTGCCGATCGATTTCGATGTCGACGTGAGCGCGCGCGAAGGGCGGCTGAGCATTCCCGGCCATGTCGAGATGCACGGGGTGCCGATTTTAAATCCGGTCAACGGCCAGCCGATTCGGGCGCAGATCTGCCTGCCCGACGGGTTCGAGTACGAAGTGGCCGAAATCGGCGCCGGCACCAGCAAGTCGATCGCCCCGATGGCGATCGCCATGGCATCCAGTTACGGCCAGTTTGCCCACCTCCACCTCGATAGCCACGGGGTCGTGCGCGGCTGATGCCGCCGCTTGAGGCGGCGCTGGGCCGCCAGCGCGCGCTTACTGTCGCCGCACTGGTCCTGCTCGCGGTGCTGGCGTGGGCATGGCTGCTGATGGGCGCGGGCATGGACCGCTCGGGCATGAATCGCTCGGGCATGGCGATGGGCGAACTGATTGTGCCCCGATGGAGCGCCGCTCAATTCCTCGTCGGCGTATCGATGTGGTGGGTGATGATGGTAGCAATGATGCTTCCCGCCGCCGCACCCGTGATCCTGCTTTATGCCAAAGTCGTACGCGCGCGCTTTGCGCTGCTGACGCCGGCTACCGGCACGTTCCTGGCCGGCTCTCTCGCGATCTGGTTGCTGTTTTCGCTGCTCGCTGGTGCTTTGCAGGCTACGCTCGAACAGCGCGGGGTGCTCTCGCCGATGACCATGGGGCTGGGCAGCAAGTGGCTTATGGCGGGGGTGCTGGTGGCGGCGGGCCTCTATCAGCTCAGCCCGCTCAAGGAGGCGTGCCTGACGCATTGCCGCAACCCGGCGTCCTTCCTCGTGCGCCATTACCGGCCGGGGCGCGGGGGCGCCTTCCGGCTCGGCCTGCGCCACGGGGTTTATTGCCTCGGCTGCTGCTGGCTGCTGATGGCGCTATTGTTCGTCGGCGGGGTGATGAACCTGGCGTGGGTTGCGCTGCTGACGCTGTTCGTCGCGGCGGAAAAGCTGCTGCCAGGAGGCCGCCGCGTGGCATTCGCGGCGGGCCTGGGATTCGTCGCCTGGGGCCTTGCGACCCCGTTCGCCTGACTATTGCTTGTCGAGGTGCTCGAAAAAGAACGGCAGCACCACTTCGTCGAACCGCTGCGCGATATGGTCGGTATGGGTGCCTTCGTAGGTCGCCCAGGTGTTGGCGATACCGAACTTCTCCAGTTGTTCGTGGATCGCGGTGTCGTCACGGATCAACCCGTCCTTGGTGCCGACGTCAGAACCGATGGCATCGAAGCTCTTGAGCGCCGGAACGTGGCTGGCGACCAGCGCGAGCGGCGAATTGGTGGCCCATTCGGCAATCACCAGCGGATCGATTGCGCCATCCTTGATCGGGAAATCGACGTAGAACGGCGGGTTCTTTGGGTTAGGCGCCCAGGCCACGGCGGAGGCGAGCCCGGCGCGCATGCCGAAGCCTGATTTGTCGACATCGGCATAGGGCACGGCGGCCATCGCGGTGGCGGATTCGATCGTTTCCGTGCGCGGGCTGACGCAGCAGGCGCTCTGGGCATAGATGCTATCAAACACTTCAGGGTAGGCCATGCCGACCGTCCAGGTGCCGTAACCGCCCATCGAGTGGCCGGCCAGGCCGCGGCCGCCGCGGGTGGCGATGGTGCGGTAATGGCTGTCGATATAGGCCACCAGGTCATTGGCCACGAATGCCTGGAAATCGCCGGTGGTGACCGAGTTCGAATACATCGAGCCGCCCATCTTGGTCAGCGTATCGGGCACCACCACGATGAATTCCCGGCCCGCGTCGGCGTTGTGCGCGACGGCTTCGGGAACGTGCATGTAGTTGTAGAAATTGCGCCCATCGATGGCGAACCCGTGCAGGTAGTAGACCACCGGGTAGCGCTTGTTCGGGTTGCTGGCGTAGCTTGGCGGCAGCACCACCATCGCCTCACGCTCGACGCTGTTGCCTTCGAGGTTGCCTTCCAATGCGGCGCTGTGGACCATCACCGCATCGACCTTGATCCCGTCCGGAATCGGCGGCGCAGGGGCGGTGATATTCTGCGCCAGCGCGGGCGTGCCGGCGACAGCCGCCAGGGCCGCCAGCGCGGCCAGGGTTGTCTTGAACATCCTCATCATTCCTTTCAGGTCGTTCGCCTTTTGGCGGCAGGCGTGCGCCCGCTACCGGTCCGTCGCTCCCCTACGCAGGACGGGCCGAGTAATACCGCTTTTCGAGCCATGTCCACAACGGGATGGTCATCATGCCCCACTGGCTCAGCAGCGGAAACCAGAAGGTCAGGCCGACACACACCAGCGAGGCCATGACCAGGTCGATGCCGTCGAGCGCCTCGCCGTCGCCGCCGACTGTACGGACGCGCCGTGCCAACAACATGGCCATCAGCGACAGCACCAGCATTGACAGGTTGTACACCATCGAGGGCACGAAATGGCCCAGGTTGCGGCCCAGGAACGCCGTCGAAAACGGCATGAAGGCAATCGCCATCAGGTACAGCAGGTTGGTCCACATCAACCGCGGGTCGTAGTGGCGAAGCGAGCGAAAGCGCTCGTGATGGCCCATCCAGAACCGCCCGATCACCAGGAAGCTCAGCGCAAAGGCAAAGAAGCTGGGAACAAGGTCGGCAAACGCCTGCCACGAACTGGCGGTGGAGGCGCCGGGCTGGAGGTCGGGAATGTGGATTTCCAGCACCAGCAGGGTGATCGCGATGGCAAACACCGCGTCGGAAAAGAACACCAGCCGATCGAGCGCCAGGTCGCCGCTCGTATTGTTGCCATCGCCGCTCATCGCGCCCCCGATCCGGTTGCGCGCCGCCCCCGCGGCACGCTTCAGCCGCCAATCAGTTCGCGCCCGATCAGCATGCGGCGAATTTCGTTGGTTCCGGCGCCGATGTCCAGCAGCTTGGCATCGCGCAGGTACCGTTCCACCGGCCAGTCGGTGGTGTAGCCCGCGCCGCCCAAGGCCTGGATTGCCTCGCCCGCCACCTTGAAGGCATTTTCGCTCGCCAGCAGGATCGCGCCGGCGGCGTCATACCGCGTGGTCTGCCCCCGGTCACAAGCGCCCGCCACCGCGTAAGTGTAGGCCCGCGCCGATTGCAGCGCGACATACATGTCAGCCACTTTGGCCTGGATTAGTTGAAAGGTCCCAATCGGGCGGCCGAACTGCTCGCGTTCGCGGACATAGGGAATGACCGTGTCGAGGCACGCCTGCATGATCCCCAACTGGACCCCGGCGAGCACCGTGCGCTCGAAATCGAGCCCGCTCATCAGCACTTTGACGCCCTGGCCGAGCGTGCCAAGCACATTGGCTTCGGGCACTTCGCAGTTGTCGAACACCAGTTCGCTGGTGGGCGATCCGCGCATCCCCAGCTTGCCGATTTTCTGCGCCGGCTTGAAACCGGGCATGTCCTTTTCGATCAGGAACGCGGTGATGCCCTTGCTGCCCGCGGCGGGATCGGTCTTGGCATAGACCACCAGCGTTTCGGCCTCGTGCCCGTTGGTGATCCAGAACTTGGTGCCGGTGAGCACGTAGCCGCCCTGTACTGCGTCGGCCTTGAGCTTCATCGAGACCACGTCCGAACCGGCCGCCGGTTCACTCATCGCCAGCGCGCCGACATGCTCGCCGCTGATCAGTTCGGGCAGGTACTTCGCCTTCTGGTCGGCGGTGCCCCAACGGGCGATCTGGTTGATGCACAAGTTGGAGTGCGCGCCGTAGCTGAGGCCGACCGAGGCGCTGGCGCGGCTCACTTCCTCGATCGCGATCACGTGTTCCAGATAGCCCAGGCCAAGCCCGCCGTCGGCTTCGGCCACGGTGATGCCGTGCAGCCCCAGTTCACCCATCGCTGGCCACAGGGTGCGCGGAAACTTGTCCTCCCGGTCGATGGCTTCGGCCAGCGGGGCGATCTGTTCATCGGCGAACCGGGCGACCGTCTCGCGAATCATAGCCGCCTCTTCGCCGAGGCCGAAATCGAAATCAGGTGTAGCGCGCATGAAATGTCCTCTTCCGGCAGCGGCCATAGCAAGCAGCGCGCCGTGTGCAAAATAGTTACGCGTGAAATCAACTTACGCTTCAGGGCCTGCGGTTTGCCTTTAAGTTGGGGCCTCAATGGGCTAGGCATCGGGAAGGAAGGTTGTGCGCGTGAATGAAGTGGTTGCCCAGCTGCGGCCGTCGGGTCCGGGTGCGTCGCTCGCCTACGTGGACGAGGATGCCCGCCTGCGCGTGATGCGCGACTATGCCCTTGATTCGCTTGTCGATGATCCCGAACTCGCCGAAATTGCCCGCTTCACCGCCCGGCTGTGCGAAGCGCCGGTGGCGCTGGTCAGCCTGGTCGAAGCGGAGCGCCAAAGGTTCCTCGCGCGCGAGGGATTGGAAGAGACCGAAACGCCCCGCGATGTCTCGTTCTGCGCCCATGCGATGCTGCAGGACGAGATGATGGAAATCCGCGACGCGACGCTGGATGAACGATTCGCCAGCAATCCGCTTGTCATCGGGGATCCGAACATCCGCTTTTATGCGGGCCAGCCGCTCAAATCGGAAGAAGGCCTGCCCCTCGGGTCCTTGTGTGTCATCGATACCAAGCCGCGCCCGCAAGGCCTGAACGATTTCCAGCGGCAAGGGCTCGAAGTGCTGGGCCAGGCGGCGATGCGCCGGCTGCGTTCGCGTCGCCACAGCCTGGCCGCCCAGCGCGAGGCGGAAGAACGCGAAACGTATTTGCGGCTGTTGTCGGATTCGATTCCGGCAATCTCCTGGTCGGCCGATCCCAAAGGCAACTTTGAATACTTCAACAAGCGGATGATCGATTTCACCGGGGTGGCAGATGACCAGACCGGCGCGGCGTTCCATCCCGAGGACTGGGCCAAGGCGAACGTCGCCTGGCAGCACTCGCTCGCGACGGGCGATACCTACGAGTTCGAGCACCGGCTCAAGCGCGCCGACGGCGAATATCGCTGGATGATCGCGCGCGCGGTCCCGGTGCGCGATAACGATGGCAATATTCAACGCTGGTTCGGCACCGCGGTCGACATCCACGATCTCTATGCCGCGTCCGAAGCGCGCGACTTGCTCGCCAAGGAGCTGTCGCACCGGATCAAGAACATCTTCGCGGTCGTTTCCGGGCTGGTCTCGCTGTCGGTGCGCAAGCAGCCCGAGCATAAGGCGTTCGGCGATGAACTGATCGGCACCGTGCGCGCGCTGGGCCGGGCCCATGATTACGTGCGCGAAGCGGGCGGCCAGCGGCGCAACAGCCTGCTGGGTATGCTGGCGGACCTGTTCAGCCCCTATCGTGAAGGCGCGACCAACCGGGTCGATGTGCACGGAGACGATACCGTAATTGCCGCCCGCGCGGCGACCCCGCTGGCGCTGGTGTTTCATGAACTGGCGACCAATTCGGCCAAGTACGGTGCGCTCTCCAACGAAGATGGCACGGTCGACCTCACTATAACCGACGAAGGCGACACGCTGCTACTGCGCTGGGTCGAGCGGGGCGGACCCGCGCCCGAGGAAGCGCCGACCGACGGCTTCGGCTCGCGGCTGGTGGAAATGAGCGTGACCGGGCAGCTCGGCGGAAGCTGGGTGCGCCGGTTCGAGCCCACGGGCATGAACTGCGAGCTGACGGTTTCCAAGGCCGCCATCGCGCCCTAGGCTCCCGGTATGGGAGACACGGGCCAACCCTTCCTGCGCTTCGAGCAGGTCAGCAAGACTTACCGCGATACGGCTGCGGTCGACGCGGTCACGCTCGATATCGCGCGCGGGGCTTTCGTGGCGCTGGTGGGCGCGTCGGGTTCGGGAAAGTCCACCCTGCTCAAAACCGTCAACCGGCTGGTCGAACCGACGGACGGACGCGTGCTGTTGGGCGGAGAGGATGTGGCCGGCCTGGAAGGCACCGCGCTGCGCCGCCGGATCGGCTACGTGTTCCAGTCGATCGGGCTTTTCCCGCATATGACCGTGGCCGAAAATGTTGCCATCGGACCGCGCGTGGCGGGACGGCCGCTCGATGCGGCAGCGGTGGGCGAACGGCTGCGCAGGGTCGAACTCGATCCGGCGCTGGCTTCGCGCATGGCGGACGAACTGTCGGGCGGGCAGCAACAGCGCGTCGGCGTGGCCCGCGCACTTGCCGCCGGGCCCGAACTGCTGCTGATGGACGAGCCCTTCGGCGCGCTTGACCCGGTCACGCGCGATGCGCTGGGGCGGACCGTGCAGGGCCTCCACCGCCAACTTGGCCTGACCACCATGCTGGTCACCCACGACATGGCCGAAGCGTTGCTGCTGGCCGACCGGGTGCTGGTTATGCAGGCCGGGCGGATCGTGGCCGATGCTACCCCGGGCGAATTGCTGGCCGGTGGCGGCGGGGACGCGGCGCAGGCGCTGGTGGCGGTGCCGCGCGCGCAGGCCAGGGCACTGGCGGCGATGCAGCTATGAATGCCCTGCTCACCGCGCTGGCTGGTCTGCGCGTGCCGCTGGCAGAACACGTCCTGCTGGCCGCTGCGGCGCTGGCGCTGGGGATCGTGGTGGCGCTGCCGCTGGCGGTGTGGGCGAGCCGTTCGGCCACGGTGGCGCGGATTGCGCTTGGCCTTGCCGGGCTGGTGCAGACGATCCCGGCGCTGGCGCTGCTGGCGCTGTTCTTCCCCATCCTGCTGGCCTTGCGCGGGGTGTTCGGGCCGGGGTTGCCGACGCTTGGTTTCCTGCCCGCGCTGCTGGCGCTGGCGCTCTATGCGGTTCTGCCGGTGCTGCGCAACGCGGTCACCGCGCGCAGCCACATGGACCCCGGCGTGCTCGAGGCGGCCGACGCGGTCGGGATGAGTGCGGGCCAGAAGCTGCGGCTGGTCGAAGCGCCGCTGGCCGCGCCCTACGTGATGGCGGGCATCCGCACCGCGGCGGTGTGGACCATCGGCGCTGCCACGCTCGCCACCACGATCGGCCAACCGAGCCTGGGCGATCCGATCTTCGCGGGACTGCAGACGCAGAACTGGGCGCTGGTGCTGGCCGGCTGCATCGCCGCTGCCGCGCTGGCGCTGGCGGCGGACGCGCTGCTCGGGATGGTCGAGCGCGGGCTGGCGAGACGCAATCGGCCGCTCGCGCTGGCGGGGCTGGCGCTGGCGCTGGCAGGCGTGCTCGCCGCCGGGATCGCTGCGCGCGACCCGGCGCAGGACACAATCACCATCGGGGCCAAGAACTTTTCCGAACAGTACATCCTTGCCCGGCTGATCGGCGCGCGGCTCGAACGCGCGGGCTACCAGGTGCGCTACCGCGAAGGGCTCGGCTCGGCGGTGATCCACGATGCCCTGACGAGCGGCGCGATCGATGTCTATGTCGATTATTCGGGCACCCTTTGGGCCAACGAGATGAAGCGGACCGGCAACCCGCCCGCGGCGCAGATGGACCAGGCAATTGCCGCCTGGGAGAAGCAGACCAGCGGCACCCGCGTGCTCGGCGCACTGGGGTTCGAGAACGCCTATGCATTTGCCATGCGCGGCGACCGGGCGCGCGGTCTTGGCATTGCTTCGCTGGCCGATCTTGCAGGCAAGGGCAGCAACGTAACCATCGGCGGCGATCTCGAATTCTTCGAACGCCCGGAATGGACCGCGGTACGCGATACCTATGGGCTCGGCGCAGCAAAACGGCGCAATTTCAGCCCGACCTTCATGTATGACGCGCTGACTGGGGGCGAGGCCGACGCGATCAGCGCGTTTTCCTCCGACGGGCGCATCGCGGCTGACAAGCTGACCGTGCTCGCCGACCCGAAACACGCGCTGCCGAGTTACGATGCGCTGCTGCTGGTGGCGCCAGGACGGGCGGGCGAACGCCGCTTTACCGAGGCGCTGCAGCCGCTGGTCGGCGCGATTTCGGTGGAAGCGATGCGTAGCGCCAATTATTCGGTCGACCGCGCCGACGACAAGCGCTCGCCGCAGCAAGCTGCCGATGCATTGGCCCAGGCAATTTCCTAGAATCCCGCGCCTTCCGGCCAGACCGGCGCGGTGAGGCCCATGACTTTGAACAACTGGCCCATCTGATCAGAGCCGGTGAGCCGCTCGACAGCGCGGACAAGGGCCTCTTGCTGCTGCGGGGCCCGCTCGGCGAGCGCCCGCGCCCGGTCTGCTATACCGAGCGCTTGCAGCCAGTCGCCTTGCGTCACCGTGCCCAGCCAGGTCGCGCCGTGGGTTTCGGCGAGCTCAGCCAGGGTGGCGAAATCGACGTGCGCGGTCAGGTCAGCTTCGCCCGGGCTGGCCAGCGGATCGACTGTCCGGTGTGCCCTGACCGCTTGCAGCGTCGAGCCGGACCGGGGCGCGGCATGGCCATAATCGATGAACAGCGCCGCGCCGCCCTGACGCGCCAGCCGCGCCGCAACTTCGCCGACCACGGTCGCCGCTCCGGGACAAGTCTCGATCACCGTCCCCTCGTCCGCCGCGCGCCGGACCTCGGGCACGGCGGCGTCCATCGGCCGCTCACCCGCGCCCAGCACGAACTGCCCGGCGTCGTCTGCCGCGACCATCACCTCGCGCCAGCCCGCGCCGGTCTGCACCAGTTGCCGAACCGGCAGCGCGTCGAGGAACTCGTTGGCCACCAGCAGCAGCGGCGCGCCGTCGGGCAAGGTCGCTAGATCGTCGTGGAATTGCGCTTGCGGCACCCCGCCGACCTGCGCCTGCCGCAGCGGGGGCGAGCCTTCGACGAAGTGCATTTCCGGCTCCAGCCCCGCTTGCCGCATTGCCCGCAACGCATCGCTCGCCAGCGTCCCCCGGCCCGGCCCGAGTTCGACGTAAAGCACCTTCGCCGGCCGTCCTGCGCGGTCCCACATATCGGCCAGCCACAGGCCGACCAGTTCGCCGAACATCTGGCTGATCTCGGGCGCGGTCACAAAGTCGCCTGCAGCGCCGAGCGGGTCCTTGCCAGCGTAATAGCGGGCGTTCGATTCGCCCATGAACTGGGCCAGGCTGATCGGCCCGGTGGCCGCAATCAGCCGCCGGAAACTGTCTGCCAGCGAGCGTTCGCTCATGACTCCTGGATGGCAGGTACGGTTTCAGGCGGGGGAATGGCGGCGGCGCCCAATGCAGGCCGCATCAGCGCCCACACAACCAGCCCCAGCCCGACCAGGCTCATCGGGATCGACAGCCACTGGCCCATGTTGAGGCCGGTGCGCAGCGCAAAGTCGGTCAGCTGCGCGTCCGGCTGGCGGTAGAATTCGACGATGAAGCGCGACATCGCAATCAGCATGGTGAACACGCCTACCAGCAACGCCGAGCGGAAACGCGCCCGCGTTTTCCAGAACAACGGCAGCATGACCACGGCGACCAGCGCGCCTTCGAGCAGCGCTTCGTAAAGCTGGCTCGGGTGGCGCGCGAGCGGTCCGCCGCCGGGAAACACCATCGCCCACGGCACAGCGCTTTCGACCGGGCGGCCCCACAACTCGCCATTCACGAAGTTGGCAATGCGGCCAAAGAACATCCCGAAGCCGACATTGACCGCGATGTAATCGCACACCCGGATGAAGCTCAGCCCCCCGCGCCACGAAACCCAGGCAATCGCCAGCGTGGTGCCGATCACCCCGCCGTGGAAGCTCATGCCCCCGTCCCACAGCCTGAGCAGGTCCCAGCTGACCCACTGGCTGGAGGTGAACGAAGTGAACAGTTCGGGCTTGTAGAACACGGCGTAGCCCAGCCGGCCGCCGATGATGATGCCCATCGTGCAATAAAAGAACAGGTCATCCACGTGGCGCTGCGCCATCGGGCTGCCCGGGCCCTTGATCATCTTCGACAGGTGCCAATAGGCCAGCAGGATGCCGCCAAGGTAGGCCAGCGAATAGAATCGCAAGGTGAAAAAGCCCAGCTCGATGCCGGGCCTGAGGCCGAGGTCCGACCAGTGGATGGCATCCGAGGCCGACACGGCCAGCACATTAATCATGGCGCGTCGCGCTCCCCTCGTGGCCCGCGCGCTTTGGCACGGAACCGGGCGCTGCGCAAAGGCTCCGGCAAACATTGCAAGCGGGCGCGCGGCCTTTATGAGCAAGCGCGTGAGTGTGCTCAATGTCCCCAACCAGCGCGCGGTGATCGACCGCCGCGAGCTTGCCTCCGCCATAGCCGAGGCTGTGGCCCAGACCGGCGCTGGCAAATCGCGCCCGCAGGTGGTGGAATTGCTGCGCGGGGCGCTCGCTACCGGTCGTGCGGAATTGAGCCGGCGGCTGGCCGAAAAGCCCAGCGCCGGCCACGAGATTACTCATGGTCACGCGTTCCTGGTCGACCAGATCATCCGCGTCCTGCACGATCACGTGATCGCCGACTTGTACCCGGCCCCCAACCGTTCGAAAGGCGAACGGCTGACGCTGATCGCGGTCGGCGGCTATGGCCGCGGCGAAATGGCCCCGCATTCGGATGTCGACCTGGCGTTCATCACCCCGGGAAAGCCGACCGCGTGGTGCGAGCAGGTAATCGAGGCGATGCTCTATTACCTGTGGGACCTGGCGCTCAAGGTCGGCCATTCGAGCCGCTCGCTCGACGAGATGGTGCGCATGGCCAAGGGCGACCTGACGATCCGCACCGCGCTGCTGGAAGGGCGCTACCTGTGGGGCGATGAAAAGCTCTACGACGAGGCCAGCGTGCGCTTCTGGGGCGATGTTGTCCCCGGTTCGGAAGCAAAGTTCGTCGCCGAAAAGCTGGCCGAGCGCGATGCGCGCCACGTCCGCATGGGCGACAGCCGCTACGTGGTCGAACCCAATGTGAAGGACGGCAAGGGCGGCTTGCGCGACCTGCAGACACTGTACTGGATCGGCAAGTACATCCACCGGGTGAAGACGGCGGCCGACCTGGTTGACGTCGGCCTGTTCACGGCCCGGGAGTACCGCAGCTTCCGCCGCGCCGAAGGCTTCCTGCTGGCGGTCCGCTGCCACTTGCACACGATCACCGGGCGGGCGGAAGACCGGCTGACCTTCGATTTGCAGCGCGAAGTGGCGCGGCGGATGAATTTCGCCGATCGCCCGGGCAAGAGCGCGGTCGAACGGTTCATGCAGCTGTATTTCATGCAGGCGCAGCACGTCGGCAACCTGACCGGGGTGTTCCTGGCCCATATCGACGATCAGATCGGCAAGGCCCGCCGCCCGCGCGGATTGCTGGCAGGGTTCCGCAACAAGCCGCGGTTCTTCAAGAATTACCGGGTCGAAGGGGGCCAGATCAGCGCGCCCACCGACGAGTGGTTTCGCAAGGATCCGGTGCGGCTGCTCGAAGTGTTCCAGATTGCCGAGGAAGAAGGCTTCGAAATCCATCCCGAGACCATGCGCATGGCGCGGCGCGATGCCGAACTGGTCAAGGAAGGCCTGCGCCGCGATCCGCGCGCCAATGCGCTGTTCCTGCAGGTGCTGACCGGGCATACCGATCCCGAGACGGTGCTGCGGTGGCTCAACGAAGCCGGCGTGTTCGGCCGCTTCGTGCCCGATTTCGGCAAAGTCCACGGGCAGATGCAGTTCGACATGTATCACCACTACACGGTGGACGAGCACACCATCCGCGCGATCGGGCTGCTGGCGCGGATCGAGCGCGGGGCGCTCAGTGAAGACCATCCGCTGGCGACCGAAATCATTCCCAAGCTGGCCAGCCGCCGGGTGCTTTATGTGGCCACCTTGCTCCACGACATCGCCAAGGGCCGCGGCGGCGACCATTCGGTGCTCGGCGCCGAAATTGCGCTCAAATTGTGCCCGCGGCTGGGGCTCAGCGGGGAAGAGACCGAGCTGGTCAGCTGGCTGGTGCGCTATCACCTGCTGATGAGCGCAACTGCGTTCAAACGCGACCTGTCGGACCCCAAATCGATTACCGATTTCGTGGCCGAAGTGCAGACGCTCGAACGGCTCCGCCAGCTTACCGTGCTGACCATTGTCGATATCCGCGCCGTGGGGCCAGGGATCTGGAACAGCTGGAAGCGCCAGTTGCTCGGCGACTTGTACGAACTGGCCGAAGAACGCATTCGGCTGGGGCACAAGCGCCACGGCCGCAAGGAACGGGTGGCCGCCAAGCGCGAGCGGGTGGCCGAACTGCTCGGCACCAAGGCAGCCTTGCTGGAAGACCTCGAAGACCGGTTCGACGATGCCTACTGGATCGCCGAGCCCGAAGACATCATCGCGCTCAACATCCCGCACTACGCGGCGGCGAAGGCGCACGACCGCAACCTGTCGATCCACGCGCAATACTACCCGGCGCGCGGGGCGACGCTGGTGACCGTGATCGGTGACGATCACCCGGGCCTGTTCTTCCGTATCGCCGGGGCCATCCATCTGGCCGGGGGCAACATCATCGATGCGCGCATCCACACCAACCGGGTAGGCAAGGCGGTCGACAATTTCCTGGTGCAGGATCCGCTCGGCAAGCCGTTCCGTGAGGCCGACCAGCTGGACCGCCTGCGCAAGACGATCGAGGATGCGCTGGCCGGACGGATCGAACTGGCGCCGCAACTGGCCCGGCGCCCGCTCGCCCGGGCCCGCGCAGAAAGCTTCGACGTGCGTCCGCAGGTGTTCTTCGACAATGAGGCTTCGGGCCGTTTCACGGTGATCGAAGTCAACGCGCGCGACCGGCCGGCGCTGCTCAACAAGCTCGCCCACGCGCTGTTCACCAGCAAGCTGATGGTCAATTCAGCGCACGTCACCCAGTTCGGCGAACGCGTGGTCGACACGTTCTACGTGACCGACCTGCTGGGCGGCAAAGTTACCGGCAAGGATCGCTTGCGGCAGGTCGAAGGCGCCTTGCTGGAAGCAGCGCAGGAACCGGCCGAACCCGTTCCCGCCTAGCGTCCCTGCCTGCCGCCAAGGTTCTTGCGCAGGATCGAATAGATAATCAGCGCGAACGCCGCCAGCCGGACCACGAACAGCCAGCTGCGCTCCTCCACCGGGATGCCGTTGAGCGAGAGCAGCGCCTGGCCGACCGCGAGCAGCCAGAAGGCGATCCCGAACGACAGGAATAACTGGTCGTGGGTGCGGGTCCAGAAGCGGAAGAAGAACAGGCCGCAGACGACAAAGCCCATCGTAATCCCGCCCGACAGGAAATCGAGCAGCGTCACCGCAGGCCCTCCTCATCCATCACGAAGCCATAGATCAGCGTCAGCACCCCCGCCGCCGCCAGCCCGTTGCGCAGCATCCGGAAATCGACTTGCGGGTAAACCAGCATGTCGAGCACCACGACGAAGTTGTTGAGCGCCAGGAACACGAAGCACACCGCGCTCCACAACAGCAGCCGGGCACCGGTCTTGCGATAGCCGCGGCCAAGCAGCAGCGCGCAAGCGAGGCTGGTGAGAAAGCACAGCGCGTAGACCAAGGTCGGAAAGATCGAGTTCATTTGCCCCCTCCCAACTTGAACGCATCGGAAAAGGCGGTCGGCCCCGGATTTGCCGCGCGGATGATGATCCGGCGCACTGCGTCAGGGCTCTTGGCGTAGTGGGCTTCGGCGCGGCCGGCCATGCGGTCGAGCTCGTCGGTGGCGGGCGCGTAAACCGCCATGCCCTTCTCGTCGATCGAGACCAGCCCGGCAGCCACCAGTTCCGCAAGGCTGGTTCCCACGACCAGGTCGCTGGCGCGCAACGCTTCAACCAAGTCGTCGGACGATCGCCCCGTTCTCCTGTCGCTGCGCAGAAGGCACATCAACTCAAGCGCCCACACCGAGCGGAACGAAGCTCCGATGAAGGATACCAGTTCCTGTTTTGCATCCACCGGGATGCGTCCTCCCCTGCCTTGCCGTCCACCCGTAACTGGGGCTTCCTTAAGCCCGCAGGCCCTCAGCGCAACCTTGCGGGGCGATTCTTTTTTGCCTTATTGCCAAGGGCACGGCTGGCCGCCTTCCAGCCACCGCCTGTCGATCAGACGAAGCCTGCAAGCCTCGGTTCACTTGCCAGACAGCTTTGTAACCTGATCCCCGGTTTAGGCACTTTCGTGTCATAATGGGACGGGAATTCAATGTCGTTTATGGGGTACTTTCCGCTGCGCGCAGCGGATCTGGCGATTGATCTGGGAACTGCGAACACCGTCGTCTACGTCAAGGGGCACGGCATCGTGCTGGCCGAGCCGTCGGTGGTGACGATGGAGACCGTCAACGGCATCCGCAGCGTGCGCGCGGTGGGCGAGGATGCCAAGCTGATGATGGGCCGCACGCCTGACAACGTGCAAACCATCCGCCCGCTGCGCCACGGTGTGATCGCCGATCTCGAGATCGCCGAGCAGATGATCAAGCATTTCATGACCAAGGCCAGGCTCGCCGCTGGAGTGCGCCTGCGCGGGAGCCCCGAAGTGGTGCTGTGCGTGCCATCGGGCTCGACCGTGGTCGAACGCCGCGCGATCCGCGACGCCGCCTCCAATGCCGGCGCGCGCAAGGTCTGGCTGATCGACGAGCCGATGGCCGCCGCGCTCGGTGCCGATCTGCCCGTCACCCGTCCGATCGGCTCGATGGTGGTCGATATCGGTGGCGGCTCGACCGAAGTCGGCGTGCTTTCGGTTGGCGGCCTGGCCGTCAGCCTCTCGGTGCGCATCGGCGGCGACCAGATGGACGACGCGATTTCGGCCTATGTCCGGCGGGCGCACAACCTGGTGATCGGCGAAGCGACCGCCGAACGGGTCAAATTCGAAATCGGCGCTGCGACGATGGACGGCGAAACGCCGCGCCAATGCGCCATTCGCGGACGCGACGTCGTGCGCGGCGTGCCGACCGAAAAGATCGTCCAGCAGGAAGAGATCGTCGAGGCGCTGGCTGAAACGGTGGCCCAGATCGTCGAGGCGGTGCGCCGGGCGCTGGAAATGACCGCGCCCGAGATCGCTGCCGACATCATCGAGGGCGGCATCGTCATGACCGGCGGCGGCTCGCTCCTCCACGGCATCCAGACGGTGCTGATGCAGGAAACCGGCCTTCCGGTGATCCGTGCCGACGATCCCCTCAACTGCGTTGCCAGGGGCGCCGGCCGGGCACTCGACGAGCTCGAATACCGGGGCGTGCTCTACGCGGTGTGATGGGGGCGGAACCAAGGCCGCACAGCCTTGGTTTTGTCGGGCATGAACCAGCCCAGCCCAGTCGGCGCCAAAGCGCTGATCGCCAATCCCGCGTTGCAGCCGCTCGCGTTCCTGATCGGGCGCTGGCGGACAACCGGCACGCACCCGCTGGTGCCCGGCGAGGCGCTGCGCGGCGTGACCACGTTCGCGTGGCATGAAGGCGGCGCGTTCATCGTGATGCGGACCGAAGTCCATGCGCCGAAATTTCCCGATGTCCTGGCGATAATCGGCAGCGACGATACCGCGGGCCGCTTCGCGATGACCTATTTCGACGAACGCGGCACTTCGCGCCTGTTTACGGTGACGGCCGGGGATCGGACGGTGACTTGGCTGCGCGACGATCCCCACTTCGCCCAGACCACCACCCTCACCGCCGAGGGGCCCGACAAGCTGGTCGGCACCGGCCGGATGTCACTGGATGGCGGGGCGTGGGCGGCAGACCTGTCGCAAGTCTTCGAGCGCGGCGACTAGACGCTCCGCTCCCCGAACAGCGCCGTGCCCACGCGCACGTGGGTAGCGCCGAGCATGATGGCGGTTTCAAAATCGCTGCTCATGCCCATGCTGCGGCCTGCCAGGCCGTTGTCGCGGGCGAGCTTGTCGAGCAGGGCGAAGAAAGGGGCAGGCTCGATCCCGGCAGGCGGCACGGCCATCAGGCCGGCGAGCGGGATACTGGCGGCGCGCGCCTGTTCGAGCAGCGCGGGCAGCGCAGCAATCGCGCAGCCGCCTTTCTGCTCCTCGTCACCCACGTTGACCTGGACGAAGCACGGCACTTGCCGGCCGGCCTTGTCCATCGCCCGGGCGAGCGCGGTCAGCAGGCTCGGGCGGTCGAGCGAGTGGATGCAATCGAACAGCGATACTGCGTCATCCGCCTTGTTCGATTGCAACTGGCCAACAAGATGCAGCGCGATGCCCGGATAGCGCTCGCGCAAGGCGGGCCATTTGACCTGCGCTTCCTGGACCCGGTTTTCGCCGAATACGCGCTGGCCCGCCTCGATCAGTGGCGCGATGGCGTCGGCGTCATGCATCTTGCTGACCGCGACAAGCGTCACTTCGGCGCGTTTGCGCCCGGCGATCTTGCAGGTGTGGGCGATGCGGGCTTCGATGTCGCCGAGCAGGGTGGCTGCGCTTTCCATGGCGCGCGCTATAGCGCGTGGATGGACGCGCGCCAGACCTTCGCCCGCTTGATGCCCGCGCTGTGGGTGCTGACCGACGCGCGCAATGATGCAGCGCTGGAACACGCGCTGGCGCACTTGCCGCCCGGTTCGGGGCTGGTGTTCCGCCATTACCATTTGCGCGGCACGGAGCGGCGGGCTCGGTTCGACGCTTTGGCATGGCTGGCGCGGGCGAAAGGGCACTGGGTGTTCCTCGCCGGGTCGCCCGCCACGGCAAGGCGCTGGGGAGCAGACGGCGTCTACGGCGCGCCAACGCGGGTTGCCGGCGGACACGGCCTGCTGCGGCTCGCCACCGCCCATTCGCTGCGCGAACTGGGCGCGGCGGGACGGGCGGGGGCCGATGCGGTCATGCTCTCGCCGGTTTTTCCCACGCGCTCGCACCCGGGCGGCAAGACGCTTGGCCCGTTACGCTTTCGCCTGCTCGCCGCGCACTCGCCCGTTCCGGTCATTGCACTGGGCGGCATGAACGCCCGCACCGCCAACCGCCTCGCCTGGCCTCACTGGGCCGCCATCGATGGCCGCGCCGCCCAACGTTGACCCGGCCCCGAGCACTTCAAGCGAAAAAACAAAACAAAACGTGATTCTTGACGCCGAGTCCGCCGAAGAGGATGATGCGCGCCACTCGACGCAAGGGGATCAGGTGATGGCTTCACGCGCGATGTCGCGCTCGGGCGGAAAGGCGCCGCCGGCTGACTGGCGGGCCGCGTTCCGACGCTCGCTGGCGCGGGCCGCGCAACTGACCGGGGCCGTGGTGCTGGCAGGGGCGACGGTGTTCCTCGCCGTCGCGCTCGCCACTTACACCCAGACCGACCCCTCGCTGTCGACCGCGGCAGGCGACGAAGTGCACAACTGGATGGGCCGCCTCGGCGCCTTCGTGGCGGAACGGGCGCTGTTCCTTTTCGGTCTGGTTTCGGTCCTGTTGGTGCCGATGCTCTATGCCTTTGCGCGCAAGTTGTGGCGCGACGCCGACCACGAGGAAACGCCGCACGGCGGCCGCTGGTGGCGCACTGTGGCCGTGCTGCTGCTGGGCATGGCCTTGATTGGCACCGCGCTGGCGCTGGTGACCGAAGGCTGGGGCAACTTGCCCGCCTCGTTCGGCGGCATCAGCGGGCAATTGGGCGCGCTCGGGATCAAGGCGATCGCCGCGCAAGTGCCGCAGGGCGGCCAGTTCTGGACCATCCTCGGCCTTGGCCTCGTCAGCCTGGCGGCAGGCACAGCGATTGCCGCGCGCACGTTCGCGTTCGACTGGGCGCGGCTGATGACGCTGCCCCAGACGCTGCGCCGGATGCCGCAATTGTCCGAACCGAACCCGTTCAAGCCGGTCAAGCAGCGCCGCATCCAGCGGCCCGAACCGCCTGGCGAAAGCGATCTCCCGGCGCGCAAGCCGCCCGAAATCAGCGATCCGCGCCAGCCGCCGCCGCCCGCGCGCACCGTCGGCAAGGGCAAGCAGAAGGACCTGTTCGACAGCTACCAGTTGCCGAGCCTTGATCTGCTGGAAGACCCGCCCAAGGAAACCGCGCCCAAGCTCGACAAGCTGGCGCTCGAACGCAATGCGCGATTGCTCGAAAACGTGCTCGACGATTTCAACGTCAAGGGCGAGATTACCGCGGTGCGCACCGGGCCGGTGGTGACGATGTACGAACTTGAGCCCGCGCCCGGGGTCAAGGCCAGCCGGGTAATCGGCCTGGCCGAAGACATTGCCCGCAACATGAGCGCGATCAGCGCCCGCGTCAGCCCGATCCCGGGCAAGACGGTGATGGGCATCGAACTACCCAATGCCGACCGCCAGATGGTCAGCTTCAAGGAGCTGGCGGCGTGCGAGGCCTTTGCCGACAACAAGGGCAACCTGCCGATCATCCTGGGCAAGGATATCGCCGGCGATCCGGTGGTGGCCGATCTGGCCGCGATGCCGCACCTGCTGGTCGCGGGCACCACCGGTTCGGGCAAGTCGGTCGGCCTCAACACGATCCTGCTGTCGCTGCTTTACCGCTTTACCCCCGCCGAGTGCCGCCTGATCCTGATCGATCCCAAGATCCTCGAGCTCAAGACCTACGACGACATCCCGCACCTGCTCTCGCCGGTGGTGACCGAGCCGGCCAAGTCGGTCCGCGCGCTCAAGTGGGCGGTCGAGGAGATGGAGCGCCGCTACCGCATGATGAGCGATATCGGTGTGCGCAACATCGGCGGCTTCAACGACAAGCTCAAGACCGCCGCCACCAAGGGCAAGCCGCTCGGCCGCCGCATCCAAACCGGGTTCGATCCCGATACTGGCGAAGAACTGGTCGAGGAAGAACAGCTCGATTACCAGGAACTGCCGCAGATCGTGCTGATCGTCGACGAACTGGCCGACCTGATGGTCACCGTTGGCAAGGAAATCGAAGTCCTGATCCAGCGGCTCAGCCAGAAGAGCCGCGCCGCGGGCATCCACCTGATCATGGCCACCCAGCGCCCGTCGGTCGATGTTATTACTGGCGTCATCAAGGCCAACCTGCCGACCCGGATCAGCTTCCACGTCACCAGCCGCATCGACAGCCGCACGATCCTGGGCGAACAGGGTGCCGAACAGCTGCTGGGCAAGGGCGACATGCTCTACAAGCCCAGCTCGGGCGCGCTGCGCCGGGTCCATGGCCCGTTTGTCAGCGACGAGGAAGTGGAGCGCGTCGCCACCCACTGGCGCGGGCAGGGCGAACCGGCCTACGTCGATTCGGTCACCGAAGAGCCCGAAGATGGCGGCTTCTTCGGCTTCGACGACGAAATGACCGCATCGGACAACCCCGAAGAGCGCAAATACCGCCAGGCCTGCCAGGTGGTGTTCGAAAACCAGAAGGCGAGCGGATCGTGGCTCCAGCGGCAGATGGGTGTCGGCTACAACACCGCCGCCAAATGGATCGAAAAGATGGAGCATGACGGCTTCGTCGGACCGGCCAACCACGTCGGCCGCCGCGACATCTACCGCGACCGCGACGGCAATCCGCTCTAGCCCGCCGATGAACGCCCCGTTTCGCCTGCTCGTCGCGGCGCTTGCGGCCTTGGCGCTGCCTGCCTGCACCCCGGCGGCAGAAGCGGCCAGCAAGTGGCAATCGGTCTATCCCAGCAGCAAGCAGAAGTCCGTCACCGTCGCCGACCAGGGCGTGACCGTGATCGTGACCCCGGCACCGCCGTACGACGAAGACGCCGACGACACCCACGATTCCTTCCGTAACAGCTATGAAGACGCGACCGTGGACGTGCAGTTTCCGGGCCTGCCGGCGTTCCGGGTGCCGAAGGACGAATTCCGCTCCAGCCCCTATGGCATCAGTGTCGGAATCGGCCGCCTCAACCGGCAGGATGCCACGCCCACAGTGCTGCTCTCCGGATACACGGGCGGGATGCATTGCTGCGCGACGCTGCAGGTGGTCAGCCTGGTCGATGGCCAGCCGGTGGTCGATACGCTCCCAGCGATGGATGGTGAGCCGCTTGGTCGTTTTCCGCGCGATATCGATGGCGATGGCACCATTGACATCCGCTGGTTCGACGACAGCCTGCTATACCAGTTCACTTCGCACGCGGGGAGCTGGCAGGTCCCGCGGATCTACGCGATCGAGCGCGGCCACTTAGTCGATGTCTCGCGCGAACCGCGCTTCGCCCCGGTATTCCGCGATTTTGCCAGGGAAACGCTCGACGCGTGCCGCAAGGGTGAGGCGGGCCACAACGGCGCCTGCGCCGCTTATGCCTATGCGACGGCGGTGCTCGGTCAGGCAGATCAGGGGATCCGCACCGCCGTCTCGCTGGCCGAAGCATCAGACTGGCTGCCCAGTGAATGCACCGTCGCTTACGTCGATGACATGTGCCCCGAAGGCAAGGAAATGACCTTCGATGGGTTCGAGCAGGGGCTACGCTGGATCATGCACAAGAACGGCTACCTGCCCTGATCCGGGGTGGCGGCACAATTCGCGCCAGGCGTGCCGCATTACCTTGTCAGATGAGGCTCTTGCCCGCCATGGTGCCACTCGCGGCATGAAGGATGTACTCGACATATTTTTCGAGATCGTGGTGGCGATCTTCGGGGCGGTGTTCTT
This sequence comes from Croceibacterium sp., assembly GCA_039920345.1. Classification (GTDB taxonomy): domain Bacteria; phylum Pseudomonadota; class Alphaproteobacteria; order Sphingomonadales; family Sphingomonadaceae; genus Croceibacterium_A. The sequence goes on from JBDSDZ010000093.1 coordinate 34,738, forward strand.
CAGCGCGCTGACCGTGGCGCTGGGCGCGCTTGCCATCGGTTGCGCAGTGTTCGGCAGTTGCTGGACGTTCCTCGGCTGGCGCAAGAAGCGCGCGGCGCGGTTGCGCAAGCCTGACTGATCGCCTCTCGCGCTCGCCCGCGCAGCCCCCTATAGCTGGTCCCAGCGCCGTCAGAGCGCACCGGAGTGGCCGATGGCCGGCATGACGCCCGAACGGGTGCGCGAGATTCACCGCGAATGCCTGGCCGAAATGGAAGCAAAAATGGGCCCGAACTACTGGGTCTTCGGCGGCTGAACCGCCTGAGGGAGAAAAGCACATGAAGATTGCCAGTTACCTTCTCGCCGGCGCGGCTTTCGCGCTGTTCGCCGCCCCCGCGCAGGCCGAATGGGTCGCCAGCTGGAGCGCGGCGCCGCATGCGCCGCTTGGCACCGAAGGCCCGTTTGCCGCGGCCAGCTATGAAAACGTCACGCTCAGCCAGATCCTGCGCGTGAGCGAAGGCGGCAAGCAGCTTCGGGTGCGCTTCTCCAACCGCTATGGCGCGGCGCCGCTTGAAATCGGTGCGGCGCGGATCGTGCAACTCGATGCCGAGGGCAAGGAAGTGGCTGGCACGAGCCGGATGCTTACGTTTGGCGGCGCGGGTAACGCGGTGATTCCGCGCGGCGCGCCGTTCGTCAGCGACGCGGTGGCGGTCGACGTGCCCGACCTCGCGCGGATGAAGGTCGAGATTTACCTGCCCAAGGCGACCGGGCCGTGCACCTGCCACCTGACCGGGACCGACGAGCTGGCGATATCGCCGCCGGGCAACTTCGTCGGCAAGGCATTCGAGCCGGTCGACCGCAAGCAATTCCGCGCCTTCCTGTCGGGTGTCGATGTCGATTCGCCTGACGCGCTTGGGACCATCGTGGCGTATGGCGATTCGATCACCGACGGGGTCGGCTCCACCGCTGGCACCAACCGCCGCTGGCCCGATATCCTGGCCAACCGTCTGCACGCTGCAGGGCAGGAATGGGCGGTCGCCAACCAGGCGATCAGCGGCAACCGCGTGCTCAGCCCCGGGATGGGCGAGAGCGCGTTGTCGCGCTTTGACGAAGACGTGCTGAGCCTGCCGAACGTGCAATACATCATCATGTTCGAAGGCGTGAACGACATCGGCCAGCGCTTCGGCCCGCAGCGCCCAGGCGGGGGCGGACCTGGCGGACTCACGCTCGACCAGCCGCAAATCTCGGTCGAACAGATGATCGCCGGGTTCCAGCAGATCATCGCCCGCGCGCATGAAAAGGGCATCAAGGTTATCGGCGCGCCGATCGGTCCGTACATGGGCGCCAGCTACTGGTCCGAAGAAGGCGAAGCCGCGCGCCAGAAGATCAACGACTGGATCGTCAACGGCGGCGCGTTCGACGGGGTGACCCGGATCGACACCGCCTTCGCCGATCCCGCCGACCCGCGCCAGATGCGCGAAGGCTATCACATGGGCGACCACCTGCACGGCAGCGACGCCGGGCTGAAAGCCGTCGGGGATTCGATCGACCTGGGGTTGTTTAAGGCGAACTGAGGCCTGCGGCGGCGCGCTTGACCAGCCCGCCGCTCAGGCCGCCCGGTGTGCGCTGGGGCGTGTCCTCAAGCGGTCCGTCGAGTGCTTCGTGTTGCATGACCGGCACTAGCCCGAGATCGGGGGTGGTCGCGCCAAGGCGGTGCAACTGCGCGCTCGTCAGCGGCGTGTCGAACGACACCCCGGCCTGTCCGCCGCGGTGCCAGATGATCGCGCCGTTGATTGCGGCCATGCCTTTGATCCGCAGCCGCAACCGCGTTCCTTCCGGGATGGCGTTTACTTGGCACAGTATCATGCAGCCTACGGTGGAGATGTTGCACAATCGCGTGGGCCACGAGCTATGCGGCAAGCGGCATTCGGCCGCACGGTCCACCATAAACCTGACTGTTGCCCGCTGATCCATTGCCTGCCTGAGTCGCTCCACCTCGGTAGCGGCCCGGCATAAGGGGTTTTCCCGAAATAGCGGTTAACGGGCGCGAAGAGCGCTATCTTTGCCCCTGCCGCTCCAGCCACGCGCGCCCTTGCCGCGCCTCGTCGCACATTGCGCCTGTCCTGCGGCAATTCTGCTCGAGCGCTTCGATGCCCTTGCGTTGCTGGTCGAGGAAGTAGGGATCGCTCAGGACTTTGGGCGAGAAGACAGCGCGGTGATCGGTCGGTGCGGGCAAGGCATGAGGCGATCCGGCGGGTGCGGTGCGCTGGTCGGCCAACATCATCCCCACCGGCAAGGCGACTGCCGCGCCCAGCAGCAGCGCCATGACCAGGCGGCCGACCTCGCGGCGGGTCATTGCGGGTTCTCCGCCGCATATTTTGCTGTCCTGCAGCCTGTCATCTGTGTCACCGCCCTTCCGCTCCATACCGAGCCCATCCGCACGATTGCGCGCAGCCGGTTTCACTTGTAACGAGTTCGCCAGAGGAGTGCTTGCCATGCTGATCGGTTGCCCGCGCGAGATCAAGAACCAGGAATACCGCGTCGGGCTTACGCCTGAAAGCGCCAAGGAACTGCACAAGCACGGCCACCAGGTGTGGATCGAAAGTGGCGCCGGGCTCGGCATCGGCGCGACCGATGACCAGTACCGCGCGGCCGGGGCCGAAATCGTCTCCGGACCGGAGAAAATCTTCGCGACATGTGAAATGGTGGTCAAGGTCAAGGAACCGCAGCCGGGCGAACGGGCGCAGCTCCACGCCGATCAGATCCTCTACACCTACCTCCACCTTGCGCCCGATCCTGACCAGACCGCCGATCTGGTCAAATCCGGCGTCACCGCGATTGCCTATGAAACCGTGACCGGCCCCGGCGGCACTTTGCCGCTGCTCAAGCCGATGAGCCAGGTGGCCGGGCGGATGAGCATCCAGGCCGGCGCGACCGCGCTGGAAAAAGCCCACGGCGGGCGCGGCGTGCTGCTCGGCGGCGTTCCGGGCGTTATGCCGGGCACGGTGGCGGTGATCGGTGGCGGCGTGGTCGGCTTTAACGCCGCGCAGATGGCGGTCGGCCTGGGCGCCGACGTGACCATCCTCGATCGCGACCCGGAAGCGCTCGAGCGGCTCGGCATCCACTTCGAAAGCCGTGCCAAGACACGCTTTTCCAACCAGGCGAACCTGGCAGAAATGGTCGCCAATGCCGACCTGGTGATCGGCGCGGTGCTGGTCCCCGGCGCGGCGGCGCCCAAGCTGGTTACGCGCGAGATGCTCGGCACGATGCGGCCGGGCTCGGTGCTGGTCGACGTGGCGATCGACCAAGGCGGCTGCTTCGAAACCAGCCATGCGACGACGCATGATAATCCGACCTTCGTGGTCGACGGCATCGTCCATTACTGCGTTGCCAACATGCCCGGCGCGGTGGCGCGGACGAGCACTTATGCGCTCAACAACGTGACCCTGCCGCGCGCGCTCAACATTGCCGATCGCGGCTGGAAAGCCGCGATGCGCGCCGATCCCTACCTCGCCGAAGGGCTCAATGTTCATGCCGGCCGGGTGACTTATCCGGCGGTGGCGAGCGAGCTGGGGTATGACGTGCTGTCGATCGAGGACGCGATCAAGGGCTAAGGCCCTCTCCAAGCTTCGCTAGCTCGCTGCGCGATCAAGTTGCGCTATCCTCTCCCGCGAGGGGAGAGGAACCGGCGCTCTCTCCCCTTGCGGGAGAGATACGAAGGCTTGGCGGCCTGCTGCCTAGCCGCAGTTGAGAGGGGGCTACCCCGCCAGAAACGGCGCCGAAACCTCCGCCGATACGCGCAACAACCGCCCGGTCGCCCGATCGATCATCGCCCAGGTAGTCTTGGCCCGCACCACCGCCTTGCCGCCCGCGTCGGTAAAGGTGAAGTGCCGGTCAAACCGCGCGCCGGTCGGGCCTTCCCTGATCTCGGTCACGCCTTCGACGCTGTCCCCCTCGCCGATGTTGCCGCGATAGTCGATCTCGTGCCGGGTCACGACCCAGGCGTAGGCCGCGACATGCGCCGGGTCGGCGTCCTGCAGCCAGTGCGCGGTGGCGATGTCTTCCATCCACCGCACCCACACCGTGTTGTTGACGTGCCCGTTCTCGTCGATGTGCTCGGGCTGGGCGGTGAAAGTCATGGCAAAGCGATTGCTCATCTTTTGTTGGCCTATCGCTTCGGTACTTGAGGCCCGGCATTCACCCCCATCTGCCACAGGATGAACGCGAACTCCTCGGCGGTTTCGTGCAGGCTCTCGAATCGGCCCGATTTGCCGCCGTGGCCCGCGCCCATGTTGGTCTTGAGCAGCAGTTCATGGGCGTCGGTCTTCAGCTCGCGCAGGCGGGCGACCCATTTGGCGGGCTCCCAATAGGTGACGCGCGGATCGTTGAGCCCGGCGGTGACCAGCAACGGCGGATAGGCCTGGGCCTTGACGTTGTCGTACGGACTATAGCTCTGGATCAGCTCGAACGCGGCGCGGTCCTCGATCGGGTTGCCCCACTCGGGCCATTCGCCGGGCGTCAGCGGCAGCGTGGCGTCGAGCATGGTTGCCAGCACGTCCACGAATGGCACGTGCGCCACCACCGCGCCCCACAGCGCGGGGTTGGAATTGATTACCGCGCCCATCAGCTCGCCGCCGGCCGAGCCGCCCGAGATCGAGATGCGCCCGGCCTCGGTCAGCCCGCGCTCGACCAGGCCCTTGGCGACATCGACGAAGTCGGTGAAGGCGTTGGTGCGGCTTTCGAGCTTGCCCGCCTTGTACCAGGCGCGGCCCAGGTCATCGCCGCCGCGGATATGGGCGATGGCATAGGCAAACCCGCGATCGACCAGGCTGAGCCGGGTGGTCGAAAAGCCTGGCGGGATGGCGATTCCATAAGCGCCGTAGCCGTAGAGGTGCAGCGGGCCGGGGGATTGCCGATCCTTGCGGTACATCACGCTGACCGGGATCGCGGTGCCATCGCGCGCGGTGATCTCGAGCCGTTCGGTGGCGTAGAGCTCGCGGTCATAGCCGGAGGGGATTTCCTGCCGCTTGAGCAGCGTCAGCTCGCGGGCGGCGACATCGAAATCATAAGTGCTCGCCGGGCTGATCATGCTTTCGTAGCCGACCCGCAGCACGGTTTGCTCGAACTCCGGGTTGCTGCCCATCGACGCGGTGTAACTCGCCTCGGGAAACTCGACTGGCTCGATGCGGGCGGGGTCGTCATAATAGCGGATCTCGATCCGGTCCAAGCCGCCCAGTCGGCCGTCGATCACGTAGAAATCGCGGAACAGGTCGAACCCGGTCAGGTAGAATTCGTCCGACCCTTCGATCAGCGTGGTCCACTGGCCGGGCGCATCCAGCGGGGCAGTGGCGAGGCGGAAGTTTTCGTGGCTGTCGTTGGTCTGGACGTAGAGCGTGCCGCCGCGTTCATCGACGTCGTACTCGACACCCTTTTGCCGCGCCTTGACCAGCGCGGGCGCGGCCGTCGGATCCTCGGCCGGAACCAGCCAAGCCTCGCTTGTTTCGTGGTCGCCGGTCGAAATGATGACCCAGTTCTCCTTCGCCGAGAGGCTGGCAGAGACGCGGAAACCTTCGTCATCTTCGTGAAAAAGCTCGATGTCCTGGTCAATCGGCTGGCCCAGCCAGTGCAGGCGGGCATTGTCGGTCCGCCAGTTTTCGTTCGCCAGCGAGTAGATCAGCCCCTTGTCTTGCGCGACCCATACCAGGCCCGACAGCGTGCCGGGAATCTCGTCGGGCAAGTGCTCTCCGGTGGCGATGACCTTGATTCGTGCGGTGAATCGTTCCGACCCGTTGTCATCGACCGAATAGGCCAGCAGCCGCCCATCGCGAGCGGTCGAAATCGCGCCAAGGCGGAAGTATTCCTTGCCCGCCGCCAGTTCGGTTTCGTCGAGGATCAGCTCGTCGGCAGTTCCGTCATCCTTGGCGGAAACGGACCTGCGCCACCATTTCTTGTACTCGGCGCCCTCCTCGTATTCGATCCAGTAGAGGAACTCGCCGTCCTTCTGCGGAACCGACTTGTCCGCTTCCATGATCCGCGCCCGCATCTCCTTGAAAAGCCCGTCGATGGCATCCGAATGCGGCGCCATGCGCGCTTCGAACCACGCGTTTTCGGCCGCGAGGTGGCCCAGCACTGCCGCGTCGGTCACTGCCGGATAACCGGGGTCGCGCAGCCAGGCGTAATCGTCGGCCACGGTGATCCCGTGGTGGGTTACGCTGGAGGGTTTGCGGGGTGCGACAGGCGGGGCGAGCGGGGGAGTGGTATCGGGCATCGCGCGGCTCTATGTTGACCCCGGACGTATCGCAACCAAGGACCGCAGCAATG